>JAPPKM010000049.1 GCA_028874315.1 Chloroflexota bacterium
TCCGCGAAGAGACCGAGACCGACCTGTTCGGCGAGCAGACCGTGCTCTGCGGCGGCGCGGCGGCATTGGTCACGGCCGGTTTCGAAACCCTCGTGGAAGCCGGCTACGCGCCGGAGATGGCCTACTTCGAGTGTCTCCACGAGCTGAAGCTGATCGTCGACTTCTTCTACGAAGGCGGCATCAGCAACATGTGGTACACGGTCTCCAACACGGCGGAGTACGGCGGACTGACGCGCGGCTCGCGCATCGTGACGGACGAGACCAAGGCGGAAATGCGCCGGATTCTCGACGAGATCCAGTCCGGCAAGTTCGCACGCGAGTTCGTCACAGAGAACCAAGCCGGTGGACCCGGCATCAAGGCCATGCGGCGGCAGAGCCAAGCCCACCCCATCGAGGAAGTGGGTGCCAACCTGCGCGCCATGATGCCGTGGATCGAAGCCAACAAGCTGGTCGACAGAAGCAAGAATTGAACGCCCCGTAGGGGACGGGCGGTGGGGCTGGGGCCAGACGGCGAGTGCGCGCCCTAGCGGGCGCGGTCGAGCCGTTTGGCGGCGTTGTCCCGTCCCGTAACGAACAGATGCCATGTTGCGACGCGGGCGACCGCGCGCCCTGGCGGGCGCGATAGGGGCCCCTACGAGGCCCGTAGGCGACGCCGAGTTCGGCGGGCGGCATTGCCAGGCGCTACAATCCCGCCGACGAGCCACGATTGCCGAGTGCCATGGCCAAGACGGACCCGCAGGACACGGACGACGACATACAACAACTGGACCCGGGCGACCGACTGCGCCGACGTGGGGTGTACCTGCTCCCCAACCTGATCACCACCGGGGCGCTCTTCGCCGGCTTCTTTGCCATCGTCGCCGGCATGAGCGGCAACTTCGTCGCCGCTGCGCTGGCGATTTTCAGTGCACTGGTACTGGATACCCTGGACGGACGCGTGGCGCGCTGGACCCGGTCCGAGAGCGAATTCGGCGCCGAATACGACAGCCTTTCGGACATGGTGGCCTTCGGCGTCGCCCCGGCGTTGGTGGCGTTCACTTGGGCGCTGTCGGACTTGGGGCAGGTAGGCTGGGTAGTCGCGTTTATCTACATGGCCTGTGCGGGTCTGCGACTGGCGAGATTCAATACTAAGGGTGACAACACGACCTTCACGGGGCTGGCGAGTCCGTCCGCTGCCGCGATCATCGCAAGCGCCGTGTGGATCTGGAGTTCGCCGGACGAAGCGGCGAGCCTATTCGCATCGACAACGATGGCCGTCGTAACCGCGGTGGTGGGACTGCTGATGGTCTCGCAGTTCAGCTACTTCTCGCCCAAGACCCTGGATCTCAAGGGGCGCCAGCCGTTCATCGTCCTAGTGGCCATTGTGCTGGTCTTCGCCGTCATCTTCGCCCATCCTCCCTTGGTGCTGCTGGTGTGCTTCACGGCCTATGCGCTGTCCGGTCCGGCGATGTTCCTGTGGCAGCGCTATCGCGGCGGGAACGGACTGACCCGAACCACGTCCAAGTAAGCAACCGAACCTGGGAAATCTGCCATGCTCATCAAACCTGCGGCCGACATCAGACCTTCCGAGATCACCCCGGAGAGCGTCTACCGTTCCCGGCGTCGATTCATGCGCGAATCGGGAACGCTTGCCGCGGGCGCGGCAACGTTGGTCGGCACGTCCGCCGTAGGTCTTCCCGCCGAGTGGCTGGCTGCACGGGAGGTCAAACCCGGCGAGCCCATTGGCGAGCAGATGACTTCGGAATCCGATGCCACGAGCTACAACAACTTCTACGAGTTCGGCACCGACAAGGGCGATCCGGCGAAGTACGCCCACGAATTGACGGTGGATCCCTGGACGGTCAAGGTAACCGGCCAGGTCGAGAAACCCGGCAAGATCGGCTTGGAAGACATGCTCTCGGGGATCGATCTCGAAGAGCGCATCTACCGACTGCGCTGCGTGGAGGCCTGGTCGATGGTGATCCCTTGGATCGGCTTTCCGGTCAAGAAGCTGATCGACAAGTTCCAGCCGACGAGCGACGCCAAGTACGTCGAGTTCAAGACGCTGCACCGGCCCTCCGAAATGCGAGGCCAGCGTTCGTTCTTCTCGAGTATCGACTGGCCGTATGTCGAAGGGCTTCGCATGGACGAGGCCAACCATCCCTTGGCCATATTCGCGGTCGGCATGTACGGCAAACTGCTGCCGAACCAGAACGGCGCGCCGATCCGGCTGGTCGTGCCATGGAAGTACGGCTTCAAGAGCATCAAGTCCATCGTCGAGATCCGCCTCACCAAGCTGCAGCCGAAGAACACCTGGAATGTCCTGCAGCCCACCGAGTACGGGTTCTACGCCAACGTCAATCCCAACGTCGATCACCCGCGCTGGAGCCAGGCTTCCGAACGACGTTTCCCCACGACGCTGTTCAAACCGAACCGCATCGCGACGCGGATGTTCAACGGCTACGACGAGGTGGCGTCGCTCTACAAGGGGCTGGACCTAACGCGCTACTACTAGGCAGCGCTGGACGTGTTGTCCAAGGCGGGCTTGGGGATCGGGCGGCCACAAGGGTCGAGCGGGCGACCGCGCACCCTGGCGGGCGCGTTTGGGTCGCCCCTACGGGTTGCCAAGCTAGTCGTTTTTTGCCTCCTGGCGCTGCCCATGGCGCTTCTGGGCGTCGATGTCTGGCGTGAGGTGGCGCAACCGGGAAGCGCTTTCGGCCCCGATCCCACCGAGGAGGTGCTGCACTACCTCGGCCAATGGGGAATCCGGATACTGCTGTTGACGTTGGCGGTGTCGCCGGCGTCCAGGCTGTTGCGCAAACCCCAACTGGTCCGCTTCCGCCGGATGATGGGACTCTGGGCGTTCAGCTATATCGCGCTGCACTTCGCCGTCTACCTTCTTTCGAAGGCGGGGAATCCGTTTGAGCTCATTCTGAAGGACACGCTCTACAAGGTGAGCTTTGCCGTCGTTGGCTTCTATGCGCTGGTGATGCTGATCCCGCTCGCGATCACCTCGACCCGCAGGTGGCAGCGCCGGCTCGGTCCGGGGTGGCGCAAGCTGCATCGGCTCGTCTACCCGGCGGCCTTCGCGGCTTGGGTCCATCTTCTGTGGCTGTCCAAGGGCGACTTCATGGATCCGTTGATCTACGGCCTGGTTCTGGCCTTGCTGTTCGCCGAGCGGATAGTGTTTAGAATCCGCAAGGAGCGGAGGGCCGCTGCGGCCAACGCAGGTTGAGGGGGCGGCACATCAAGGAACCGAGCTACTGGCGCGACAATCTGCGCCTGGTCGCCATTTGCCTCGCGGTGTGGTTCGCCGTTTCCTTCGGTTGCGGCATCTTCCTGGTCGACTTCCTCAACCAGTTCACTTTCGCTGGCTTTCAGCTCGGCTTCTGGTTCGCCCAGCAGGGCAGCATCTACACGTTCGTGGTGCTGATTTTCGTGTACGCAGCGTGCATCGCCCGCATCGACAGGAAGTACAACGTGGACGAAGACTCCGATGAGTCTTGAAACGCTGACCTACCTCGTCGTGGGGCTGTCCTTCGCGCTCTACGTCGGCATCGCCTTCTGGTCGACGGCCCGCAGCACGGGCGACTTCTACGTCGCGGGCAAGCATGTCCATCCGGTGGCCAACGGCATGGCGACGGCGGCGGACTGGATGTCGGCGGCGTCGTTCATCTCGATGGCGGGACTGATCGCCTTCATGGGCTACGACGGGGCGGTCTACCTGATGGGCTGGACAGGAGGCTATGTCCTGCTTGCATTGCTTCTCGCGCCGTACCTGCGCAAGTTCGGGAAGTTCACGGTCCCCGAGTTCATCGGCGAGCGCTACGCCTCGGACACCGCGCG
>JAPPKM010000152.1 GCA_028874315.1 Chloroflexota bacterium
TGAAGAGACCCGGGACGAACGCTTTCGCGAATACATGGCGGACGGGGAGTGGCCGCTGCCGTTCTATCTCTATGATCTCGGGATTCGCGACTTCATGACGACCGAGACGCCTGGGATGATTGATCTCGCGACCCGCGTGGCCATGCAGCACGCGGCCCGCGACCGCCTGGTCGATCTGCTGACGGCCTCGAGGAGCGCCAACACATGACTAACAGCCGACTTCCGGTGATCGACGCCCATGCTCACGTTGGGGCGCAGCAGCCGCAGGACCACATGCCGGGTTACTGGCCGGAAGGCAAGAACGGTCAGTCCGAGGCCGACATGCTGGCCTGCATGGACGCCACGGGGGTGGACTTCGCGGTCTTACACACTTGCAACATCTGGGGCATGACGTACGCGGCACGGATGGTTCGGGAGCATGGTGACCGCTTCATTGCGGTCATCAAGGTCGAAGGTGGGGAGGCGCACCTCCCGCCCCAGTTGGCGACCATTCAGCGCCACGTGGAGGACGAGGGATTCAAGGGGCTGTATTACGACCCCTGGCCGCCGTCAGACGACGCGTTTGCGAACTTCCATGCGCAGAGGTTCTGGCCGGTGTGGGAGCTCGTCGATCAGATGAAGCTGCCGGTCTGCACTGTTTCGTATGGCAGCGATTCGCCGGACCACTTTCAGGCCCTGATCAAGCTGCTGGATGCATGGCCCGATCTGACCGTCACGGTGGTGCACGGTCTTTACGTGGGAAGGAAAGCGCCGGAAGGTCTGATAGACGCGGACGGCCGGGTGACCTTTGATCAGGGCATCGTGGATCTTGTGAAGAACTATGACGTCAACCTAGAAATCCTGGCCGGGTATCCGGGCGCCTGGTGGGGTCCACACGACGTGGTGCTGCGTGCGCTCTACGAGACCTTTGGGCCGCGCAAGCTGATCTGGGGGTCCGAATTCACCAAGGCCAACGCCTTGACGCCGGAGCAAGCACGTTCACCGACGTACTACGCCAGCCAGGTCAATTACCTGCGGGACCACTGCCCCTATATTCCGCCGGAGGACCGGGCCTGGATTATGGGTGGGAATACGGCGCGGATATACGGCCTATAGCCGGCGCGCCAGCGACTCCTGCTTCTGGCCCGAGGATTGGGAATCGACGCCTGCGTAGGAAGCCTCACCATCGACACCGGTCAAGTCATGCATAGAATGGCCGGATGGCGTGGCGCAATGGTGGGCACATGCAATCGTCAACGGTTCGACGCGTCTTGCGGCTTCTTGTTCTTCCGCTCTGGCTCCCGCTGGCAATCCTGGTGGTGTCGGCTCTTCGTTTCGGCGGTTTGCCAGCCGATTCGGGAAGCGGCTGAGCGCTGTTCATCGGCGCAATGGTTGGGTCAATGGTGCTCTTTACCTGGATCGCAGCGATACCTCTGACGGTGGCCCTAACGCTGTTGTATCGGCGCGCGCGCATCGTCGCCTACGTATGTGGCGCTGTGCTTGCGCCGATCACGGTGTTCGGGGCGCTGATTGGCGGCCTGTTCGGGCCCATTGGCATCGTGGCGTACCCGCTGGTGTTCTCCGCGCCAGCCTGGATCGCCCTGGGCATCACGGCCTTGATTCAACGGGGGCGGACCAACGCGAGGCCGGCGGAGAGCGTTTAACCGAGCCCGTTCGTACGCGGGCCGATCGCTGATCGAGCCGAAACTACTGGACCGGGAAGTCCGGCCGCTGCCTGTGGTGTGTGGTCACCTGCTGGAAGGCATGGCCGATCTGGAGGACGGTGGCGTCGTCGTGCAGGCGGCCGACGATCTGGAGGCCGACGGGTAGGCCGTCGGCGAAGCCCATGGGGACGACCAGCGCCGGGTGGTGTGACGCGTTGAAGAACGAGGCATGGAGGGTGTCGTTGGCGCGGGCGTCGAAGCGCTTGATGGGTTCGGCCGGGTACGGATAGGCGGGACTGAGCAGGAAGTCGCGGGACTCCAGGGCGTCCGAGACCGCAGCCTCAATGGCCGTCCGCGCCTCCAGTCCCCGAAGGTAGTCGAAGGCCGTGGCGTCGGCGCCGGCGTTCAGGCGCTGATGGATGGACGGGTCTATCGAGCTGAAGTTGCCGTCGAACATCTCGTGAATGCTGACGTAGCCCTCGGAACGGGAGACGAGCTGCGCTGCTTTTGGATCAAGGGTTGCGGGCAGGGTCCAGGAGTCGATCCGGACGTCCAGACTCCGAATTGCCTGAACGGCTTCGGCGAACAGCTCGCGGATTCGCGGCAGGGCGTCGTCCGCGAAGTCCTGGATGATGCCGGCGCGATAGCCGCCGATCGGATCGTTGAGGGCAGCGGCGAAGGATCCGGCAGGTTGCGCGATTGCGTCCGGGTCGTTCGGGTCCGGTCCGGCCATGCCTTCCAACATGAGGGCGCAGTCGGCGGCGGAGCGGGTCATGGGTCCGATGTGGTCGAAGTTTCGAACCAGAGGGCGGGCGCCGGTGCGGCCAACCAGGCCATGGGTGGGCTTGAGTCCGGTGATGCCGGTCATGTGCGAGGGGATGCGCACCGAGCCGCCGGTGTCGGTTCCCAGTGCGCCAACGGCCAAGCCCGTGGCAACCGCCGCGCCGGAACCGCCGGAGGAGCCGCCGGGATGCCGAGTCAGGTCCCAGGGGTTGCGAGTGGGTCCGAAGTGGGGGTTGTCGGTGGTGATGCCGCGGGCGAGTTCGTGGGTGTTGGTCTTACCCAGGATGACGGCGCCGGCTTGCCGCAACTGCTGCACCACGTGGGCGTCGGCGGCGGGTCGATGGTCGCGGTACTTGATGGAACCGTAGGTGGTGACCACGCCGGCGGTGTCAATGACGTCCTTGATGGCGATGGGGATTCCGTCCAGTGGGCCACGACGTTCACCCGAATTGATTCGGGCGTCAGACGCCCGTGCGTCCGTCCGAGCGGAGTCCGCCATAACGCAGGTGTAGGCGTTGAGGGTTGGATTGAGCCGCTCGATGCGGACCAGGAGGGCGTCGGTCAGAGTCAGCGATGACAGTTCACCGCCGGCGAGCGCCGCCGCGGCCTCGGCGATTCCGAGAAAGCCCACGTGGGTTCTGTCGGCCATTGGCGTCGTGCTCGACGAGTCGGGTTAATCGCGGACTACGGTATCAGCCGGCGACGGCCGTTGTTCCATCCGGCCTGCGAGTGTCAGAATCGGCCGGCCGACGCCTGCGGATTCGAAGCCCCATGTCTAATCCCCATGCCGACGAACTGCTCGAGCGCGGCGTCACGCTGATTGAAGGCGTGATTCCGGCGGGCGATGTGCCTGGAATCCGTGACCGGGTTCGGGCTGACATCATGGCCAACAGCGACATCGACATCCCGGCGCTGGGCAAGACCTCCAACCTCTTGCGGATCAACCAGGACCTGGCGCCGTACCTGGCCGAGCCGCGGCTGACGGCGGTGCTGGACGCCACGCTGGGCCCGGGCTTTCGCCTGTCGTTCTTCACGGGATTCGTGACCGGGCCGGGACGCACGCGTGACGTGTGGCATGCCGACTGGCCGTACAACCAAGAGCACAACACGCGGATCCCGGCGCCGTATCCCGACATTCCGCTGCACTTCACCACGTTCTGGATGCTGACGGACTTCAGGGTTGAGAACGGGGCTACGATCATCGTGCCCGGAAGTCACAAGCTGCACGACCATCCGCGGGACGGCGGACCCTACGGCGACGCGATGACACCGCGCGGTGACGAGGAACGGCTGCTCGGTTCTGCCGGGTCGGTGGGCATCGTGGACAGCCGCGTCTGGCACGCCGTGTCGCCGAACC
>JAPPKM010000005.1 GCA_028874315.1 Chloroflexota bacterium
AGCACTTAGGAGGATTTCTTTCTACACGCCACCTCTCTATCGCTTATTTGGGGAACTATGTTATGGTGGCGAGGTAATGAGAACGATACAGGTGGCCTTGCCTGCTGGCCGCCCTCGCTATTGCAGATGCTCGGGCGCCGCCACCGTAACGTCAGAGCCCACCAAGCCTCTGGACGATCCGGCGGGACCGGATCGTACGCCAGCCGGAAGAGCGCGTCGCGGCGGGCCCGAAGGTGTTGGGCCCACCACCGAGGCGCTGCCAAGCGGCTGGGCGCGCGCTCAGGCATGGTAACGCCGCCGTTTGTGCTCTCCGGCGGGCATGAAGGCGTATCCTCAGGGAGAAAACCGGGGCGGGCGCGCGCCGCGTTCATCGGATAGCTTTACCCCGGGCAGTTTTCGCTGGAACTCGCAGCATGCCCGCGCCCGCCCTTCTTTCCATCATCGGCGCACCTGCGCGGGCGTTATAGCTTCCCTTGTGGCCAACCAGTGGACGATGGAATACTGTCGGTGTTTTCTTGGTGGCTTCTCGGGTTATGGGTTCCGTTTCGTTTCCTCATCGCCCTGGGTGTCCTGGTTCGCGCCGGCGCCGATACGGTAGGGCGGTCCGGCGTACTATCATTCACGGATAAGGTGGCGGAAAGGTGTCGCGGAAACGAACCGTCAGCGTCGATGTGGTCTTGTCCAGATCCATGCGGCAATTCCATCGCCACGGCTATCACGCCACCTCGGTCCAGACCCTCGTCGACTGCACCGGCATCGGGCGCGGCAGCCTCTACAATTCCTTCCACAGCAAGCGCCGCCTGTTCATCTGCGCTCTGCGCCGCTACATCAGCACACGCCAACAGCTCCTGGACGCGGCGCTCGACCAGCCATCGGCCCGCGGGGCGATCCTCGGCGTGTTCGAGCGCCTCATCGAGCAGTCACGCGACGGCTGCTTCGTCGTCAACACCTCGGTCGAACTCGCCCCGCACGACCGGGAGATCGCCCAGGTCGTTGCCGAGGCCTTTCACGAGACCGAGCAGCTCTTCCTCCGGCTGATCGACCAGGGCCAGGCCACCGGCGACGTGGCGCCCGGCGGCGTGCTATTCGAGCGAGGTCGATGGCGCGCGGCGATTAGGCAGCGCACGGCTTCCTTCAGTTAATTGTCCAATTGGCAACCTATCCCGTGGTTAAGGCCACGGGGCGTGTGGCACGCCATTGCTCTATTTCTTCTCGATACCAGCCGATGCAGCGCGCTCCAAGACGATGTGGGGGTGGGAAATCACCGGAACGGCACCACCTATAGATGGTCATCCTGCTCACACCGACAAGTTCCGTAACGTCCCGCATCCGCAGAATCGGCGGAAGATCGACTTCGCCGCGGCTGACTCTCACTTGACCTCCGGCCTAACTGGCTCGACATACGATGGCGTCGGGTCGACGACCCTCATCAGCGTCACCCGGCCCATGAACAACGGGATCTCTCGGTCATCGAGATGCACGATTATCGTCTCGACGCCACCCGGCCCCACTCCCGGCTCACGCGTCACCCTGCGGAGTCGCCGCTCAGGCATCGTGCGGGCGATGAACTGCGACAGGAGGCTGACCACTTCGATCCTGAGCTGCTCTCGATCCATCACCTCAGCGGTACGGACACGTTCGCCAACCGGCCACCGTCCCTCCCTGTCCCACCAATCTCCCTCACCGGCTGCGCGCTCTCGCTCCAATTCGGTCTCCAAACATCCAAGCGCTTTAGCGATGGTATCCGTGATGGTGACCTTGCAGCCGCTTGTCCGAGAGACCTGGTCCTGAATTCGCGATGCTCTCTCCCAGTCGGTACGGCGAACTGACACTTGGCGTCGGCTCTGTTGCGGCATCTATCTGTCTCCTCAGGATGGAGTATAGCAACTAGTCAGAAAGTTGTCAAATTCTGTCACATCGTGTCAAACAGGTTGTCTCCACCACCGCAGAGGCATCGCGCGAGCGACAAACCAACTCGACGCAGCGAGTGATGTGGTGCGCACCGCCTTGGCTCCCCGGTGACCGAGACTCTGCTGGCGATTGGCGCCTTCCCACTACTCTGCTCCTGAGGCCGGTGACGACCGCGACCCGCTCAGCGTTGGCTACTTGGGTGCCTGCGAAGCTGTCTTGCCCTCCGCTCGACAGGGTACCGCCCGGATGCGATCCCTGACTCGGTGGCTGCTGTTACTGGCGTCCGCCAATCCCTTGCGCTGCGAGGCCGCTGCAACCCCCCGGGGGTTCGTGTCATCCAGACTCTTGGGACAAGTAGTCGGCCCACTGATCCATCAACGTCCGTCGCCGGTCGAATAGGTCCGTCCGCATGTAGGCGCCCTCGACGCCACCAACGACGTGAGCAAGTGCGGCCTCGCACACTGCGCGTGGCGTGTCCGTGCACTCCGCGGCCCAATCCC
The DNA here is from genome assembly GCA_028874315.1 of Chloroflexota bacterium. Lineage (GTDB taxonomy): Bacteria > Chloroflexota > UBA11872 > UBA11872 > UBA11872 > UBA11872. The sequence continues at coordinate 2,412 of JAPPKM010000005.1, forward strand.
TGAACGAAGAACGAAATCCGTGTGTAACCGCCTCGATTCCAAGTTCCTTCAGGAGCTTCGAGGTTGTCATGTTCGACAGCGCCTTGCCGCGGGGACCTGGGAACAGCAGCCCAGAACCACCCGACAGGTTCTGTGCTTCGTCCAGCAATTCGAGGGCTCGCCCGCTGAGCGGTACGTGATGCGGCCGGCCCGACTTTATGCGCGTGCCCGGAATCTTCCAGGTCGCCGTCGTCCGATCGACCTCATCCCAGGTTGCGAGCCGCGCCTCACTGCTGCGGGTAGCCGTGAGGACCAGAAACTCAAAACACAGCTTGGTCCCCAGCCATGCACCCGATTCCCGGACGGCATGCAACGCCGCTGGGACCGCCGTATGGTGGAGCGCACGATGGTGCCGCGGAGCTGAGCCGCTCTTTGGAAGTGCCGCGGCGACCGCGCTGGCTGGATTGTCGCCGCGGTAGCCCTGCACCATTGCCCACTTCATCACCCGGCTTATCCGTTGCCCTACCCGCCGTGCCGTCTCGTGCTTCTCGTTCCAGATCGGCACAAGCACGCGGTGCACGTGGTTGGTCGTAATGGCATCGACCGTCATGGTGCCGATCTCCGGATAGACGAAGCGCCGCAGTGACGAGCGCCAGTTCTTCTCCGAGGTCGCGGCGCCTGCTGGCTTCCACGACGGCTTGTGTAACCGGATCACGCTTTCGGCGGCCTCCTGGAACGTCGGGACACGGGACCCGACACGTGGGTCGTCTCCTTGGTCGACCGCCCTCGCGTTCTCAAGCGCCCGCTCGCGAGCTGTCGCCAGCGTCACAATGGGATACCGGCCCAAGCCCAGGTTGCACGGCTTGCCGTTGATGCGTATCCTCTGGCTCCATGACTTTGCCAGTCCGCCACCTGCCCGCTCTTTCACGAGCAGCGATAGGCCGAGGCCGCCACGCCCTTCACCGTAGCGGCCGGGTCGGTTGACTTTGCGGACGAACGTGTCGCTCAGCCGCTTCGGACGCTTCATCGCTTTCTTACCCTCCAACAGGGAAATCGAACTACAGTGTAACTTAAGGTATCACTTTTTTGCAAGATACGATGAGGGCGGGAAAGTTACATCAAGTGACGCTGCGATACATCAACTCTTTACGTCCACACATTTTGAGTGTTACCTACTGGAATCACTCGATATGAGTTGACACCTTTAGTTATTGGTCGTCGCCTCCACGATGTGAGGGTTCCGCCGCACCGCATGTGCCCGATTCTGTGAC
>JAPPKM010000077.1 GCA_028874315.1 Chloroflexota bacterium
AGCAGTTGCTGGACGCCGCGCCGAGCAAGCTGACGATCAGCTTTGACTCCGGCGAGCCCGAACAGTACGAAGTCATGCGCAAGGGTGCGCAGTTCGACCGCACGCTGGAGCGCGTGCTGCGCCTGCTGGAGTCCAGAAAGCGCCGGTCGGGCCCGAAGCCGTACTTCGTGATGCAGGTGATTCAGTTGTGGGACTCCAGCTTTCCCAAGGGTGCCGCCCCGGTGATTCCGGAGCACTTCCTGCAACGCTTTGAAGGGTTGCCTGTGGACGAGTGGGACACGTTTTGGGCGCACGGCTGGGCCGGGCAGATGGATTCGTCCGACTTCTACACCGCGCGCCCCCACGGGCCCAACTACTACCCCTGCAACTGGCTCTGGAAGTCCATGGCGATTTACTGGGACGGCAAGGTCCCCTCCTGCTGTGCGGACTTCGGCGAGGACCAGATCATGGGCAACCTTGCCGAAGAATCGCTACTCGACATCTGGAACAATCCGGCGTATCGGGCAATTCGCGAGGCGCACGTCAGCGGCAAGCTTGACGACTACAAACTCTGCCGCGGATGTGATGCGATCTGGCAAGAGGGTGGATCGACCTGGAACCTGTTTGCCGGCGCCCGCGGCGTGGTGTCGGGAGATCCGCTGCCCGTGCTCCAGCCGGGGACCAACGGCTCGCACTCGACCAACGGAACCGAGGCGCCGGACCACTGATCCGCAGGCGGAGTGCAACGCCCCGCCGCCCGACCAGCGCAGCCGGCCGCATTGTCCGCCGCCATGCGCGGTGCTAGCGTCCCAGCGATGCGCATCACCTTTGTTTCGAATATTTTTCCGCCCACGGTGGGCGGACCGGCAACGCACATCTACAACCTGGCGCTGACGCTGCACAACCGCGGCCATGCAGTCCGAGCCGTCGTCTGCCCGGACGATCCCGAAGGCCTGGTGCGTCCACCGTTCCCAACGGTTCGGGTCTCGTGGAACACGCCCGTCCCATTGCGCTATGCCCTGGTCTTCTGGCATACGTGGCGGGCCGCGCGACGATCTGATGTGGTTTACATAAACGGCATCGAACTGCCTTCCACGTTGGCGGCGTTGCTCGCTGGTCGCCCGCGAGTCTTGAAGATCGTCGGCGACTGGGCGTGGGAGTCGGCGAACCGGCGCGGGATGACGTCGCTGGGGATCGAAGAGTTTCAGCGAACCCGCCAGGGTCGTCGGGTTCGAGCGTTTCAGTCGATCCAGCGCTTCTACACCGCGCTTGCGTCCGTGGTGGTGGTCCCCAGCGGGTACGTGGGCGCCTTTGTGCGCGGCTGGGGCGCCAGACCGGAGAAGGTGCGCGTCGTCCACAACGCGCTCACCGAGATACCAGAGATTGAAGCGTCGCGTGAGGAGGCAAAGCGGCTGCTTGGCTTCGAGGGATTGCTGGTCTGCACCGTTTCGCGGCTGTACGGATGGAAACGAGTCGACGATCTGCTTCGGATGGTGCCGGACTTCGCCGACGGAGCCGTTCTGGCCATCGTCGGCGACGGGCCGGAGCAGCCGGCCCTGGAGCGCTTTGCCAAGGAGCTGGGTCTGGGCGACCGCGTGCGCTTTGTTGGCCGGGTGCCGCACCGGGATGTCGGCATGTACCTACGCGCCGCCGACGTGTTTGTCCTGAACACCTCCTACGAAGGTCTCTCGCACACGTTGGTGGAGGCGCGCGTCGTGGGCACACCGATCGTCACAACGGACATCGGGGGGAACCGGGAAGTCCTCACGCACGAGCAGAATGCGCTGCTTACTCCGCTCGGCGACCAGAAAGCGTTCGTAGCAGCCGTGAACCGCTTGCTAACCGACCGTGCGTTGGCCGAGCGCCTGGTTCGCGCCGGGTCGGAAGGTCTGGATCACTTTCACTGGGATCGGCTGGTGGACGAGACCATGGGGATTCTGTCGGAGGTCACGGCCTTGCCGGCGCCCAGGCGCCCGTGAGCGCCCGGCTGCTCATGTTGAGCGGCGACCGGGACGTCACGACGGGCCGTCGTGGGCCGTTTCACACGACGCTGGAAGGATTGGCCGAGGAATTTGACAGGATTGACGTGCTGGCGCCGCGTGCCAAAGGAGCCAGGACCGTTACGCCCTTTCCGGGCGTAACGGTCGAGCCCTCGCCGGTCTCACGGCTACGGCAGTCGGCATGGATGCGACGCCGCGGCGCCGACCTCTTGCGGCGCTACGGTCACGGCCTGATCGTGAGTCACGACTACGGAATCTTCGCCAGCGGCCGTGCCGCCGCGCGGCTCTCCCGTCGCTGCCGGGCGCCGTATGTGAGCGAAATTCACCATGTGCCGGGTCACCCAAGACCAGCGCAGTGGTGGGAACCATTGGCACAACTGGTCTACCGCGCCTACGTGACGCGTGTGGCGCGCCAGGCGGTGGCAATCCGCGTCGTCAACCGGCGCGAAGTGCCCAACCTTCTTGAGCGGTGGGGGGTGCCCGCTGAGCGGATCCTGGTCTTACCTTCGGCGTACATTGATCGGGATGTCTTCGCCCCTGGCGACCTGGTCAAGAACTTCACCCTGGGGTTCGTGGGGCGGCTGGTGGCGAACAAGAACCTGGGCTACGTCATCCGAGTTTTCGCCACGATTGCGTCCAAGAACTCCCGAGCGCGGTTCGTGATGGCCGGGCAGGGGCCAGGGCTTGACCCGGTGCGCCGTAGCCTGGATCGATCGGGGATCCTCGGCCGCGTCACGTTTGTTGACTGGCTGGACAGCCCCGCCGATCTGGCTGATCTCTACCGCCGCATGTCCGCGCTCATCGCGCCGTCGCTCAGCGAGGGTGGTCCAAGAGTGTGTCTGGAGGCGATGGCCTGTGGCACGCCGGTCTTCGCGACGCCCGTGGGCGTGATGCCCGAGACCATCCAGCATGGCAAGAATGGCTGGTTACTTCCGTGGGACACGAAGGCCGGCGGCGCACTGGTGAGCGATGCCCTGAGCGACCCCGAGAAGCTGCGTCTGGCCGGCCGCCTGGCGCGGGCGACTACGGCTGAGTTTGAGAAATCGAACGTCCTGGGAGCCTACGCGTCGGCGTACCGACGAATCGCCGAACGTGACAGACCATGAGTGACGCCAATGGCGGTGACCTCCGGCTGCTCTTCGTGACCCAGGAGCTCGACCGTACGAGTACCAATCTCGCGGTCGCACATACTTGGGCGGCGGAACTGGCGCGACAGTCCGCGGCCGTACACGTGCTAGCGGCACGGGTCGGTGAGGTCGATCTGCCACCCAATGTGCACGTGCATGGTCTCGGACGTGAACGCGGGCGTTCACGCCGGATGGCGGCGCTGGCATTCGGCGCGATCGGCGCCCGGCTCATCTTGGGTCGTCGCGTCGACGTCGTTGTGGCCCACATGGTGCCGGCCTACGCGGTCGCGCTCTGGCCCTTTACACGGGCCACCTCGACGAAGCTCGCGCTCTGGTACGCGAGTCACGGGTTGACGCCCATGCTCCGGCGGGCCAACCAGCTGATCGATGCCGCGGTCACCGCGTCGTACGACAGCTATCCGATCCAGAGCGAGCACGCGTATGTGCTCGGCCATGGGATCGACACCCAGCGGTTTCGCCCGCCGGCCGAGCGCGGCGCCGAAACCGGGCCGGTGATTGGGATGGCCGGACGACTGACGCCACTAAAGGGTTTCGAGCCGGGCATCCAAGCCCTGGGGGAGTTACGCCGCGGAAAATTTCCGGACGCGAGGCTGCGCATTGCGGGTGAACCGTTCTATGCGTCGGACCGGGGCTATGTGGACGAACTGAAGGGGCTCGCGGATAGGCTAGGCGTGCGTAACGCCGTGGAATTTGTAGGCGCGGTACGCGGCGACGCGATGGCGGGGTTCTATGGATCGTTGGATGTCTTTGTGAATTGGCGGGCGAAGCCGGCACTGGACAAGACTGGGCTGGAGGCACTGGCCTGTGGGACGCCGCTGATCACCAACAACAGCGCCTACGGTGGAGTGATGGGCGAACTCGCTCGTGACTTCCTCGTTGGGGATTCGAGCGCCGAGCTTTCCGCCGGGTTGGATGGCGTATTGAGCCTGAGTGCGGGCGTGCGACGGGCCGCGGTTGGGCAGATGCGCGCGACGGTGTTGCAGGAGCATGGCGCTCCGGGCCTTGCCGACCGGCTCACGGCCGTCTGCAGCGCACTGCGTATGGGCGTACGGCCCGACTTCCCGTCGGTGGCCGCGGCGCGAACGTCATCGTGAACCTCGACTCAGCACGCCAGCTCGCCCGCATGGTTGGGCAGCTACCGGACTTTCCGGTGCTACCGCCCTACCAGCGCGTGCTCTGGCGAATCCGGGCGATGCTGCTGCGGCGAGCGATCGGCGTGGCGTGCGGTGACGATGTTCGGGTGGACGGCCGGTTCTATTACCCCGCCGGTCTGAAGCTGCATCTGGGCAATGGCGTGCGCCTGAAGCGCGACGTGCGCGCCGGCTGGGAACCCGGCCATGCGCCCGATGCGGAGCTTTCGATTGGCGCCGGGACGGAGGTCCTGTCCGAATCGCGCCTCGACTGTACCGGCGGGATTCGGGTGGGCGAGCGCTCGCACATCGGACGTCGGTCGGCGATCTACACACACCGGCACCAGCTGGATCGGCGCGATGTTCCCGCATTGGACGCGCCAATTGAAACGGCGCCGGTGACCATCGGCGACGACGTGATGCTCTACAGCGAGGTGATCGTGCTGCCAGGCGTGACAATTGGCGACGGAGCAGTGGTGGCCGTACGAGCGGTTGTGTCGGACGATGTTCCGCCCTTTGCCGTGGTGGGTGGAATGCCCGCCCGCGTCATTCGAGAGCGGACATAGCGCCATGACCATGGTGACCGCTCAGCGCCCGGCGCTGACGCCGCGAGCAGCCTGGGTGCTGGCGACGGCGTCAAACGCCTTTGAACGACTTCTGGACCAGCACGGGTACACCCGCTGCCCCGAACACCGGGTCGATCACACCGGCAAGACGGCCCGCAGCATCGTGATCAACTGTGCGCTGCACGCACACACAAACCAGGGGAAATACCTCGACAGGGCAGTTGCCACGGCGCAACGTGTGGCGGCACGCTTGGCGCCCGATCCGGCGGCTGGCGGGGCCTGGGTGTTTTTCCCGGGTCTCCACGATCCGCGCAACAACTCGACCAACATCATCGACGCTGGCGAGTGCGTCGATGCCCTGGCGTCCCTGTTGCTGCACGCCGGTCAAGAGCTGGCGGCGGAAGACCGAACGTCCTTTGAGCAGGCGATTCGGCTCTGCTGCGAGACATACCTTCTGAAAAACGTCATCGACAAGCCCGTGGTCAATCAGCGGCTCTGGGGCGCCATGGGCCTGTCGTCCGCGGCGGTCGCCTTCGACGAACCGGCCTGGGCTCGGGCCGTGCAGGATTCGGTGGCGGGTTCGCTGGCCGAGATGCGATCGGACGGCTCGTTCGCATACGTACGCGATGCGGCGCTGCTTGGCGAGGATGTGGGGATTTCCGATCTGACGGTCTATTACCACAGCCGCTGCGTGGCCTTCGCTCGCCATGCATTGCGGCAGATTGACGCGGAAGCGTCGTTCGGCGAGCGCCTGCGGGACGGCGCCGACTTCCTGGCCTTCGTGCTACGTCCCGATGGCGTACTTCCGCTGGGCCTTGAAGGCAAGCGGTGGTTTTGGGACGCAGACGCGGAGGTTGGCTCGGCCCCATACGGCGCGTACGTGCTGGCTGCCGACGGACGCGAAACGCTGCTGCCGCTGGCAGGCCGGGTCGCGGCACAGAGCGCGGCGGCGCTCGGTGACGGCGGGCTGATTGAGGCGACGAAGGCGGCGCCGGCGTTCGTTTGCCGCTACATGCACACCGCCGATCTCGCCTGGCTGGCACGGGCGCATGCCGCAGCCGAGCTCGACGACTTGCCGAGCAACCCGCCGGCCGCGGGACGCAACACACCGTCCTTCGCGGCGGATGCCGGCGTGGCGCGACTCGAATCACCCCGAGTGTGCGCGCTGCTAAGGACACACAAACGACCGTCCGACCGCCTGGTTGGCGGCCGCATCGGTGGCGGCGGGCTCGTCTACGTGGGAAACGCCAGGAACGGTTGGCGCAATCAGCTGCGTTTCCGCTCAGAGCCGGAGGTTCCCGAAGGAACCTGGGAGATTGCGCCGCAGTCCTGGCGGCTGGTGCTGCCAGCTTGGAGGCAGGTGCTGGCCACGCGCGAGTCGCGTTTCCTCCTGCACATTGCCCGCACGCATGCACGGGCGGGCCGCGGGCGCTATGCGTTGATGTTCCTGTGGCGTCACTTCGGGCCGCCCGGTTGGTGGGCCAGCCGACGTTGGCTTTCGAGCCACGCCGTTCACGGCCAGGTTGTGGCAACGGGCGAATCGCTTGTGGTCGAATCAGGGGTCGCCCGCGCCAATGGGCGCGCGTTGCCGGGCCTGCGTACGCGTCGTAGATACCAGACTGAGGGGACGGACCTCTCGGTACGCGATCAACTCGAAACGTCCACGCACCTGTCCGGCGTCTGTTACCGGTTGCCGCTCGCCGCGCGCGACGTAGAGATCAAGGCGGACGTCGCCCGGCGGCAGGGGCGCGACGTGATCGCATTTGGCGCGTTGGCAGCCGGCATGACGGCGCGCGTCAAATATCGGATTTAGAGGTGACCGAGCCACCGCGCATCGTGATCGTTGCCAATGCACGGATTCCCAGCGAACGGGCGCATCCGCTCCAGATCATGCAAATGGCCGCCGGATTCGCATCCGGCGGCGCAACCGTCTTGCTTGCCTACGCCCGCCGTGCGAACACCGCAGCCATGCTCGCGGTGAGCGACCCATTTGAATACGCAGGCGTTCGCAGGACATTCGCACTCATCGGATTGCCGACGGTTGACGCCATCAAGCGCGTCACCATCGACTGGCCAATGCTGAATCATGGCCCGATCAGGCTGTTTGCCCACGTGCTGCAGCTCTGGTCATTCGCTGTCGCCGCCCTCACCGTTGTGCGCCGTTGGCGACCCAACGTGGTCTACAGCCGCGATTTGCTTCCACTGACGGTTCTACGGCTCCTGATGGGGCAACGTGCCTGCTTCTGCTTTGAGGTGCACACCGTCCCTCGCTCACGCTTGTCCGCGGCCCTGCATTGCTGGGCCGCGCGTCGCATGGACGCAGTAGTCGCCATAACGGAGGGTCTGCGACGGTGGTATCTGGAGGCAGGTTTCGAACCTGAGCGCCTGTTCGTGGCGCCTGATGCGGTGGACATTCAGGCGTTTGCGAACCGAGACAAAGCCGAAGCTCGCGCTGAGTTAGACATTCCGGCCGACGCGCGAGTGGTCTGCTATCTCGGCCATCTGTATCCCTGGAAGGGCGTCGACACTCTGGTGGCGGCGTCGCGATTCGCCGACTCGGAGGTGCAGTGGATCATCGTGGGCGGGGTTCCGCCGGATCTGGACCGGATTCGCATGTCCGCCGCCAGCCTGCCCAACGTGCACGTCTCGGGACACATGCCGCCGGACCGAGCGCGACGCTACCTGGTCGCCGCCGACGTGGCCGTGGTCCCGTTCAGCGGTCGCCAGGTCATTGCGCGCGAGCACACCTCGCCGCTCAAGTTGTTCGAATACATGGCCGCGGAGCGTCCGATCGTGGCCAGTGACTTACCCTCACTGCGCGAGGTCTTGCACGATGAGCGCAATGCTCTGCTCGTCGCGCCGGACGATCCGCGGGCGCTGGCAGCGGCCGTAGCGGGTCTGTTCGTCGATACGGAGCTGGCGACTCGCCTGGCCCAGGCCGCTCGCTTGGAGGTGGAGAGCCGTACATGGACGCAGCGCGCCGCGGCAATCCGCGAGTTCCTCGAATCTACGCCGACTTCTTGATACGGCTGAACGGCGCCTGGGGCCGCCTGCTCGGCGGGATTGAGCATGCCTCGGTCGGGCAGCGCCGCGCACTTGTAGCGGTTGGCCTGCTGACGCCTCTGCTGGTGCTCTATCGCGATCTGCTCTTTGCTGGTTCGGCCTGGCTCGACCTCGACCTGCTGCTCAGCTATCAGCCGCGCTACGCGCTCCTGGCCGACGGCATTCGTGAAGGACGCATTCCGCTCTGGGCCGACGGCATGTTGGCCGGATTCCCGGTTGCCTTTTCCGAGTTCGGGTGGTTTTACCCGCTGACGTGGGTGTTGCTACGGGTCTTCGAGCCGCTGCGTGCCTATTTCATCGAGTTGGCACTTGGCCTGGCTCTGGCGGCGGCTGCGGCCTACTGGCTGGGGCGGGTTTGGGGTCTCTCACGGCTTGGCGCCTACATGGCCGCGTTTCTCTTTACGTATGGCGGATTCGTCTTCGCGACCTCGCGATTCCTCAACTACGCCGACATCTTCTTTGCTCTGCCGGCCGGGGTCGGGGCCATAGAACTGATCACGCGCGGGCAGCGCCGCTTCAGCGGGCTGCTGGCCCTCAGCGCCGCGGTAACCGTTCTGGCCGGCCATCCCCAGATTGCGTTGCTGTGGGGCTTCGTCTGGCTACTCTTCGCCGCAACACGCTTCTGGTGGATCTGGGGCGACTCAGGTCTGCAGCGGGCGGTCACCGGTCTGGCCTGGGTTGGGGCTGCCGCCGCGTCAGGCCTGGCCGTGGGCGCGGTTCGTCTCCTACCCACGATTACAACCACGGGGCTTTCGGCCCGCGCCGGCGGGCTGGACTTCGCGGTTGCATCACAGGGGTCGATTCCGCCGTGGAGTCTCGTCCTGGGTTATCTCTATCCGGCATTTGACATTCCGCGCGTGCTGAACGAGACGCTGAACGCCGAGGAATTGCTGTACCTGGGGCTGGCCGCGCCTGCGCTGGCATTGGTGGCTGTTGTCGTTGGCTGGCGTCAACGCCTGGTCCTGTTTCTCAGCGGGCTGATCCTGCTGACCTGGATTTTCTCGATGGGTTCGTTCAGCCTGGGATTCCCGCTGCTTCACAAGCTGCCGCTGTTTGAATTTTTCCGACAGCCGGCACGCTTTGGAATCGCCGCGTCGTTCGGGCTGGCGTACCTGGTCGCCATGGGAATCGAGCATCTGCGCGACGCCGACTTGCGGTCGAGACTGCTCGTGCGCTGGATCGGCCGCGTCTGGGTCTGGCTCGCGGGATTGATCGGGGCCGGCGCCGTTGCGGCCACCATCGTCCTCACGGGATTCGCGTTCCTGATTGTCCCGTATGCCTACGACTACATCGACCGGGTCATCGTCGGATCGGAAGGCCGCTTTCTGACGGCCGAGCGCTACTACCGCACGTTCGATCAGCTTTATGAACAGATGACTGCGGCCTTCAGCCTTGAGTATTGGGCGCCCCGCTGGTCGCTGCTCGCGGCTTTGCTGACGGCCTTGATCTTCTGGCGGTATCTGCGCAATCGCGTCTCACCGGCGAGCGCGCAGGCGGCTCTGGTTGGCGTGCTGATGTTCGACGTCCTGCTGGCGCCGTTCCATTGGATTCCAACCGTTCCCGACGACTGGTATGCCCGGGAGCCGCAGGCCGCCGGCGTGGTGCCGGCGGACTCCGGAAGCGAATGGCGGGTGTTCTCGTACCGGAGCCAGGCACAGAAGTTCGAGCTGTCCACCGCCGCGGGAACTGAGCTGGATCGAACACGCCGCGATCTGCTGGAGTACGTCTTTCTCAATGAAACGCTTGCGCCCAACCTGCCCATGACCGGTGGGCGCGCGTCAATCGACGGCTACGAAAACCTGATGCCGCGAGCCACCGCGGACTATCTGGCCCATGTCGGCAGCGAACGCTCCACGGTTGCCGGATTCGCTTCGGACTCGGCGCTGGATGCTGATGCGCGGGCCGAGTTGCTGAGGCGCCGCGTGCCGGCTCTGGCCGCCGCCAACGTGCGCTTCGTCACGTCCGGGGTTCCCATCGCGATTCCAACGCTACGCCAGGTTCAGGCGGAGGACCTCGCGCTGCCCGCGTGGGCATCGGTGGACCAGACGCTGTATATCTACGAAGTTCAGGACTGGGCGCCGCGGGCCTGGGTCGCACGAGACTGGCGGATTGTTGATGCCGAAGCCGAGTCGCCCGAGGCCTTGGAGGCCATTGGCGGTCGTACCGACCGCGTTCTGGTTGACCGCGATCCAGGCATTCCTCCAACGCCGGCTACTGGGACCGAGGTTGTGCATCCGCCGGAACGCGACGCCCAGCGCGTCACCGTCCGGGTGGAACTGAGCCAACCAGGACTGCTGGTGCTGAACGAGGCCATGTTTCCGGGCTGGGAAGCAACCGTGGACGGCCGCCCGACGGAGATGGTCACCGTGAACACGCTGATGCGTGGCGTCCCGATTGACAGCTCAGGCACCCATACCGTGGTGATGACCTACACGCCACCGGGATTCGCTGCAGGAATAGTCGTCTCGCTCGTGGCGCTGGGCGCACTGATCGTGCTGGCAGCCGCGGGAGTCTGGGTCGACCGCCGGTGAAGCTGGCGCTTGTCAGCGATGCGCTTGACCCGACGAATGGATGGGGACGTTACGCCGGCGAATTGGCACGGGAACTGATCAGGGCTGGGGTGGATGTTCGCCTGGTCAGCCCTCGAAGCCTGGCAACGATGGCCGATCTTCGAGACTACCCGGACCACGCGGAGATCCCGTCGTTTCAGCATGGTCGACGCCATCCACTGCGAGTGCTTCAGCGCACGCTTCCACCGCTGTTTGGGGCCCTTCGAGGTGCTGATGCCATTCATTGCATGGTGGAGCCCTACGCGCCGGCCGTCGCACTAGCGGCGGGTCGACGGCCTTATTTCGTTTCGCTGGTCGGTACGTATTCCCTGCCATCGGGACGGCCACCGATGGAACGCTGGCCGCTGCGCCGGGCCCTGCGGCGGGCACGAGGTCTGCCGGCCATCAGCGACTACACGCGCCGGCAAGTTGAGCGCGATGCCAACGTGCAGCATACAAGCGTGGTGCCGCTCGCGGTGCGCGCCAGGGAATTTCAACGCGAGCACCCACCGCCCCGGGAGCCTGGACTGATCGTCTCGGTCGGCGAGTGCAAGCCTCGCAAGGGATTCGACCTGGCGCTGGAGGCATTCGCGCGCCTGAAGGCCGAGGGCGTCGCCAACCGCTACGTAATCGTCGGTCCAGTCAGTGCGTCCTCGCGATATGCAGGTCGGTTACGTGATCGGATTCGCGAGCTTGGGCTCGATCAATTCGTCACGCTGACCGGCGTCGTCAGCCAGGACGAGCTTGTGGACTGGTACCACAAAGCGCGTGTGGTGACGATGCCGTATCGCCTGGCTGGATCCGATTTCGATGGATTCGGCCTGGTGCTGCTGGAGGCCAACGCCTGCGGGACCCCCGTGGTCAGCGCTCGTGATTCCGGGGCGGAGGAACCGGTTGTGCATGACGAGAACGGCCTTCTGGTTCCGCCAAACGACGTTTCCTCACTGACCAACGCGCTTCGCACCGTTCTGACCGACGCAATTCGCTGGCAGTCGCTGGCAAGTGGCGCCCGCCGCCGCGCGGACGCGATGTCATGGCGCCGATCGGCTCAGCGACTGCTGGACGTGTACGCCGACGCGCTGGGCCGCCGCCTGGAACCGCGCGCGTGACTGGGTCTGAGGCGCCCGCGGCCCGCCAGGGAAATCTTGAGGACCGTGCGATCCGCGGGGTGATTTCGCTCGGGATGCGCGAAGGCGGCATGAAGCTCGTCTCCTTCCTGGGCAGCGTTGCCCTCTTCCGCCTGCTAACGCCCGCAGACTTCGGAGTCATCGTTCCGATCGCCACCTTCGCCGGACTGGTCAAGCAGTTCGCGGATCTTGGATTGCACCCCAGCCTGATCCAACGCGGCAGCGAGCCCGGAACCCGCGACCTCCGTGCGGTGTTCACGGGACAGCTACTGCTCGTTTTCGCTGGTGGCGTGATCGTGTTCTTTGCTGGCCCGTTTGCGGTTGATGCATTACTGAACGATCAAATCGATCCCTGGATGACCCGGGTATTCGCCTTTTCCGTCTTCTTCACCGCCTTTCGGATTGTTCCGGCGGCCCTGCTCGAGCGTCATTTCCAGTTCGGTCGACTGGCGGCGGCCGACATCGCTGGGACCCTGTTTTACTACAGCGCCGGAATTGGGTTTGCCATCGGCGCCGCTGGCGTCTGGAGCCTCGTCATCGCACATGTCGGCGCCAGCCTCGTCTCTACGCTGGCGGTAGTCGTGGCGCGACCGTGGTGGCCCGTGCCCACGCGGAATCTACGCGTGCTGCGCCCGCACATGGGCTTTGGCGCGCGCTTTCAAGGATCGCGCCTGGCGATCACGCTGAAGGACTCACTCATCCCGCTCTTCACGCCACGGGCGTTTGGAGCAGCCGCCACGGGGTATCTCAATTGGGCCAACCGGGTCTCTGCGCAGCCGCTGGCTCTCACGCAGTGGGTGGCACGGGTTAGCCTGCCGACGTTCGCGCGGATCCAGGATGCGCCCGAGCAGGTTCGCCGCGGCGCTGAGCTCACGCTGAAGTGGAATGCGATCGTGACGCTGCCGGGATTCGTTGCCGTCATTGCGTTTGGGCCGGAGATCGCCAGCCTGATTTATGGCGATCAATGGTTGCCGGCGGTTCCGGCCCTGTATGTCCTGGCAATCAACAATGCGCTCATCCCGATCAATGGGCTGATAACGCCGATTCTGAACGCCGTGGGTAAGACGAAAACGGTTCTTCTGGTGTCGATCGGTTGGGCAGCCGCTGCCTGGGGTCTGGCTGCGATTCTCATGGCGCTGGGAACCGGATTCCTGGCAGTTCCGATTGGCCTGGCTGTTTCGCAGGGACTGGCGGCGCTGGTATTGCTGCCGATAGGTCGCCGTGAATTCGACCTGCGGCTCGCGCACCACCTGGTACGTCCGCTGCTGGCGGCCGTAGGCGCCGGGCTGTTTGGCCGTTTCGTTCTCCTGCCGCTGCTGACTGATGCCGTCCTGCTGATCCAGGGCGGCATCGTGGTCGTGTTGATCTACGCCGCGCTTCTCTACGTCATTGACCGCAGCGCGCTGCGGTCTGAGCTCGGTGCGCTGTGGAAGCGCCGCACCGCGTCTGCCTGAGTTCGCCGTGCGAGTGCTCCTCATCGGCCCGCAATGGGACACCGGACAGTGGACGGAATACTGCGCGCTGGGGCTGGAGGCCGGGGGGCACGATGTCCGGACGTTTCGGTACAGCCGGAGCCTTGAGCGGCCAGTCGGGCTGTGGGGGCGGGTTCAGCGGAGGCTGGTGGGGTCCGAGCGCTTCGAAATAGGTCGGGTATTTGATGCGGCGCGGGTGGACAACCTGGCCGCGCTTAGCCTCGCCGAGGCGCACCGGCCGGAGTTCACGTTAGTCCTGAAGGGCGAAGTCCTGCTGCCGGAATCGGTTGAGCGTCTCCGAAATCTGACGAAGGGTCCCGTGGTGCAATGGTGCGGCGACGATCCGAGCTGGTTCCCCAACATCATCGGAGCGGCACATTTATACGACCGGTTTTACCTGGCCGATCCGACGTATGCACCCGGTCTTGAACCGCGCGGGGTCCACGCGGGGTTTCTGCCGCACGCTGTGAATCCGGCTTCGTGGGCCGGGGACGACGCCGACGACGAGTCGACGGACGTCATTTTCGTCGGAGACGCGCGACACAACATGGGGCATCTCCCAGCGAATCGGTCCAGGGTTGACATCCTTGAGGCCGTTGCTCGCTCCGGGGTCACATTGGCCGTGTGGGGCCGTGGCTGGGAGAAACTGGAGTCGACCTATCGTGTTCGCGATGCCCATTGCGGCCTGACCCTCCTTCCCGCGGCTGCCGTGGCCCGCGCCTACCGGGGCGCCAAGATCGTGCTGAACGTCCACCACGCGCAAATGCGCGAAGGGCCGAATATGCGCACGTTCGAAATCCCGGCCGCCGGCGCCTTTCAGCTCACGGATTACAAGGCTCAGATGGACGATCTGTTCGAGATCGGTACCGAGCTTGCGGTCTACGAGGACGCCGGCGACGTGGTCGACGCGATTCACCGCTTCCTGAACGACGAGCCGGCGCGGCGCGCGATCACACTGGCCGGCAAGCGTCGCGTCGAGCGCGATCACACCTATGCCGTTCGAATGCGGCAACTCATTGACGGCGCGCGTGATGGCTGACGGGCGTTTCCCGACCGCCCTGGTAGCCCGAAGCGACGTCGAGATTCTTCGACTGGCCGTGCAGGCGCATCCCCATCAGCCAGCCATTGCGCTCTGGCGCGCCACCGAGTTCGCCATGCTCCGCAACGTGACGTTTGCCGCGCCTGTGCTGGATCTGGGCTGCGGGACCGGTGAAGTCGCGCGCTGCGTCTTGCGCTCGCACTGGCCGGTCGACGGACTGGAGTTGGTAGCCTGCGAGGTTCGGGTCGCGCACGAATCAGGCGTGTATCGGTCCGTAATGCGTGCGGACGGAACGGCGCTGCCGGCGGCCTCCGCCACCTACGGCGCCGTCTACAGCCACAGCGTGCTGGAACACATTCCAGATGACCTGGGAGCGGTTCGGGAGGCTGCGCGAACTCTTCGGCAAGGCGGACGTTTGGTCTTCACGGTTCCGTCACCTGCCTTCGCGGCGCGCATCAAGGCTGAGTCGGGGTGCGCCGCGCTGGAGGCCACGAATGCTCGGCTGGGCCACTTCCACTATCGGTCTCTGGAAGAATGGACGAACTGCCTGGGCCAGCGTGGCCTGGTAGTTGTAGCCAGTCACGGACACTTGCCGGCCGCGACACAGCGGACCTGGCGGCACCTGGATGAGCTTCTTGTTCGACGAGTTGGCGGCCGCCGCATCCTTGACTGGATTCGAGGTCTTCAACGGCGCCGCGTTCTGCCGATGTCACTTTGGGTAGCCGTGTGGTCGGCGCTTCTCTGGCGGCCATTTCGACGGCCGGTTGATGAGCCGGGCGGATATCTCATCGTGGCTGAGCGGCATTCGTGAGCGACCTCCGCGTTCTGCACGTGTCGCCAACCTGGTTCGGCGACGAGTCGGTGCGCGGAGGCGGCGAGCGCTACCCGCTGGAACTGGCGAGCGCGATGCTGCGGCGCACGCCCACGCGCCTGGTCTCATTTGGCGATCGACCGGGCCGGCGTCGAGTGGCCGGGTTCGACATCGAAGTTCAGCGGACCTGGCGGCAGCTGCGAGGCCGACCGTACGACGCGATCGGACCGGGGTTCCTGGGCGCTCTGGCATGGGCGAATATCGTCCACTGCCATCAAGCCAGGTCGGGACTCACAGGTCTGTCGGCGTTGATCGGCCGTCCGCTCGGCAAGCGGGTTTTCGTTACGGATCACGGCGGCGGCGGAGTGAATTGGGTGCGACGTCTGCGAATCGGCCGCTGGATCAATGCACAGTTGGCCCAAAGCGAGTTCGCTGCCGCCACGCTCCCGTACGTCGGGCGCCGGGTGGAAGTCATCTACGCAGGTGTCGATACCGACAAGTACTCACCAGGTTCCGAGAAGACGCCTGGCCGCGTGGTGTTCGTGGGCCGCCTGCTGCCGCATAAGGGCATTGAGAACGCGATTCGAGGCCTACCGGCTGGTGCGTCGTTGGAGATCTACGGTCGGCCCTACGACACGCGGTATTTGGAGTTCCTTCGTTCCGAGACGGCCTCCCGCCCTGTCCGCATCCACACCGAGGCGTCGGATGACGAGGTCATTGCCGCGATGCGCTCGGCCTGCGCCTTCGTGATGCCGTCGGTCTACGAGGACTACCGTGGACGGCGTCAGACGTTGCCCGAACTGGTGGGGCTGGCGCCGCTTGAGGCCATGGCGTGCGGAACGGTGGCCGTTGTTTCGGATGTGGCCGGAATGCCCGAGATCATTCCACCGGTTGGTGGAATCATTGTCCCTCCAAGCGATCCGGAGAGGCTGCGTCACGCACTGGCGGCCCTCACGGCTTCAATCGAGCAAGCGTGGATGCAGGGCACGGCCGCTCGCGAGCATGTGGTGAGCCGCTTCACCTGGTCCGCCGTGGCCGATCGCTGCCTGGCGACCTACACCGCCTAGAATCGTTCCGCCCCTCATTCAGGCCGATCCAAATGCGAATCGCCCTGCTGGCTGACACCTATCCCCCGGACAACCGCGGCGGAGCGGGTGTGGTGGTGGAGCGCCTGGCGGGCGCGTTTGTGCGGGCGGGACACGACGTGTGTGTTGTTTCCACCACTTCGGGGCGAGGCTCGATTCAAGAGCAGGAGGGCGTGCGCGTGCGGCGACTGCGATCGCGCTATCCGGAGCGGTTTCGCAACACCGTGGCCATGGCCAACCCGACGGTCCTGCCAGGCGTGCGTCGTGAACTGGCCGACTTCAAGCCCGACTTGGTACACGCGCACAACGTGCATCAGCACCTGTCGTTCGCGACGCTGTCCGCGGCGGCGCGCCTCGGGGTGCCGGTGCTCTATACGGCGCATGACTATCTGCTGTTTTGCTGCATCAAGTTCATCTGCACCGGCGGGCCGGTCGACTTTCGGCAGCGTTGGTTCAACTGCGCCAAGTGCCAGCGCTTCCGCTGGAACCCGGCCCGCAATGTTGTGATCGACCACCACATGGCGAAGCACGTAAGTCACCTGTTCGCCATTAGCCGGACGCTGCAAACCGCGTTGCGTGCCAACGGGTTCGGAGGCGCCGAGGTCGTCTACAACGGGGTGGACTTGGACTGGTGGGGCGGTGGCGATGGCGCGGCGTTTCGTTCGGTCCACGGGCTGGGCGGGGCGCCGCTGGCGCTGCTGGCCGCCCGCGTTTCGCGAGAGAAGGGCGCCGAGGCGGCGCTGCACGCGCTGGCGCATTCGCAACATCCCGACCTGCGCCTGCTGATCGCCGGTGAGAACCCACGCTATGCGCCCAAGCTGCGGCGGCTGGCCGACGCTCTAGGCGTGGGCGGCCGCCTTCTGTTGCCAGGCTGGATGGAGCCAGAGGCGCTACGCGACGCCTACGCCGCCGCGACCGTGACGCTGGCGCCTTCGACCTATCCAGACCCGTTCAACCTGACGCTCATCGAATCTATGGCGGCGAGTCGCCCGGTCATTGCGTCGACTCTTGGGGCCGGTCCTGAGATCGTGTCCGACGGCGCTTGGGGCTACACCGTCGATCCCAATGATGCGTTGGCCTTTGCCGATCGGCTGGATCTCATCGTGAGTGATCCACGGCATGCACAACGACTGGGCGCTGCGGGTCGCCAGCGCGCGGCATCGGCGTTCGCACTCCAACGGCAGGTCGAGCAGACACTCGCGCGCTACGACGCCGTGTTGTCCAGCCGCACGTGACGACGCATCAACCGCGCGTTCTTCAAGTGGTGACATCGCTGGCGGTCGGTGGCGCCCAGCGGCATCTGCTGGAATTGCTGCCCGGTCTGCGCGAGTTCGCGGAGATTGACCTCGTGTACTTTCGCGATCACGACCTGCGCTCAGAGTTCGAGGCGCATGTGAATGACCTGACGCACATTCCCATGGCTGGTCCGCTTGGCGCCATCCATCTGCCCCGGCTCACGGCGCTGATGAGGCGGGGTCGCTATGCGCTGGTGCACACGCACTTGCTGCGTGCCGACATGTATGGCGCGCTGGCGGCGCGGGGGGGCGGCGTCAGTGCCATCGTGTCCACCAAGCACAACATCGAAACGCGGCTTGAATCGGCGTCGGCGCGAGCCCTTCACGCGCTGGCGACACGGCCCACGAGGCGCACGATCGCCATTTCCGAAGCGGTCGCTCGTTGGGCGAACCAGCAACTCGGCGTTCCACGAGATCGTCTGGAGGTCATTAGATATGGGCTGGATCCCGCGCCATTCGCTGGCCTGAGTCGCGCGGCTGCGCGCCACGAACTTGGCGTGGAGGCAGACATTCCAGTGATCCTCTGCCCTGCACGTCTCGATCCGCAGAAGCGCCACGATGTTCTCCTCCAAGCGTTTGCGCGCGTCCGCCAAAAGCTCGGTAACGCCCAGTTGCTTTGCGCCGGCGAGACTCAGCTGGGCGGCCCCGCATACCGGGCGCGGCTGCTCCAGCAATCTGACGACCTGGGCCTGCGCGACGCAGTCCGCTGGCTGGGCGTGCGCTCCGATATGCCGAGCCTGATGGCCGCAGCCGACGTCGTGGTGCTGGCGTCGGACTGGGAGGGCCTGGGACTGGTGGTGATGGAAGCTGCCATGGCAAGTCGGCCAGTTGTGGCGACGGCCGTTGGGGGGGTTCCGGAAGTCGTGGAGCACAACCAGACCGGGCTGCTCGTTCCCCAGGGCGACGAGCAAGCGCTGGCTTCTGAGTTGACGTCAGTCCTGCTCGATACGGAGCGCCGCGTGCGCATGGGCTCCGGCGCGCGACGGCACGCGGCCAAGGCGTTCGACTTGGACGGCATGCGTGCCGCCACGCGCGCCCTCTATGCGTCAGTTATTCGCCACGCCGCCGCGTAACGTGGCGACTGGCTCGCCGATATACTTTCGCAGCGCGCGGCTGGCGCGCTTTCTTAACGCGGGGCATTTGTGCCACAGACAAGAAGCCGTCCTGTAACGCTCGTCACAGGGGCCTCGGGGTTCATTGCTTCCCATCTTTGCGAGTCGCTGCTTGCGCGAGGCCATCGAGTGATCGGCCTTGACGGGATGACTGACAGTTACGACCTCGAACAGAAGCGAGCGAATCTCAACAAACTCCGCCAGCATGAGGATTTCGAGTTCGTCGAGGCTCACCTCTTGGACACCGAACTTGAGATGGATCAGGTGGTCAAAGGTGTGGAGCACGTGTTTCATCTGGCCGCCCGCGCCGGCGTCCGCGAGGGTTGGACACCAACGAACTTCCAACGGTACATGCAGGACAACAGCCGCTCGACGCAGCGGCTGGCCGACGCTGCGTTGCGCGCCGGCGTCAAACTATTCAGCTTCGCCTCAACGTCCTCGATTTACGGCTTCAATCCCAGGATGCCGACCCCGGAGGACCATCCGCTGGAGCCGCGATCGTTTTACGCGATGACCAAGTTGCTGGACGAACATCTGCTCGGCTCCTACCACCGTCTGTTTGGACTTCCGGTTGTAGTCGTCAGGTACTACACGCTGTTCGGACCGCGCCAGCGGCCCGACATGCTCGTCCACATCGGTCTGAAGGCCATAGCCACCGGCAAGCCGATCACGATCTATGGCGATGGCGAACAAACGCGGGAGTTGACCTACGTCGCGGACGCGGTCGACGCGCAGGTGCGAGTGTTGGACGCGTTGCCGATCGGAGAGACGTTCAACATCGGCAGTGGCCCAACCGCTTCGGTCAACGAATTGATCGACTCGATGGAGCGCGTGGTCGGCAGGCCGGTTAAGCGCATTTATGGCGAGGCGCATCCGGCCGACCAGCTACATAGCCAGGCCGATACGTCGAAAGCGCGCCGCGTGCTCGGGTTCGACCCGTCCACCACCATCCACGAGGGAATCGCGGCAGAGTACGCATGGATGCAAGAGGCGGTGCTGCGCTAGCGCAGCCGATGACCGGCCGCCCGACTCGAGTCCTCCAGGTCATGGAGGCCACGATTGGCGGCACGAAGCGCCATCTGCTGGATCTCGCTGCGGCGTCCGATCGTCAGTCATTCCACATTGAAGTGGCCTGTCCCCGCGTGCGCTCGGAGCCGCGCGGAGACACCTCATTCTTCGAGGACATGTCCGCGCTCGACGTTGAATTGCACGTTGTACCCATGGTGCGGGCCATTCGACCAGTGCAGGATTTGCGCGCGACGTGGTCGCTGCTTCAGCTCATGCATCGCGGGCGTTATGACATCGTGCACACGCACAGCACCAAGGCTGGCGTCGTTGGTCGCGTGGCCGCCATGCTCACTCCGGGTACGCGGACCGTCCACACCCCCCACGGGTTCTATTTCCTCAACTTTCCCTCGCCGATCGCGCGCGTGCCGCTGCGCTGGCTGGAGGTGGCGCTGGGGAGCCTGACCTCGATCCTCATTGTCCTGTCCGAGGGCGAACGGCAGGTGGCGAACGGCGTCGTGGCGCCTCAGAAAACTCGGAAGATTCCGCTAACTTTTGCGCCGTTCAAGCCGGTGCCGCGTGCCGAGGCTCGCCGTCGGCTCGACCTGCCGGCTGACGCGCCGATTATCGGAACCACCGCGCGATTTACCGAGCAGAAGGCGCCATTCGACATTGCGGAGACATTCGCGGCGATCTACCGCCAACGTCCCGACACCCGCTTTCTCTGGACAAACGACGGTGAACTGCGCATTCAGGTGGAGGCTCGCCTGCAGTCACTGGGCATCCGCGAGGCGACTTCGCTGCCCGGATTCGTGACCGACGCGCGAGCCCTGTTGACGGCAATGGACGTCTACCTGCACATGGCCCGCTGGGAGGGGGTGCCCTACTCGATCATGGAGGTCATGACGGCAGGGGTGCCCATCGTTGCCGCCAACGCTGTTGGCACGTCGGACCTCATCAAGCACGAGCGCACGGGGTTGCTGGTCGAACCGGGCGACATTCCGGCTGCCGCCACGGCAGTGCTGCGCTTGTTGACACACTCCATTGAGGCTCGCACGCTTGCGGAGCAAGCGCGTACCGCTGTGGCGGTGTACCACGATGCCAAGGCCATGGCCCAGGCGACGGAAGAGGTGTACCGGGAATTGATAGGGGAGCGCTGACGTGAGGGAGCGCGCTCGGCTTTTCGGCGGTGCCTTAGCCGTCGTCGACATTGCCCTCACGCTCTTGGCCCTCTTCTTGGCTGATGTCTTGCGGCACACCCTGCCAGTTGGGGCTGGTGACGCCAGCCTGCTCTCCTGGCTCACGGTGCGGGAGTACGTAGTCGTTGCGGTCGTCTGGGCGTTTTTCTTTCGAATGGTTCATCTTTACGACCATAAGCGGCTACTGCGGGTCGTGGATGAAATCCGTGCGCTGATTCCGGCTATCGTCTTCGCGACCATCGTTCTGTTCGCGGCCTTTTTCGTTCTCAAGGTCGAATTCCTTTCGCGTCTGCTCTTCTTGTACTTCATCGCGCTCGATGCGCTCTTGCTCATCAATCTTCGCTGGCTGCTCAACCTGGTCATGCGCAATCGACGCATTTCAGGTCGCGGCGCCACTAGGGTGTTGATCGTTGGCGCGGGTCCGGTCGGCGAGCGTGTCGCAGCCATGATTCGCGACCGTCCGTGGTCCGGGTTTCAGGTCGTGGGGTTCGCGGACGATGACCCGGGCAAACTTGGCGAACGGATACATGACGCCCGAGTGCTTGGTGCCTGCGACGAGCTAGCCAATCTGATTGATCGCTATGAAGTGGACGACGTACTGATCGCCCTGCCCATGCACGCGCACGAACGGATGCGGGAAATCGTGGTGGCGCTGGATGCTGCTCCGGTCCGGATCAGGTTGGTTCCCGATGTGTTTCATCTCATGGCCGGCCGGGCAATGGCGGAGGATGTATGGGGCCTGCCGCTGATCAGCGTGCGGGCACCGGTCATTACTGGATTCGATCGGTTCGTCAAGCGGGTGTTCGACCTCGTGCTGGCGGGAGTATCTCTGGTCCTGATGGCGCCGCTGCTCGCCATTCTGGCCATTGCTGTCTTCTTCGACGGCGGTCGGCCGGTGGTGTTCTCACAGCGCCGCGTTGGCGAGACCGGACGTACATTCACGATGTTTAAGCTGCGAACCATGGTCCCGGATGCGGAGAGCCAGCAGGAAGCTGCCCTGCAGCAAGGCGCAGCGACGAATGCAGTGTATAAACCGCTCAACGACCCGCGAGTTACGCGCGTCGGTCGCTTCCTGCGCCGCACAAGCCTGGACGAGTTGCCGCAGCTCTGGAACGTCGTGCGCGGGGAAATGAGCCTGGTAGGCCCGCGCCCCGAGCTTCCATGGGTCGTCGAGCGCTATGAGTCCTGGCAGCGGCAGCGGCTGGCGGTCCTGCCGGGCATCACCGGCTGGTGGCAGGTAAGCGGACGAGGTGAGCTTCCCCTTCATGAGAACGTCGAGTACGACCTGTACTACATCCAGAACTATTCGCCACTGCTCGATCTCACGATTCTGCTGCGCACGCTCTGGGTCGTTGCGCGTGGCCGGGGGGCGTATTAGTCAGCGGTCACTTCGGGAGGCACGAAGCAGGTCTCGCCGCAGTCAGAGTTAGCGAGTTGCCTGGCCCACTGCGACCCTCCGGTGCCGATTGTCGGGGCCAAAGCCCACGCTCCCTCTATCCACTCGTCGAAGGATCGTCCTCCGGAATCTTGCGCCCGTGAGTCAGGCGTCCCTCAGAGGTGTAGAAGGGGTCGTCCTTTGCTAGCGGTAGGGTGACGGTTGTGCCACTTTCCTGCGACTTGTAGACTGCGCGCGTGAACTCGGCGTGGTGGTGGGGGACACGCAGCGGCGCCGGCGTGTCTGAATCGCTCAGGATTGACTCCAGCCAGATTTGGCTCTGGTACATCTCCGTGGCGCGCGCGGGTGCGTCGGACACGTCGGCTTCCAACGCCTCCAGCCGCTGAACCAGGGACGGGTCGTGATTTGACCCGAACTTCACGTTGGCCTCCCAGCCGTTTTCGCGCGCTCCGAGCATCACGGTTGGTATGTCCGGATGTGTGTATTCCTGGTGCAGAACCATCGAAGCCTCGCTGCCGATGACCTCGATCCGGTAGGTCGGGTTCAGCGGATTCGTGTGATGCAGCAGCGACGACTGCACCACGCCGCGAGCGCCGTTGGCGAACTTCACGAGCGAAAGCGTCAGGTCATCGGTCTCAATGAAGCGAAGCATGGCGCCCGCGTACGACGTCACTTCGACAATCGGCGAGCCGACCACGAACAGAAACGGATCGATGATGTAGCGCCCGTGGTGGAACACCGACGTCCCGCCTTCGCCGCCCCATGTGCCGTGCCAGTGGGTGGAGCGGAAGTAGGGCGACTGCGGCCGGAACAGGTTCAACTCAACCTTCGCCATGGCCATCTGGCCCATCAGTCCGCTGGCAACCGCGCGCTGGGCGTGCCGCATGCCACGGCTGTAGCGCGAGCCGACCTGGACGTGCAGCTTGATGCCCGACGCTTCGGCCGCTTCCTGCATGGCGTCGGCTTCCTCCACGCTGCGCGCCATCGGACCTTGCGTGAAGACGTGAACCCCCTGTGCGGCGGCTTCGACGGTTGGACCGCCGCGAACGGACGGCGCTGTGAGCAGCACGATGGCGTCCACGTCGGCTTCGGCCAACAAATCGGTGTGACTCGCAAACTGCTGGATCGTGTTGGAGGCCGCGTCTTCGGCCGATTCCGCGCGCGCTAACGCATCGTCGCGATCGGAATCGCTGCGGGCGCCCGTGGCGATGGCATGCTCGCGCGCGGCCTCGGCCCGATAGCCGTGCGTCAGGCCTTCGGCCCGATCACGTGCCAGCTCAGGGACCAGATCTGCAACGGCGACCACGTGCGCCAACTCGTGGAGCCCCAGGTAGATGTCCGTGTACAGGCGGGAAATCCCGCCGCAACCCACAAATCCAACTCTCAACGGCGCCGTTGCCATGTCGTTATCCCCCGGATCGCGGCTCCAGCCGCATCGTATCCGAGCCTAGGCGCGCCGAACGCCGGCTGCGACCAACACGGGCCAGTAAAACTGGCGGCCTTCATCCGTCTCGCGGGCATCGAACGCTACGCGGACCTTTACATCGTCGGTAAAGGCCTGCCAGAGCCGCTGCCGCAGGGCGTCTGATACTCCCGTTCGACTGCACCACCCGTCGAAGTCTTGCTCGGTGCGCGTGTGGGTGCTGCGCTCAACATTCAGCCCAGCCTCCGTCATGAGCTCCAGAATCTGGTACCCATATCGGTTGCATACGTGTGACGGGTCGCGGAGCGACTCGATTTCGTGCATGGCTGCGGCCACGTCTGGGTCGTCGGGCGAAATCGTGTCGGTAATCACCACCCGGCCACCCGCGCGAGCTACTCGAGCCATTTCGGTCATGGCCGTCCGCCCGTCCCCATAGTGATGGAACGCATGGCGGCAGGTGACCACGTCAAACGCATGGTCGGCGAACGCCAGGGTGTGGGTGTCCGTTTGGACGGCCCTCACAGCCGTTGGCGCAGTTGCGCGTGTGTGCCGCAGCATGTTGGGCGCAATGTCCGCCGCCACCACGCGGGTCGACATTGCGGCCAGGGCGTGAGCCGTAAATCCGGTGCCCGTACTCACGTCCAAGATAAGGTCGCTCGGGCGCGCCCGAGCAAACGCACGCGTCAACTCCAGGGTCGGGCCTTCCCGATGACTCGGTGACGCTGCGTAAGCGGCTACCCGATCATCAAACGCCGCCCGGCTCACTCCTCGAAGGTTTCCAGAGTCTCGGCAATCGACGCGTCAAGGATGTCAAGCATCTCGTCGATCTCTGTCGCTGTGGAAGTCAGCGGAGGTGCAAGGACATACGTGTGGTCACCCATGCGGCCGATCAACCCGTTGCCCCTGGCGGTGCGCCCCACCGCGCGGCAGAGCAGATTGTCGTCGGGATAAGGTGATCGCGTGCTCCGGTCGCTGACGAACTCCACACCCTGCAACATCCCGATCCCGTCCACGCGTCCGATCTGCGTGTACCGAGACATCAATTCATCCATGCCAGCCCTGAGTTGCCGACCGCGTTCCCGGCCGTTGTCCAGCGCCCCGCCGTCCACGATCTGCCGAACGGCTTCCAGCCCCGCCGCGCAGGCCACCGGGTTCCCCGAGTAGGTGTGCCCGGCGTTGAAGTGCACCCCGTCAGCCAGTTCGCCCCAGAATGCGCTGGCAACGCGCTCCGTCAGCATCACGGCGGCCAGCGCGGCGTATCCGCCGCTGATGCCCTTGCCGACCGACATGATGTCCGGACAGGTCTCATAGACGTCCGCGGCGAACATTTCGCCAAGGCGCCCAAAGCCCGTGATGATCTCGTCGAAGATCAGCAGCACGTTGTGCCGGTCGCAGATCTCGCGCAGGATCTTGAAGTACTCAATTGGAGGCGCGATTAGCCCTTCGGCTGACATAACGACTGGGTCGGCGATGAGCGCCGCAACCGTCTCTGGACCCTCGCCAACGATGACGTGGTCAACCAGTTCGGCGCAGCGAACGGCGCACTCCACGCCATCCAGCCCGAAAGGGGAGCGATAGCAGTCCGGCGGTAGCACGTGCACGAAGCCAGTGGGAAAGGGCTCGTACGGCAACTTGCGTGACGCGCCACCGCTGGCCGCCAGCGCGCCCATCGTGGCGCCGTGGTAGCTCTTGTAGCGCGAAATCACCTTGTACTTGGCGGGGTTGCCGGTCTGTGCGTGGAACTGGCGCGCAAGTTTGAAGGCGGTCTCATTGGCTTCCGAGCCGCCGCTGGTGAACTTCACGTGGGTCAGCGGCTCCGGCGTGATTTCGGCCAGCCGCTCGGCCAGCGCGATTGCCGGCTCCGACGCCGCATATAGGGGCAGGGTCAGCGCGATTCGATTGAGTTGCGCATGCATCGCGTCGATGATTCCCTGATTACGGTGTCCAACCTGAACCGCCGCGACGCCGGCCAGACCGTCGATATACCACCGCCCGGTGTGGTCGCGAACCCGAACGCCGTCGCCCTCAACCAGCACCAGGGGGTCGTCCAGGAAGGCCTTCATCTGGTTGAAATCCACAACCAGGTTGTTCAGGCCCGGGTAGGCCTCAGTGATTGGTGTATCAGGCAGCTTCACGTCTTGCATTTGTGCCTCGAAACCGCTCATATCGTCCGGTGAGACTACGCGTCCGGCGGCGCGTTGTCGCGCTGTTCTCAAGAATGATCAGGTACCGTGACGCCGCGCGCAGCTTCCGGAACAACCATGTCTGACAACAGTCGGTTTCTGGCCGCCGCTCAGAGCGTGGCCGACAGCATCGCTTCGCTGGCGCGTCCGGCCGTCGGCGGCGCACGTTGGGAGACGCGCAGCTATACCGGCACGCCGCAGTACTCCACCGCCGTCTTTGGCGGGACGGCCGGCGTGGTCTTCCTGTTCGCCGACCTGTTCCGGGTCACCGGTGATCCCAAGTCCCGCGAAGTGGCCGAAGCGGCGGCGATGTGGGTGGAGGGCCAATCTAAGGCCGACCTTCGTGATTCCAGCGCCGATGCCGGCCTCTATTTCGGCTTGTCGGGCCACGGTCAGATGTGCCTCCACCTGTACGAGGCGACAGGACGCGAACGCTGGCTGCGCGACGCGCAGGCGAGGGCTCGGGCGGTGGCTCGCGCTTCCTGGCTGGATGCGCACGTGCTGAGCGGATCGGCGGGCGCCGTGATCTTTCTGCTGCGCCTGTATCAGGCCGCAGGCGATCAGGGCGTGCTGGATGCCGCGGTGAGAGCCGGTGACCACATTGCCCGGACGGTTGAACGCGACGACGAAGGCGCGAGCTGGGATTGGCACCGTGAAGGGCACGTTCGCTTCAGCGCCGGGTTCGTTCACGGCGCCAGCGGCATTGCCTACGCGTTGGCGGAGCTTTGGCGGTTCACCGGCGACGACGCGATCAAGAGTCTCGTGTACGACTCCTGGGAGTGGATTGAGGCTGTTGCACTGGAAGACGATAGAGGCATCTGCTGGAACCGCTGGCCGGGTGATCCGCACCGACCGCGCGTGCAGTGGTGCCACGGGGCACCGGGCATCGGGCTGTTCGCGGCACGCGCGGCGGAGATCTTCGACGACGGTGAATTGCGCCGCTTCGCCGAGCGCTGTGCGCGTGCGACCCTGGCCGCCGGCGATGTCCGCAACAATCCCAGCCAGTGCCATGGCCTGGCCGGGAACGCGGAGCTGTTCATCGAGCTCGCCCGGTTAGATGGCGACGAGTCGTGGATGGCGCGCGCCCGCGATTTCGGCGACGCCGCCACGGCCTATCGCGAGGAGCGTGTCGGCGAAGTGCGCTGGCCAGGGGACGAGCCGGGCAACTACAGTCCCGACTTCATGCTGGGATCATCCGGGTTGGGCCACTTTTTCCTTCGCCTTGCCCGTCCCGAAGAGATTCAGATGCCGCTTATGGTTCGGCCGCCTACGGCGATGGAGCACACGCAATGAGCAAGCAACCGGTGCGTTTGGGAATGCTGGGCGCGCAGCACGGGCATGCGGCTGGAAAGCTGCGCTGGCTGCGCGACCTGGAAGGAATCGACCTTGCCGGCGTCTACGAACCCTGCGCAACTGCTCGCGCGGCCAAGGAGTCCGAGCCGAATTCGGCGGGCTTGCCGTACGTCGATAACATCGACCGATTGCTCGAGGACCCATCGGTGCTCGGCATTCTGATCGGCGGGGCCGAGCGCCAGAACCCTTCGTACGCTCGCCGCGCACTGCAGGCAGAAAAACACCTCTTGATGGAAAAAGCCTGCGGCTGGACCCACGCCCACGTGGACGAACTGACAGGCCTGGCCGAGTCGTCCGGCCTGCTCTTCCAAATGGGCTACAACAACCGGCTGACGCCGCACTTCCGCCGGGTGCTGGACATGGTGGAGAGAGGCGAACTCGGCGACATCTACCGGGTGCGGTCGCACATGTGCAGCTTCTACCACCCGTCGGCCGACACCTACCTGGGCCGCGACCGCTACTTCAACGGCGGCATCTTCTACAACCTTGGCTCCCATGCGCTGGACATGGCGATGGCCGTGCTGGGGACGCCCGCCAGGGTTCACTCGTTCCTGCGCTGCGACCGCTTTGTCGAGTCGGGATACATCGACAACGCCACGGTGGTGCTGGAGTATCCGAAGGCCATCGCTACCCTGGAAGCTAGCCACCTGGAAACCGAGCAGGTTCGCCCACGCAGCTTCGAGGTCTACGGTTCGGAGGCCCAGGCCATAGTCTCGCCGTGGGCGTCCATCGGCGACCGCGCGCCGGCCGTGGCCATTCACCGCGGCGGACCCGGCGCCGGGGCCGACGGCTGGAAGGTCTACGGCACCGGGCGGGAGGCACCATTTCGCGACGATGTCGAGCACTTCGTGGCCTGCATCCGTGGCGAACGCGAACCCCGCTTCAGCTACGCCCACGACCGCGCCGTCCATCACACCCTGATGGACATCTGCGGCGAGACCGAGGTCGAGGAGGAAATTGTCTAGCGCTGACGCCCAGCAGGAAAGCGCACAGATCACGTGACACGCCACTAAATCGTAGTTACAATATATCCGTGCAGTACGAGTGGGACGAGGCGAAGCGGCAGTCCAATGCGCAGAAGCACGGGGTTGACTTCGCGGCGGTCGAGACGTTCGACTGGGAAAGCGCGCTGGTCGAACGTTCGGATCGCGGAGGCGAGGTTCGCTACGTGGCCGTCGGCTACATCGACGTCCGGCTCTACTGCCTCGTGTTCACTGAACGCGGGACACGGATTCGCGTGATCAGCCTGCGCTGTGCCAGCCGAGGGGAGGAACGGAGATATGCCCAAGCTTAAGCCGGGCCACGTCAGCCCGACGCCTGGCGAGGACTACGCCATCAACGCGGCTGCCGCCGCCGACCCTGAGGCGTCCGAACTGGATGACGACTGGTTCGAGCGCGCCCGGCCCGCCAGTGAGGTCGTGCCGCACATCGTGCAGCGCTACCGGCGCACGCGCGGCAAGCAGCGGGCGCCAACCAAGACTCAGATCACGCTGCGGCTCGACGCCGACCTGGTGCTTCACTTCCGCGAAACCGGGAAGGGCTGGCAGACACGTATGAATGACACTCTGCGCGAGGCGGTATTCGAGGACGAATAGCGCCCGGAGTCGCTTCTAGTCGACTGTTGTCCGCCTAGGTGACCTCGTCTTTGGCGTAGACGTAGGGGCGGCGAATGTCGTAGGCCCCCGGATAACGGACCTTGAGCGAGCCTTCGTTGATCGCGGCTTCCAGCGGCGCCAGCTTGGTCTGAATGGGTACCTGGACCAGCGTGTGGGTGCGCGCGCTTTCGTAGAGTCCCATCAAGATCGACTGCGACTTGATGGCGTGGTGCGCGTTCTGGCGGTGGTCGTCGATGTCGCCGTTGAGCCAGGCCACGAGTTCGTTGGCCTGCGCCAGCATGAAATTCGTTTCCACGCCGTCCCACGGCTCGTTCAGGTCGTCGCGGTTGCCTGAAATGAGCTGGACGCCGTAGGACATCGAAATTGCGGGAATGCTTGGCTCCACGATCAACATTCCATCGTCGCCGGTGACCACGAAGGCGCGATTGCCTACGTCGCCGCCGGGACCGATGTCGTTGTCGTAGACGATCCGCGCGCCGCCTTCCACCGCGGCGATGCAGAAGCAGAGGTCCTCGCAGTAGTAGCCGCGCTCGTAGCGGTCCGTTTCACGCTGCACCTGGCCCAGCACCCAGAGCGGTTCGGGGTCCCCAAGCAGATACAGCGAGCGGTCGATCAGGTGCGACCCCTGGTTGAGCAGGCCGCCCTCTTCCACGCTGACCTTTACCACCAGCGGCTTCCCAATGGCGCCGTCGGCGATCAGGCCGCGGGCGCGTTCGAAGGCGCGCATGTGGCGGCCCTGGTAGCCGCAGAGCAGCTTGATGCCGGCGGCGTTGCAGGTCGCCAGCATGGCGTCGGCTTCGCCCATCGAGTTGGCCAGCGGCTTCTCGGAGATGATCGCCTGCACCGGATAGCGCGCGGCCAGCAGGGTCATCATTGGATGCAACGCCGCCGGCGTGGTGACGCTCACGATGTCCAGCGACTCGGTCTCGAGCATGGCCGTGGCGTCCGTATAGCGACCCGGGACGTCGTACTGGTCGGCGACCTCCTCAAGCCGTGATTCGTCGATGTCGCAGACCGCCGCAACCTCGACTCCGTCGGCCTCGTCGAACCCGCGAACGTGCGACTGGCCGAGATTCAGTCCGATGACTCCAGCGCGGTATGTCGTCATGTCAGCGACCCCTAATCTGGCGTGGCGGACTTGTGGCGGATGTCGTAATGCCCCGGATAGCGCACCGGCAGGTCGCCAGCGTCGATCATGGCGGTGAGGGGCGACCCCTTGGTCTGCAGCGGCAGCCGAACCAGGCTGTGCGTCCGGGCCGACTCGTAGATGCCCATCAGGATTTCGAGCGTGTGGATGGCCAGGTTGGCGTCGCCGCGGTGCTCGTCGATCTCACCGGTTGCCCAGGCGGCCAGCGCGTCGAGTTCCAGTGTGCGTGCGTCGCTGAACTCGGCCTCGCTGGCCTCGATCGTTTCCCAGCCCGAGGCGCCGTGGCGCAAGAGCCGGATGACGTTGCCGGCGGTGCCGCCGGCCAGCCAGATTACGCCCTCGCTTCCCGTAATCACGCGCAGGTCCCGCTCCAGGCCTTCGGGCGGCGTGTCGCTCTCCATCGAGAGGCGGATGCCGCCCTCGAACTCCACCAGGAGCCCCGCCAGGTCCTCGGCCGGCCAGCCGCGCTCGTAACGATCGGTCTGGCGCTGCACGTTGGCCAGCACCCAGAGCGGCGTGGGGTCGCCCAGCATGTATTGCCAGTAGTTCAATTGGTGGGTGGCGATGTTCATGAGGCCGGCATCCGGCTTGGGCGGCCCGGCGAAGGCGGTAATCACCTGGCCAATCGCGCCGTCGGCGATCAGTTGCCGGACGGTCTCGTGCCGCGGCATCCAGCGGCCCTGGTGGCCAATAGCGAGCTTCACGCCGTTCCGCTCGCAGGCCGCCAGCATGGCGTAACCCTCGCCCGTGCTGCTGGCCATGGGTTTCTCGGAAACGATGGCCAGCGGCGAATAGCGCGTGGCTGCCAGGATCGTCATTGCAGCGTGCAGCTGCTGCGGCGTGCCGATGCTGACCAGGTCCGGCTCTTCCTCGCGCAGCATGGTTTCGTAGTCGGTATAGCGGTTCTCGACGTCGAACTCGTCACCGAACTCTTCCAGCGTGTTGGGGTCGATGTCGCAGACGGCGACGAGGTCGATGCGGTCGCTGGCCAGGTAGCCCAGGGCGTGGCTGCGGCCGATGTGGCCGCCGACGATGACGGCGCGGAGGGGTTGGGCGCTCACGAGTTGCCTCCGCCGTAGTCGAAAGGCGTGATCCTGGTGCCGTGCCGGATGTCGTGCCAGCCCGGGTTGCTCACCGGCAGCGCGCCGCT
>JAPPKM010000165.1:0-485 GCA_028874315.1 Chloroflexota bacterium
GTTTCCCAATTCGGGTATCCACGGATCAAAGCCTGCTCGCGGCTCCCCGTGGCTTATCACAGCCTGCTGCGCCCTTCTTCGGTTTCTGACGCCAAGGCATCCGCCAAGCGCTCTTCATAGCTTGATCTCCGTTAGGCCGGCAAAACTGCAGCTTTACGCATTCGCGTAAATCTTCACTTGTCAAGGTTCGCAGCCACAACGCCTGAGCGTCGGGCTGAGGGGCCGCTCGCGGATTACTCCGCGGGGCAACGACCCATCATAGGCGAATCGACTCAGACGGTCAATGATTTCGTCGGAGTCAATTGCCGACCCTCGCCTGGTGCGCCAGCCGACCGTCCATAGGACGTCGGCTGGCTGCATCGGTCACGTCGCGGCGCGCAGCCCAGGATCCAGATGCACCGAGGCGGGGGGGGGGGGGGGGGGGGGGCGGGGGGGGGGGGGGGGGGGCCGGGGGGCGGGCCCCGCGCCGGGGGGGGGGGCGGGGG
>JAPPKM010000165.1:495-30485 GCA_028874315.1 Chloroflexota bacterium
TTTTTTAAAACCCCCCGGGTCGGCCGGGGGCCCCCCCCGCCCCCGGCGCGGCGCCCCCCCCCGAACCCCCCCCCCCCCCGCCCCGGCCCTGCCCCGCGGGGCCTCGGGAGCTGCGGCCGCGAGGCGGCCGCAAACGAAGGCTCGCTTAGAGGGCGGCGAAGCCGAACTTCTGGCGCGCCGCGTTGAGCTGGTCGCGCTGCGAGTCCAGGGTGCTGGAGACCCAGCCCTCCGAGTTGTCAATCGCTTCGTCAACCGAGACGTCACCCAGGTAGGCGGCGGAGATGAAGGCGTTGCGCCACTCATTCATTTCCCACCAGTTGGGCAGCGCCATCATGAGGTGACGGCTTTCGGGCGCCTCGGCGTAGCGCTGCAGCCACTCCATGCCGTCGGGCGGCGGGTTGGTGGCGCTGGCGTCGTTGAACGCCGTCTTGATCATGGGCAGGTGACCGCGGTCGATCGCCACGCGGCTCTGATAGACCGAGCTGCCCAGGAACACTGCCAGGTCAACCGCCTGCTCGGTCGTGCCCAGGCGAATGGAGCCGTTGGTCACGAGGTTCGGCTGGTCGTTCCAGGAGTGCACCTCAACGCCGTTCGGCCCGATGGGCATGGGGCCCAGGGACCAGGAGAAGCGGTCCTTGATGCGCGGCACGTGGAAGCCGGACGAGTAGACGCCGGATCCGAGCCACGACCAGACTTTGCCGGAGGCGAACGGGTTACCGAATTCACCCGACACCCGCTTGCTCTCGCCGTCGGGGAACGAAACACCAGTGTCGTGAATCATCCCGACTGAGAACTTCAGGCCCCAGTCACCGCCCTCGTCGAACACGGCCAGGCCGGTTTCGTCGGCGTTGCGGTAGGCCAAGCCACCGGAACCAAAGCACATGGGCGCCCACTGGAACTCGTAGTCGTTGCGAGCCCAGGAACCCCACTCGTCGGTGTCCGGGTTGGTCGCCTTCTTGGCCGACTCCAGGTAGTCCTCAGCGTAGGTCCAGCCTTCGCTCGGGAACTCGATGCCGGCCTGCTCGCCCAGGTCCACGTTCATCAGGATGCCGCCGGTCGCGCCCTGGAAGGGCATGCCGAACTGGTCACCCTCGATGACGGTCGGCACCGAGCCGCCCTCGCCGTGGGAATGGTCGAAGTTGACCGTGTAGAGGTCCGGGATGAAGTAGTAGTCGTCGACGTTGTAGTCGTCGCGCTTGGCCAGGACGTCGTTGATCTGGGTGAAGCCGCCGTCGGCAACGAAGGCGCCCAGCATCCCGCCATCCAGCATCGCCACTTCCGCCTGCGTCCCGGCCGCCATTTGCAGCGGGAACGTTTCGCGGTAGTCGGCCGGCTGGGGCTCGAAGCGAATGTTGATGTTCGGACGCGACTTGGCGTACTCGCGCAGACCCCACTGCATGGCCGCGCCGCGCGGGCCGGAGGTGTGGTCGCTGACGTAGCGGACCGTGACCGACTCTGGCTGCGGGGCCGCTGCCATAGCCGGGGCCGGAGCCTCGGTCATAGCCGGGGCGGCCGTTGCCGCAGGAGCTGCCGTCGCCTGAGCGACCGGCGCGGGTTCAGGTTCGGATTCGCCACAGGCGGCCAGGACCGCCGCCGCGCCAACGCCCATTGCGCCGGCGCCGGCCGCGCGGAGCGCCGCACGACGACTGAGAGACTTGCCCATTCAATCCTCCTCGCGCTCCCTCTGCACGGTCCAAGGAACAAAGGTGGGAGCATGCCTGTTCCGGAGGGGGAGTTTACCGATTCTCAGCATGTCGTGTATCCGTGCCGCCCCCCGCCGACGCGTGACACGCCGCCAGCCTGCTCGGCTCAAGTCGAGTTCAGCCATGCCAAAACGGGCGTGTCGCCGCAGCGTGGCTGCCGGCGTAGACTCTCGGCATCGCGCGGATACGGCGAATCGTTCGAAGGACACGACGCAATGCACTTGCCCCCCGCGGAAGCGACGGAGAAACGCGATCAACTCGTCGACGAGGGTTACACGGTCATTCCGAACGTCGTGGCCGAGCCGATGCTGGACGAATTGCGCGCGTGGACCGAGGACTATTTCGCCAATCACGACGTCGATCCGAAGTACCGCTACCAGGGCAGCGACATCCAGGTGATCCCGCCCGGCAGATGGGACGAGCGGCCGCGTGAGCAGTCAGACCGCGTGTTCCCGGACCCCATTGCGGAGCGGTTTCTGGCGTACCCGGCCTTGCGCGCCGCCTGCGAGGCCATTCAGCTTGAGGACTTGACGTCCAGCGGCGGCATCATCGTTCTTTCCAAGCCGCCGAAGGGACCGCCGCTGTACTGGCACCAGGACTTCATGAACTGGGAGAGTCCGGAGGCCGCCACGCCCTGGCCAACCAAGGTGTTCCTGTCGGTCTACCTGACCGACACGACGCTGGCCAACGGTTGCCTGCAGGTGATTCCGGGAACGCACACCAGGCGGATCGAGCTGCACGACTCGCTGCCGGACGCCCACGGGGCGGACATCCAGGCCGTCGACGATCACGAAGACCATGCGGCATTCGCCGAGCACCCGGACGCGGTTGACCTGCCGGTGAGCGCGGGTGATCTGGTGATCGCCGACGCCCGGGTCATGCACGCGGCGCGGGCCAATACCACCGACGCGCGGCGCACGCTGGTGCTGGCCTGGCACGATGTCTTTCCGTTCCCCAACGCGCCGACCTGGTGGACGCGACCCATCCCCCGAGCGGTCCGCGACGCGG
Organism: Chloroflexota bacterium; assembly: GCA_028874315.1. GTDB lineage: Bacteria > Chloroflexota > UBA11872 > UBA11872 > UBA11872 > UBA11872. The sequence continues at coordinate 3,207 of JAPPKM010000165.1, forward strand.
ACCTGACCGAAACGTACGAGAGCCGGCGAAGACCGACGGCATTTATCCGCTAGGAAGGCTCTTGCGCTTGGTCACCGGGGCTCGCGGCGCGGCGCCGGCCCTGGCTCGCCACGCGTCGGTTTGCCGTGAACCTGACGGGCTGCATCGGCGTTCAAGTGCCCGGTGCTCGCGCTGTGACCAGTAGTCGGCTGCTGCGCGGCACGTCACGCCTCAGCTCCCCGGCGAGCATTAGCTGGCTACTGAAGATCGGCGCGACCGTGGCGATCTACACGGTTGCCGCTCTCCGCGCCCTGCCGCCGCTGACGGGGGATCAGTACCACTACGGGCACGTGGACAACCTGCTGAACCTCTACACGTTGGAATGGATGCGCTACGCCATCCTTGCCGAGCCGCAAAGGCTCTTTACAGGGCTGGCCTACTACGGCATGGGCGACTCGCTCTTCTATACGCACCTGCTGCTGGGCGGGCTTCCCATCTACGCGCCGGTGGCCGCGATATTCGGACCGGGCGCGGGACTGAATGCCATGACCATTGCCAGCCCGATCTTGAATGGGCTCGCCACTGCCGCGGCGGCCTGGCTGCTGGTCGGTCGCTGGTGGCCGGCCGCGATCGCGGGATTCATTTTCGCCTTCGCGCCCATCCAGAAGGAGTTCTATCAGTTCCACCACCTGATGTTGTTCTGGTGGACGCCGCTGGCCCTGGCGTTTTGGTTCTGGTTTCTCAGGCAACCAGCCTGGTGGAAGCTCTGCGCGGTCTGGGTGTGCCTGTTGATCCAGTTCGCAAGCGGCGTGTACCTGGGATTCATGGCCGCCGTTTTCATGCTGGCGCTTGTCGCCGCACCAGTGCTGAGCCGCTCTGGCCCGCCGATTGACCGGCGGCTCATCGCCAAGGCTGCGGCCGCGTCCGCGATCGCCACGGTGCCGTTCATTCCGCTGCTCGTCGGCTACATCGGATTCTGGCTGGACCATCACGAATCTCGCACGATTGACGAAGCGCACCAGCTCAGCGCCCGCCTACCGAACTACCTGCCCTGGGTCACGCAGTCACTGAGCTGGTTTCGAGCCGTGTGGGCCAGGGTGGCAGGGCTGGATCCCGTCTTTCCAGGCATCCTGCCGGCAGCGCTGGCCGTGCTGGGTTTGGCCGGTGGCCTAGCGCGACGACCGAATCGGTCGACCAGTCTGGCCGTTGGAACCGTTGGTCTGCTGCTGTTTGCGCTGTCGCTGGGACCCGAACTCCGGTGGCACGACGAGGCCACGGGCATCACGCTGCCGTTCGCGGTCGCGCACGCGGTGATCCCGGGATTCGCTTCGTTGCGAAACCCGACATTCTTCGCATCCGGCATGGTGCTGGCCATGGCGCTGCTCACGACCATTGCGGTGGCCCAGCCATACAAATGGCGTCGGACTCAGGGCTGGCGGGCGCACCTGATTGCCGCGCTTGTCCTGCTGCTCCTTGCGGCCGAATTCGAGCGTCCGCCCGTACATGTGGCATCGATTCCCGAGGAACCCGAGTTGCAGGCGATCCTGGCTGAGGCGCCTGCCGGAGCCGTCGCCTTTATCGCCTCCGGCGCGGATTTCACGTCGCCCGAACCGTATGTCCGCCGGATGTGGTGGACGCTCAATGGCGGTCGGCAGCCCGTGGTCAATGGCTACTCAGGATTCGAGCCTCGCGGTACAAAGCACCTGGCCAAGCTGATCGATTGGGCAAACGCCGCCGATAAGCCCAGGGTCCTGGAATCGTTGCTGGCATTTGGGGTTCGCACCCTGGTCCTCGATCGCAAATTCCTGGACGACATGAGCGTGGAAGCGTGGAAAGAGGCCGTTCACGTTGTGCGTCCGGGAACAACGCCAATTGAATCCGACCGCTTCGTCGTGGCGCCGCTTGGGACCGCCGGCGTGCCGGCCACGACCGGATGGTCGGAGGTCGAGCTTCAACTCATCGTGCGCTCCGCGCCGCCTGACGCGGAGGTGGCGATTCCGGTGACGTTTCGCAACGACGCCGATCGACCGTGGCGGCCGCCAGCCGGACGTCGGACGCGGACCGCCGAGCTGATTTGGGAAACGCTTGAAGGGGTCGAGGAATCTCGGCAGCGGGCTTACCTCCGTCCGCCACCACTCATTCCCGCCGGAGGCGCTACGCAGGCGCTCGGTCCCATCTTTGGAACCGCGCCGACGACGCCTGGCACATACCGGATTTGGCTGTCACTGGACGGGCAGCGGCTCGCGAATACGACCATCGAGATCCGGGAACCGGCGGATGACAGCGTGGGAATCGCCAATCGTGCGGACCTGCTGGTCTTACCGCCTCCGATCTGTCTCAGTCCCGGCGACGGCGCATACCTGCGCGTCCGGGCCATCAATGCCGGTTCGAATCACTGGTTTGACTCGCATCGGCTCGGCACACGCTGGTCCATACCGGTTGATCGATTCGTTACCGAAGATCTCACCGATCTCGAAGACCGACTGGTGGTTCCCTACGACTCGCGCACGACAACCTGGACAAGCATCGCGCCCGGATCGGGGTTTGTTTTTGAAGGCCTGGTGAAGGCGCCGGCGGCGCCCGGCCCGTATACGCTCACCATTGGAATGGTGGAAGAGGAAGTGGCCTGGTTCAGCGAAATCGAGGTTCAGGCCCTGGTGGTGGATGCCGACAGCCGGAGCAAGTGCGCCTGATTGCCCCGGATTGGCGCTCGCGGCTGACGCCTCCGATCCGGCTGATCCGGCGCGTCAAGCCGCTGCCGCCTGCACGCGCAGCCTTGTTGCGCTGGGTTGACGGGCTTGGCCGCAGGGCTCGGAGCCGACGGTCAGACTCGAACTGACGACCTGAGCTTTACGAAAGCCCTGCTCTACCAACTGAGCTACGTCGGCACACTGGCTGAAATCGTAGCACCGGGCGCCGGCGGCTCAGCCGACCGGCTGAGCCGCGAATGACCTCTGAATGGCGACGAACCTAGCCCTGCACAAACGCGACAATCTCGTCGAACGCCGGGCGGTAACCGTCGCTGGTGTCGACGACGAGCGTGGGCCACTCCAGGTGGATCGGCTGATATGAGGGGTCTGACAGACTCCGATCGGTCCGGGCCAGCTGCTGCAGGTCCGGATCGGCATGAAATCGTCGGCGCCAAGGCTCGTCCCGCCAGCGCCGAACGCGACGTTCGTGGGCGACGGCCACGTCGGCTTCACAGTTCACGATCCGGATGTCGGCCACCTCTCGGAACCTGGTGATCCAGGGCGCCCAGCGGTGGTGCTGAAAGGCCGCCTCCGCCACGACGGTGACGCCGCGCCGGACCATCAACTGGACCACGTCAAAGAACGCCGCGGTGGCCGCCAGGTTGGCCGCATCGCCGCGTTCCGGAACAAACGTCTCAGACTCGGTGCCGCTGACGAGCCCCTCCTTTATCGCGTCGCGGCAGATGGCGGGACAGTGAATCGCCTGAGCCAGGGCGTGCGCGAGCGTCGTCTTGCCCGAAGCGGGCGGACCGCTGACGACGATCAGAGTTGGGCGCATCGCCGCTCTCGCAGGGAACGACCGCGCGGCGGCGGCGCAGGTATGGAGCTCAAGGCCATCGCCTACGGACCGCGGATCTCCGCGAGCAGGCGGGTCAGCGCGTGATCGTCGTTCGGGACGACGTCGTCGGCAACCGCCAGCAGCGGCTTCGGCGAGCCCTCAATGGCAAGTCCGCGCCCCGCCCAGGCAAGCATCTCGAGATCATTCAGGTCGTCGCCGACCGCCAGTGACTCGGCGGCCGGCACGCCCAGGCCGGCGGCGAGTTGCGCCACGACCGCTCCCTTGGTTACGCCCCGCGGTAAGACTTCCAGCCCAACGGCCTTCAGCCGTCGGCTGCGCCAGACCACAACGGCGGCCTGCTCGCGCAGGCTGGACCTCAGGTCCTCCTCGATGCTCTGGCCAAGATCAGGCGGCGCCAGACCGAAAATTTGCGCCGGCGGCGGCGCCAGGTTGGGGTGGGTCAGGCGGCCGACGCGCGATCCCTTGGGGTCAAGGTAGCGACGGTACGGCGAGCGGTTGCTCCAGTCACCGTCAACCAGGTATCGGTCGCCAGACGAGGCCGATTCAATCCAGATGGCCGGCAGTCCGGCCGCACGCAGAATCGAGCGCGCCAGGTTGGCCGTCGCATGCGGAATGTCATGAGAGTCGAGCAAGCGTCCGCCGGCGGCGGCTCGAGTGCTTGCCCCGTTGTTGAGGACCAGCAGGGCAGATGGCGGCAGCCAGCGGGTCATTTCGCGCATGGTCAGCCAGCCGCGACCCGTAGCAATGACGACCTGAATGCCTCGGTCGGCAATCTCTCGAAGTGTTTTCAGGACAGTCGGATCGATCGGTGTTCCGGCCCGCGCCAGCGTGCCGTCAACGTCCAGCGCGACAAGGCGGGTTCTAATGGGAGTCGGTATCCACGACGTCGCCGTCGTCCGGCTCGATGGCATCGAACTCCTCGTCCGACGGCATCTCACCGGCTTCCATTCGATTCAGAACTCCCTCGTACTCCTGCGGAATGTCCTCGCCCATTTCCTCGGACATGTGCCGGGTCATACGGGCCAGGCTGCGCGGGTCGCCCGACTCAAGGCCTGGCATCAGTTCAGCCATCGCGGCGTCGTCCATGCCAAGGTCATCAGCGCCGAGGTCGTCGGAATCCGATCGGCCGCCACGCAGCAACGTGGGCCTTGAGAAGAGACGCTCCATTGACGCCGTGCCGCATCGCGGGCAATCCGGATGGACGACCGAGGCCAGCGTCTTGAACAGCCTCGACGACCGGCGGCCGCAGGCCGTGCAGCGATATTCGTATACGGGCATCCGTCGCGCATCGCACCGTGTTCGAGCGCGCCGATTGTAGGCTCGGTAGGCAAGGGCAATCGCGCATTCGGACAGCACGCCAGTGTCAACGATGGGAGACCGGACGGTCGAATGAGACGTCTTGGTCGCCGACGGCATGGTCCACTCCGAGGTGACTGGCGGCGGCGAACCGGACCGCGCGCCGCCGGCATCACGGCCCTGTGCTGGCTGGCGCGCCTCGGGATCCACCCAAGCCCCCCGGACGACAGGCCCCTGCCTCAAGGATCCGCGTTGTCGGTTCTGGTCATCAAACCGCTGGCGCTGGGCGACGTCCTTCGAGCCACCGGCTTTACCGCGGCGCTGCGGCGGGCGCTGCCCGACGCGGGTATTACCTTCGCCGTTGGCGATTACGCCGCGCCGGCACTGACGAATAATCCGGATATCGACGAGATCATGCCAATGGGCATGCTGGGCACACCGCGACGCTACGACGGCGCGCAATACCTGGCGTTCGCCCGCCGCCTCCGCAAACGCCACTTCGATGCGGCCTTCGTACTCGACCGGTCGCCTGCCATGGCGCTGCTGCCCTACCTGGCCCGGATTCCGCACCGCATCGGGCTCGACAGCCGCCAGCGCGGCTTCGCGCACACGACGCGCGTGAGCGTGGACATGGAGGACAACGAAGTCGCGATGTACCGCAGGGTGGCCCGCATGGCGGGTGTCGATCCGACGGACACCGTCTGCGTATTCCGGCCAACCCACGACGACATGGCGGCGGCGCGGCGGCTGGCGGAAGAGTTTGCGCTGGACGCCGGGTTACGGCGTGTCGTCATCGCCCCCGGCGGCGGCGTCAACCCGGGCGCCGTGGATGTCTCCAAGCGATGGCCTGCCGAGCGCTTCGCCGAGGTGGCTGACTGGCTGATTCAGTGCCGTGGCGCCCGGGTGTGCGTGGTCGGCACCGCATCTGACAGCCCGTCCATTGCCGCCATGCAGCGCGCCATGACAGAGCAGGCTGTCAGCCTGGAGGGCCGCACAACCTTCGGGCAATTGGGTGCGCTGATCGCCGGCGGCGACATCTTCGTGGGCAACGACTCGGCCAGCGCGCAGCTGGCGATTGGCGTGGACGCGCCGAGCGTCACCATCTTCACCGCCACCGAGCCCTGGATCTACGGGACAGAGACTCCACGGTCCGCCTCGGTCTTCAGCGGTAGCAAGAGCCGGGGACTTGGCGATCCGCCGCCGGTCGCCATGGTGACCTCGGCCATTGACCGGCTGCTTGCAGTGTCGGTTGATTCAGGCGGTTCTAGCCGGAGGTCCGACGCGCCGGATCGGCCTGGGGCGCCTTAACGGCCTTTCGTGAACCCACGCGGTACCCAACCGTTCGCTCTGCCGCCATCACCACACCCTGTTCGCGCCAGACGGCTGCCGGCGCCCCCCCAACGACCGCGCGACAGCCACGTCGAAGCGGACAGCGTTGGCAACGCGGCGAACGGGCGAGGCACACGGTGGCGCCCAGGTCCATCAGGCCCTGGTGGTAGTCGTAGTGACGGCGGGCCGGGACCAGCTGCTCGGCCAGATCTCGCAGCCGCCGGGTATCGCGATAGACCGAGCCATCCTCGGGCAAACCGACCGCGCGCGTCAGCACCCGCGCGATGTTCGTGTCCAGTAACGCCGCGCGGCGGCGCAGGCCAAAGACGTACACAGCCGCCGCGGCATAGGGCCCGAGACCCGGAAGCTCTCGCAAGGCGTCCAGGGAGTCCGGGACTTTGCCGCCGTGCCGTTCAACCACGATGCGCGCCAGTTCCTTCAGCCAGAACCCTCGAATGTGATAGCCCAGGGGATCAGTCAGGGACTTGACGTCCTCCAGCGAGGCCGCATGCAGGTCGTCAACACGCGGCCAGCGAACCACAAACTCCTCAAAGACCGGTGCCACCCGCGCCGCCTGGGTCTGCTGAAGCAGGATTTCCGATACGGCCACGTGGTAGGGCGATGTCGTCGAACGCCACGGCAGATCGCGGCCGGCACGTCGGTACCAACGAACGATCCGCTCCTGAAAGGTCCTACGAAATGCAGGGTCGACATCCACTGACGGCTCGTCGGTAGTCGATGCCGTCACGCGTCGAGCTCCAATTGCGATAGGTGACGCAGGGGAAGCGATCGTTTCGTGATACTTGCAGACATCAGGTTTGGATTCGGCCGCACACGTCAGCACATGCGAAATCGTCTAACGCGCAGCCTACGCCAGGCGCTCATCGCCCTGGGCATTCTCGCGTTGGCGGCCTGCGGAGACTCCGCGCCGGCGCCCGACGGGCCGCCGCCGAGCGTAACGTCGGTGCCCTCCGCGCCGCCCAGCTTCATGGTCGCCCCGCGGGCGTCCACTCAGCCGACACCCGAGCCTGGTGGGACGGCAGTGGCCGCGGTCACGACACCGACAGCCGTAGACGCGCGGGCACCGGCCTCGCCAACGCCGACGGCCGTCGCGCCGCCCGCCTATGCCGTGGCGCCGGCGCCGGAACCGGCCGAGCGAATCAATTTGTTGGTGCTCGGCGTGGACCAGGCCGAGAGCTTCGTGGGCAACACGGACGTCATCATGATCGTCAGCATCGACGCCGAGACAGACACCATCCTCGTGCTCTCGCTGCCACGGGATCTCTGCCTGGGCGCCTGCGACGGACACTCCTCGCGAATCAACGAGGTCTACAAGCGCCAGGGCATCGAGGCGCTTAAAGAGGCCCTGCGTTACGTCACCGGCCTGAACATCGACCATTGGATGCTGGTGAACTTCCATGGCGTTGAGGCCATCATCAACCAGCTTGGCGGAGTTCGGGTCTGGTCAAATCGTGAGTTTGACGAACGCTTCATCTACCTGGACACCGAGGAGGAGGTCCGCCTCATCCTGGAGGAGGGCTGGAACACGCTTAACGGGCGCGAAGCCGTGGCCTACGGGCGCTCCCGCAAATACGACAGCGGCGGAGACTTTGCGCGTATCTGCCGCCAACAGCAAGTCGTACGGGCGCTGCGCGAGCAGTCACTCTCACCGTCGCTGCTCGTTAACGCGCCGGCCTTGCTCGCCAGCCTCAGCGGGGCATTCAGGACGGACTTCCCCATTGGCAGCGTGCCGGCACTGGGCAACCTGCTGCTGGCTATCCCGCAGGAACAAATCAACTCGTGGGCCGTCCACGCCCGCGGCCACGACCTGCTGATTCCTGTGGAGGGATTGGACGGTGCGAATCTGCTACGCCCGGATCTGCATGCGATTCGTGACTTTGTCCAGGACAGCTTGATCGAATCGACGCAGGCTCACCTCGATGACCAGGGGAACGCGACGTTCGTAAGCGACAACTGCGAGGGCTATTTTCCCTAGGAGCGAAGATCCGGGATGTGGACCGTCTGACCTCGCGCCAGCCCGGGTTGGTCCGCGAAGGCCGGCAGCTCGTCCCAGGCCGGGTACAGCCGATCGCGGAGCGACTCGCCAATCAGACGCAGCCGAACTGGCTGGGGGCGATCCGGCGCGAATTCGAACACCGCGTTCTGGAAGTACTGGCGGATCACGTCGAGCGGTGCGTCAGCTGCATGCAGCGTGCCAGCCGCCCCGGTGTCCGGCCGTGCGTCGGTTCGGGGCGCGCCAAACTGTGCCTCACCGCCGTAGGTGTTGAAGAAGTCGAGAAACCCGATTTCGGTTCCGTCGACGGCGAAGTTGGAGACGCGATGGCCCCACGTTCCAACCAACGCGCCGGGCTGATCGGACACAATGTCGGGCTCGACGCCCAAATCCGGGGCGCCACCGCGGCCGCCTCCCAGAAAATCCCACACCGGGCGCGGCAGGATCGTCCGGCCGCCACGCGCATCGCTGGTCCAATCCATCACCCCACGCTGAAAGTACTGCGAGACCGTGGCCGACGTCTCGCGCACCGGTTCCGAGATCGGCCATCCCCAGCGATCAATGCCGCCGGTGGACGTGAAGTAGGCCGCAAACGGCGCAACCCGCAGTTGACCGTGCAGACGCAGCAGCCAGTTGGTCAGGTTGTGCGCCGTGGACGATGCCAGGGGCGGCCGAGCGGCAACTGCAACGGTCAGTTCGGTTGCTTCGGCCGGCGGTGTGAACTGCTGAAGGCCCGTGCGAAACGTCTGGACGCGATGGTTCAGCGAGTCAGCCACGTATACACGGCCGGCTTCGTCCACGGCCACGCCGCGCGGGAACTGGTACTCGCCGTCCCGACGACCTTCAGAGCCAATAGCTCCCGCTGTCGTCCCCTCGTTTTCCAGGACGACCAGCCGATGATCTACGTCGTCGGTCACGTAGAGACGATCGGCGCTGTCAACAGCCAGGCCGATGGGATTCCGGACGGTCAACGGTTCGGTCACCACGCGGACGAACGATCCGTCTGGATCAAATGCCTGCAGGCGGTCCCGAAAGGTGTCGGCGACATAGACGGTTTGTGACGCTCCCACGGCGATCCCTGTCGGCGTGCTGAACTGGCCCGGCGACCTTCCGCGTGAGCCCCAGGCCAGCAGGAACTCACCGTCGCGATCGAATTTCTGCACGCGGTCGTTGAATCCATCCGCCACGTACACGTCGCCGAGAGCGTCCAGGGCGATACCGCGCGGCGCGTTGAACTCGCCTGGGTCGGTCCCGCGCCGGCCCCACTGGCGGAGAAACTCGCCCAGCAAGTTGAACACCTGCACCCGCCGATTGCCCCCGTCGACGACGTAGACCTCGCCGTCGGGAGATACGACCACGCCCTGCGGACGGCGTAACCGGCCTGGCGCGATTCCGCCGGAAGCCAGCACGCGCACGACCCCGCCATCAGGCGTCTGCGACGCGAGCTGATGCAGCCGCGAGTCGGTGACGTAGATCAGTCCATCGGGCCCAACAGCCACGCCCCACGGCGCGCTACCTGCGCCCTGCTCCAGATTCGGCAAGAGCTCAACGTCAACATCGGCGCGGACAGCCGCCGGCAAAGCGGCCAGCAGAGCCGCACCCGCCAGGCCAGCCCTAAGCGCACGACGGCGCGTGACGCGCTGCATCAATTGGGCACTTGTTGGAGCATCGTTCCTGCGCCTGCGAAGTCTAGCGCCGGGCCCTCGCACGGCCTCGAGGCTCGGGCAGTGCTCATAAAACGCCGGTGCGCCGCGTCCGTGACGCACGGGCGCCGCCCCTGCGGCACTCCCGGTGGTCGGGCGCTAGAATCCGCGTCAACGCTCTGACACGGGCGACGCATTGGTACATCTGGCATTGGTTGGGTGTGGTCGGAACGCCTCGGCGCTGGCCGCCGGCGCTGCCGCCTCCGACATCTGTGAGCTCACGGACGTCATAGACATCGCTCCGGATGCCGCTCGCTCCGTTGCGCGCGCGGCCGGCGCCCGGGCCCACGTCGGCGACTTCGATTCGTTTCTCGAATCGGGCGCCGACGCGATAGATGCTGTCATCGTCAACACCCCCAACGATTCACACGCTGACATCGCGCGCTCCGCCATTGCGGCGGGACGACATGTGCTCGTCGAGAAACCACTGGCGCTTTCCGCCGACGCAGCCGGGGCCGTCCACCGCGCGGCCGAGATTGCCGGCGTCCGCCTGATGGTGGCCCACACGTTGCGCTTCATGCCCGCGAACGCGCACGTTCGACGAGCACTCGACGATGGCGAACTTGGACGACCGGGCATGTTGCGTAGTCACCGCTGGCTGCGTCGGTTTCCCGGGCCGCCCGCTGGCTGGAAACATGACCCGGCTCGCAGTGGTGGCCTGGCCGTGCATGAGGCCGTCCACGAGATCGACCAGGCGCTCTGGCTAATTGGTGAGCGGCCCACGCACGTCCAGGCGCAGGCGACGCCCGACCTCCTTCAGATACACCTGGGCTACGAATCCGGCGCAATGGCGATCTGCGGTATCGCCACCGGCCTGCCGCTGGGCAGCGGCTACTACTCGCTCGCGCTGATCGGATCCCTGGGCGCGGCCTACGCCGACGACCACCACAACGTGCACTTGCTCTATCGCGGCGGCCGCCCGCAGGCGTTGGTCAGCGATCAGCGAGCGTCAGCCGTGCGCGCGCAACTCGACGAATTTGGCAGCGCGATAGCCGAGAACCGCAATCCCTCCGTATCCGGCGCCGACGCGGTGGCGGCGCTTCAGATTGCCGAAGCCGTGGCGGCCTCCGGCGCCGCCGGGCGGACAGCCCACCTCACGGAGAGCGGCAATGTCATCGCCTGAGCGCTACCGAGTGCTGGCGCTGAGCGCCGCCAAGCACGACTACGTGGCCCTGGCGTTCAAGGACCACCCGCGCTTCCAGGTCATGGGCGTCAGCGACGAATCCAGCGCCGCTGACTGGGTGCACGAACAGAACGAACAGCTGGCCGCGAACCTGGGGGTGGCCTACGAGCCAGGCGTGGACGCGGCCATTGCAAGGCACCGGCCCGATGTAGCCGTCGTTTCACCGGAAGCGGCTCGCCACGCACAGCTCAGCGTTCGCGCGGCCAATGCCGGCCTGCACGTCGTTCAGGACAAGCCGATGGCGCCCACGGTCGCCGACTGCGATGCCATCGTCGACGCCGTGGAACGCGCCGGCGTGCGGTTCCTGCTCTGGAACCGGAACACGCAACCGGCCATCGTGGAGGCGCAGCGGGCCGTCCACGCCGGCGAAATCGGCGAGCCCCGTGCCATCCATGTCGACTTTTTCTTTTCGAAGGACGCCGGCGTCCTGCTGGGCTCCGACGAGCCCGAGGAAATCCCCGAATCGTGGTTGAGCGAAGGTGAATTGACCGTTGAGGGCATCTACCCGCTGGCCCACATGCGGCACATCCTGGGCCTGGACGCGCTGCGGGCATTCGGGCGCACGTCCGCCCATTTCTTCAGGCGGCACGCCGAACGTGGAGTCGAGGACATTGCCACGGTCACGCTCGAAATGGAGGGCGGCGTGATCGGATCGCTCTGCATTGGACGCATCGGCGCACCCAGCCATCCGAACATCGGCGAGCTTCGCGTCCACGTCATTGGGTCAACCGGAGCGTTGGTCGTCGCGGAACCGAGACCGGAGATCGCCGTCTATACGCGCGGTCTGGCGCCGGAGGACGCCCGCAACCGACGAACCGATGAGGAGACCGATCGTCGGCAGGTCGACTTGCTGCTGGCCGCCCTGGACACCGGCGGCGACACCCTGCTCACCGCCCGCCAGGGCCGCCACATCGTCGCCATCGTGGAAGCCGCCCTGGCGTCGGCGCGCAGCGGACAGCCCTGCAAGGTGTCGCGCCCGAGTTAGCGGGATCCCTTGACGGCAGGGCCGGTTTCGCGGTTACCGGTTGCGGGCATTCGCTCAGGTCTGGCGACCGGCCGCGCTAGTCCGTTCGCTGCTGGGCCAGAAGGATCATGCGCAGTTCGCGCACATCCTCACGAACCTGGTCGATACTGGCCTGCAGCCGGTCGTCCGACTTCTGCAGGCCGCTGATGGCCTCCTCAACTTTGCCCGAGCGGTAAAACGCACCGCCGGCCGCAACCAGTGCGGCCACGGCGGCAGCCGCGGTAACGATCGACTCAGTCATGGTCGTGTTCCATATGTCGTTCGTGGCTGCGGCCTGCGAACGAGTGCGCCCAGTTGTCCCGCGCCTTTTGGGCAGTCCGCCCGTCGCCGTAAGCGCCCACAACAATGGTAGCGCCAGCGTTGGAGGCTGCACTCCAAGAAGTCGTGCGCAAGCAGAGAGGTGGCCGCTACCTGTCTATCGAGCCGGCACCGGCTCCGAGGTTGGCGTCAATAGAGCCCGCAGTCGGACATTCAGCGCCTCGCGGGCGTGGCCGGAAAGGTCGCTGAAGCCGGTGAAGTTGCGCGCCTCCACGGCGTAAGCGCCGCAGCCGGGAACCACGCCTTCGGGGCATTGCTCCTCGTTCTTGGCTATCAGGGTGTAGAACGGTGCGTGCAGCGGCTCGTCGACCGTTGCAACCTCGGCGATTCCGTCGTCAACCAGCGGCGCCAGCTCCTCGGGGGTCATGTTGACCACAATGACAACGGTCCCGCGCTCGAACTCCGCGCGAACGACATCGAAATCCACCTCACTTCGCGCATCGCCGTGGACCATCAGGGTCGTGGGTTCACGCGACGCCGCATCGTCAAACGTATTGACGGTGCGAATGGCGTACTCGGTGCTTTCCCGGCCGTCCAGCGGCAGCCGGCGGTCCTCCTGCAGGTCCGTCGGTTCGAAGTAGACGATGAAGTCCAGTCCAAACCGCCCCAGCATCCGCTCGAACAGCAGGAACAGTACGAATACGCCCACGGCCACCATCAGCGCCCACACCAGTCGCTGGGCAGGTGGAGACAGGTTTCGCATCATCCAGGTCGCCGTAAGTGGACGCGCTCGATTGTATGGGTAGGGGCTGGCCGACGGCGGCTAGTCGTCGTCGCTGAAGTCCAGGATGCCGCCCATCGTGGCGCCGGACACGCCGGCGCTTCCAGTTACCGCTCAGGTCGTGCTGTAGGTCAGGTAGGCGTCCCGAAAATAGGAGAACACGCTGCGGTGCCGGCGGCGGTTTCGGCTGCCGCAACTGGGACAGCCGCGATCGGTGGGACCGCGCGCGGTCTCAAAGAATCGCAGCGGCACCTCATAACGGCGGCCGCAGTCCCGGCAGTCGTAGGCTTTGGTCGTCAGCGAAGGCATCGTGAGCTTCAGGGTAGCCGAACGGCGGATGAAAAAAGAAAACGGCCAGGACGCGTCACACTTCGGGCGTGACTCCGATTGATGTAGTGGCGGGCCTGCGGCCATGACGGTGGTCCTGTTCCTGGCTCGGGCCCGCCCCCTCCCCTGTTCCGATGCCTGAGACCGCGTGGGCCCCGGTGCTGATTGCCGCCGGCTCCGTCATCGCGGCCCTCGCCGCGCTTTACCTGGCCGTACTGAGCGGGCGTGCGGTTGGCCCTCCCGAGCTGCGTACGGAAACGGCGGCGCGAGGCCGCTTCACGCGCAACGCCCTCTTGCCGTTGGTGGCCAGCGGATTCGACCGCGCCATCTTCTGGATCTTCTGGATCGTCGCGCTGCGGATTCTCGGTCCTGAGCGCAACGGCGAGTATGCCTTTGCCATCAACCTGCTCACCTACTTCGCGGCACTGACCGACTTTGGCCTGGGCACGGTGCTCACGCGGGACATCGCCCGTCGCGATACCGACCTGCGCCCGATATTCGGCGCGGGTCTCGTGATCCGTTTGCGCCTGGTCGGTCTGAGCATCCCGCTGATGGTGGCCTTGGCGCTGATCTACTACGCAACGGGTTCAGTTTCGGGCGCCACAGTCGTCACGGCGGCGGTACTGGCTGCCGGACTGGTGCCTACAGCCGTGGGCCAGGCCTACGCCTCGGTCTACGGCGCCTGGGAACGCATGGATCGCCGGGGGCTGGTCGCCGCCGGAACCTCGGCCCTGACCGTCGGGCTCGGGCTGGCGCTGCTGGGCGGCGGCGCCGGTGTCATCGGACTGGCCGTCGCCGGCGCGGTTTCCGGCCTGGCCTCCTGGCTGGCGCTGGCTCGACCGGTGGGATTCCACCTGCTGCGGATTCGCGGATACGGCGACGCACAGCGGCGCGCACTCCTGTCGTCGGGCTTTCCGCTGATGCTCAACGCCCTCCTGGCCACGGCGTTCGTGCAGCTGGACATCCTGATCCTGCAGGCCATGCAGGGTACGGCCGTGGTGGGGCACTACAACGCGGCCTATAAGTTCATCAACGCGCTGAACGCCGTCCCGGCTGCCGTGGTCCTGGCGGCGTTTCCGCTTATGGCCCGGGCAGCCACTGACCCTGAGATCCTGGGACGCTGGACGGCACGCACGTGGCGCGTCCTGGTTTCCATCGCCGTGCCGGCAGGCGTGCTGCTGTTCGTCCATGCCGACCCCCTGGTGGGGACCTTGCTTGGCGACGAGTTTCTGCCGTTTACCGCCGAGGCTCTGGCGATCTTGATCTGGTTTCTCCCGTTCAGCTATCTGAACGGAACCTTGCAATACGTCGTGATTTCGCTGGACCGCCAGTGGTGGCTCACGCCGGCATTCCTGGTAACCACGCTCTTCAACGTCGGAGCGAATCTGGCGCTGGTGCCGGCGTTTGGCTTTCACGCGGCGGCTGCCACCACCATCGCCAGCGAAGTGGTGCTCCTGGTGATGCTTGCCTGGGTCTTGCGGCGAGACCGAGTACTGCCGCGTCTGGTCGGGCCCGCGATTCGACCGGCGTTGGCCGCGGCGGCACTGGTGCTGGCGGCCTGGCTGCTCCGCGACGTGCCGTGGATGCTGGCCGCCGTCGCTGGACTGCTCATCTACACCGCGGTGCTCGGGTTGAGCGGCGGCATCAGAATGTCGCTGCGCGGCAGGCGCCAGGACGCCTAGCGGATCGGGCCCCCGATCGCCTCGCGCAATTCAGCCTCGTTAGCCAGCGGGACCGCAGGCGGCATGATGTCAACCGGCCCCAGCAACACGTAGTCCACGCCCGGATGCACCATGCCGGAAAACTCGCCACGGGCTGTCAGCGGCCGGTCGTCCGGACGTAGGAAAGCGACGAAGGCCTCATATGTCCCTGGCTCCGCCTCTGCCGGAACCCAGAGAGCCGTGCGAAGCCGATGCTCTTCGCCAGGCTGCCACTCTGACGTTCGCCTGAGGAAGTGATCCTGGGCAAACACGTCTTTCGCGTAGATCTCGCCACTCGGCGTGCGCAACCACACGCGTAGACGCAGGTCGTAGTCAACCGGCCGGAGTGCGCGCATGAAAACCGTGAAGCGAACGCCGTCGCCCGCTTCGCGCGGTCCCTGGTCGGCGCGATAGCCCGTGTACTGGATTTGCTTCATCTCAAAGTCGCCGTCGAGCTCTACGTGACCACGCCGATTCACCAGATCCAGCTGGTTCGTCATATAGAGCTGCAGAACGCCATTCCGATATACCTCCGAGCGCGCCTGCCACTGCGAGGACAGCCAAGCCTCTACGTGGCCTTCAGGATCCGCCTGTTCAAGTCCGGCCAGAACAACCCACAACCGTCGATGATTGTCGACGGCACGCTGAAGCTTGCGATTCACGTCCTTCGCGGTCACGGCCGGTGGTACTTCTTCCGGCAGGAACCAAACGTCAACTTTTTCCAGAAAGTCTGGAAAGTAATGCCGCCAGTACCATCCCTGCCAGGGACCCGCCAGAACCACCGCGTCCCTGAACTTGCCGCCATCGAGACCAGGCCGCTTGGGGCGGGCCAGGCCCTCGATGGTTGAAGTGATCGAGCGATAGTCACCGCGTCGGTAGTCGTCGTAATAGGCCCGCGACGCATAGACCGGCCCCGCCAGGGCTACGACCGTCACCGCAGCGACCGGCGCCGCCATCCAGACCCGGCGGGGCGTCAACTGGAGCGGGACGGCCGCGAGGATCGCCAGCGCCGGTATCGCCGGTAGCAGGTAGCGTGCCTGGTAGTCCTTGTCGAAGATGAGCAGGATCGCCAGAAACCCCACAACGGCCGCAACACTTGCCAGCACCAGGCCCGCGGTGCGGCGGGCGAGCGCCACCACGGCGCCGCCGACCGCCAGCACACCAAGCACGGCGGCCACCAGCGCCCCGGCTCGGCCACCCCCCCGAACGGCCGCATCACCCACCCACACATCCAGCCAGGCGCTGGCCGCCACGTCTCGGATCAGGCCCAATCCCAGGCTTCCGGTTCCAAACGCCGGCAAACTGTCCTGCACGCCGCGGGCCAGCAGAATCCACGGCAGCGCGACGGCCAGGCAGGCCAGTTCAAGCCCGGCAAACGCAAGTACTCGGCGGCGCTGCGCGCGGTACCGCCACGGGAGCGACAGATTCATCGCCACCACGGCCAACGCTGCCGTGTAATCCACATACGCGCCCATGACGATGCTGAGCGCCAGCCAGAGCCAGTCGCGCGCGCGCCCATGCCGCATGGCGCGCTCGAACAGCCACAGGGCCAGCGTGCCGAACAACGCCGCCGGCGCGTACATGCGCGCCTCGCGGCTGAAGAAGATCAGCAGTGGTGAGACGGCCACCACTCCGGCGGCAAACACCGACGGCCACGGTCGCAAGTACATGCGGGCCAGTCGGTACGTCGCCGGTATCAGCAAAACGCCAAACGGAATCGAAAGCCAGCGAACCACGGGCTCGGATTCCCCGAACCAGGTCACCCAGTAATGCAGCGCCACGTAGTACAGCGGTGGATGCTCAAACGGGGCCTCCGCGATGGCCGCGATAATGTCCAGCGGAGCCGCACGCGCATACCAGACCGACGCAACCTCGTCGAAGTCAAAGTCCCCCAGCTGCTGCAGCCGAACGCTGCGCAGGACAGCGCCGAGCAGCACCACGGCCAGCAGACCGGCCGCCGGCGTGACACCGCCCCTCAGGCGCTCCGCGCCCCCGCGCAACACGGCCTCGACCGCTCTAGCCCGCGTCGGCATACGCAGCCAGCGTTCGACGCGCAATGGCAACCCAGGTGTGGCGCGAGGCTATGGCGCGCGAGCCGCGCGCCAGCTGCTGTCGGTGCGCCGGGTCGTCGCGAATCGCGGCCAATTCGACGGCGAGCGCCGCCGCGTCGCCGCTGGGTGCAAATGCCGCTTCGTCCGTACCCACGTCTACCAACCCCAGCGAGGGCGGATGCGTGCTGACGACCGGAACACCGTGCGCCACGGCATTCATAAAGGAGCCGCGGCGTGCCGACAGTCCGTCCAGGAACGGCAGCGCGATTGCGTCGCAAGCGACGAGCCACTGCGAAATCCGGTCCGACGGCTGCTCCCCCGTGTCGACCAGGCGCACGCCCGCAAACGTGCTCGCCGGGACTGGTGGTTCGGATCGACGCAAGTCTGCTGTTGGCGAAGCCGCCCCGATGAGGGCCAGCAGCGTTCGAGGACCGCCCAGCTCTGGACGCCGCAGGGCGTCGGCCAACACACCGACGCCCTTGCTCGCCTGCCGAAAGCCAAAGAATCCGACGATGAAATCCTTGGCGTCCAGGCCCAGGCGTTCACGCGCGGCTGACCGATCTCCGGTATCCGCGGACGGCTCGATGGTGGGTCCGGCTGGAATCCACCTGCTGGTTGCCTCACCGTAGCCATGCGCCACGGCCCGCCGTCGGTCCGACTCATCAACGTAAATGGCCGCCTGTGCGGAACGAGCCAGGCCGCGAACGACCCTTTCCCGTAGCCGACCGGCCTTGGGAAACAGGTAAGGCTGAAGTATGTCGTGAAACGTCACGACCAGACAATTTGTCTGCCCCAACCGCTTCAGGAGCCACGCCAGTACCAGCAGTTCGCCCGGCCGCGCAAAGGCCCCCGCCTGATAGTGCACGTGAACGACATCCGGCCGTACACGGCGGGCGATCTGCAAGATTCGTAGCACGGCCTGCAGCGGATACTGGCTGGCAACCGCATGAATGCCCGCGTCGGGCTGGTCCGCGGACCGCGACTCGGTCGCGACGAAACACGTCAACCCCTGCGTCCTCAGACCTTCCGCGAGCCGCACGACATGGTCGCCGACACCGCCGATACGAGGCGGATACTCGCCCGTGACAAAGAGAATTCTTTGGACCGGACCCACGATCGGGCTCGTGGCTAACCCCGCCACCCGGTCCACTGCCACAGAGTGACGGCTGCAATATGGCGCAGTTCACGACGGGCGTCCGCGCGCGCGGCCGGACGCAATAGGCGCACCGCCTGCTCCAGGAGACGCAGCACACCCGTAACCGCCACGAACACGCGCAGCAGTGCGGCCACCGGCCATCCCCACGTTTTCGCCACGTAGCGGTAGCGACTGCGAAAAAAGCGCCGCTCGCGAGAGACCGGATCCTGCTCGGAACTAGCCCCACCTCGATGCAGAATCGTCGCCTGCCGAGTAACGGCGCAGCGCCAGCCGCGCGTCCCCAACTCGCGCAACAGGTCAACTTCCTCGGCATACATCTCATAGCCGACGTCGAACCCGCCAATGCCGACCAGCGCGGCCCGGCGGAAACAAAGGCAAGCGCCGCTCAACCATTCGGGCCTACCGCCCGGGTCATCTCGCATGTAGTAGTCACGAAGCGCCGGAAGATCCGGCCAAAACCGTTCGATGATCGTGCCGTCGGTCAACGCCGCCACCAGCGTAGGCAGACGTCGCCCGGGCGACGCCGAGGTGCCTTCCGCCGCCGCATGCATCGGAGCCACGCAGGCCAGGTCTGGCTCGCTTGCCAGGTGCCTCAGCATCGATCCCAGCGCGCCTGGCTGCAGGTGCGCGTCGGGATTGAGCAGCAACACCGCGTCACCCGTGGCAGCGGCGATTCCGATGTTGGCGGCGGCGCCAAACCCAAGGTTGCGATGAGCCTCCACCAGCCGGGCGGATGGAAATCGCTGTCGCACCAGTTCGACCGTCGAATCGCTCGAACAATTGTCAATCACCATTATGTCAAGTTGCAAGCGAGCCTCGCGGCCACCCTCGATCAGCGCTGTCAGGCACGGCTCGACGTCCGCGGCGGAGTTCCAGGTCACCACCACCGCTGTGACCGATGGAAGCGGCGCGGCATTCACGGCAGAGTCCCGGCGTTCGCCGCGCGCCAGCATGCGCGAAGCGCCCATTGCACATGCCATTCGTGCTCGGCCATCAAAGCCGCCAACAGCACCCCGGCATGTCCATCCCGGTAGCCGCGTTGGCTCACCAGCCGCCACCAGAACTCCCGCAGCGGCTGCAGCACAACGGCCGTGGGACGCCGCCGCATGCCCGATCGGTACAGGCTGTCGGCCACGAGTCCGGCCCGGACCCGCTGACGCGACCGAAACTCCGCCACGCTGGCATAGCTGAAGTGCTCAAGCGGATGCTCCATCTGCCCCACGGATCCGTTGACTTCGACCAACTCGTGAACCGGCCGGTCCGGCACGTAGGCGGCCTCATGACGGTTCATGATTCGCAGCTGCAAGTCGGGCCACCAGCCGGCGCCGCGCATCCAACGCCCGAAAATCCGGTTGCGACGCGGAACCCAATAGCCTGAAACCGCTTCCACTCCCACCCGCCCCTGGATTTCGTTCCGAAGATTCAGGGGCACGCGTTCATCGGCATCAACGAACATCACCCAGTCATGAACGGCCAGGCGCAGTCCCGCGTTGCGCTGATCGGGAAAGTCCTTCCAGTTGCGCTCGATCAGGCGAACATCGGACGGCAGTTCATGGGCGGTCCCGTCGGTACTGAACGCATCGATGACCAGCCGTTCATCGGCCCAGGCCAGCGTGGCGAGGCAATCGCCGAGATTCGCCTCCTCATTGCGGGCGATCACGATCGCGCTAATCGCCGTCATCGCCGTCAATCCGGCTTCAGGGCGGCTTGCGCCGCGGCGTAGGCCTCACGCCGCGGGCCCGGCAATCGAGCTCGCGCGCCGAGCATCAACCACATCAGGCCAATAGCGACGCTGGACATCGGCCTGGTGGCATGGCGCCGGTACCAGCGTGCCCGGCTGCGATACAGCTGCGGCAGCATCACCTTGTCCTGGGCGGAGGTGGTAGCCGCCCGGATGTGCGTCACATGCGCGCTCGGCACGAAACGTACCCGCCAGCCGTCGTCCCAGAACCGCCGGCACAGGTCGACTTCTTCGGCATACATCCAGTAGGCGGACGAGAACCCGCCGACAAGCTCCAGCGCTCGGCGCCGCATCAGCATGAACGCCCCCAGCACGTAGTCGACGTCGCGCGCGCCGTCCTTCGACCAGAGGCGTCCGTTCAGGCGGGATCCGCGCACTCGGGATGGCAGCGGCAGAAGATCGAACACGGCCTGCCCCAGTCCCGGGAACGCGAAGGCGGAGTCCTGCGGCGACCCGTCCGTGTTGAGCAGCAGCGGTCCGGCGCAGGCCGCGTCTGGCGCGTCGTCCAGGGCACGCGCCAGTTCGTCAAGGGCGCCCGGATGCACCCAGACATCGGCATTGGCAACGAGGATCATTGGCGCCCGACCGGGATGGGCCCCCGCGTTGGCGGCCGCGCCGTAACCGGGATTATCGGCGCGTGCCAGGACAGTCGCGTCCAGCGTGGCGTCATTCGCCAGCGCGTCCAGCGCAGGGTCGTCGGCGGTATCCACAATCGTCAGCGACGCCACGCCACCGCCGGACGCGCGGATACTGCGACACGCGCGCGCGGTCACGTCGGCCTGCCCGTGGGCCACGACGACGGCGTCGATCATGCCCTGCCACCAAATCTCTCACCGAGCGCACGGAGCGGACATCCGCCCCGTGCGCCGAGTCTGCGTGAGGCGCTACTTGACCTCGACGGTCGCGCCCACCTCTTCCAGCTTCGCAACCATGGCGTCGGCTTCCTCGCGCGACAGGCCGTCCTTGATGGAGCCCGGCGCGGCGTCCACGACCGCCTTGGCCTCACGGAGTCCAAGACCCGTGATCTCGCGAACCGCCTTGATCACCTGAATCTTGCGCTGGCCGGCGCTGGTGATTTCGACGGAAAACTCGGTCTGCTCGACCTCGGCGGGGGCCGCGCCGTTGTCGGCCGGCATAGCCGCCACCGCCATCGGCGCGCCGGAGACGTTGTACTTCTCTTTCAGCGCCTCCACGAGCTCCGAGAGCTCGAGCACCGTCATCGAGTCGAGTGACTCGAGAATGTCGTCCTTCGTGACCTTTGCCATCATGCGCCCCCTTCGGCGGGCTGAAGTTGGTCAACACGCTCCTGCAGCGCGTACACCAGACCTGAGATCAATCCATCCAATGTGTGCACCAGGTTGGAGATGGGGGCGCCCATCGCCCACACCACCTCGGCGTTGAGTTGCTCGCGACCTGGAATCGACGCCAATCGAAGCACCCGATCCGCATCCAGCACCTCGCCATTCAGGGCCCCGCCGCGAATCTCGACGGTCGGGTGCTGCAGCGAGAAGTCGCGCACGGCGCGAGCCGCGGCTGCCACATCTTCGCCGCTGAACGTAAATGCCGACTGCCCGTTGAGCAGGTCGTCAAGACCCCGAATTTCGGCCCGGACAGCCGCCAGGGCGGCCAGGTTGTTCTTCACGACTCGCAGCGTCGAGCCGGTCTCCCGAATCTGGGCGCGCAACCTCTGCTGGTCCGCCACCGACAGATCGGTGAAGCCCGAGATAATGCTGAGCGGGGCCGATGCAAGCTGCTCGGCGAGGGCGTCGACGACGACGGCCTTCTCCGCACGTGTCGCCACTGGCACTTCCTCCTTTGAGTTCGTAGAAACGAAAAACGAGCGGCGCGCCGGATTCGCATTCCGCTCGATCATCCGTTCGCGCCTCGGCGGGCTCTCTCGACAGGAGAGATTGCGTGGCCCGCTGTCTCCGGCTATGCAGTTGTGCAGGGGTAGGTCGGTCTTGACTCCTGGTTTAGTCTTCCGCGCCGGCCGCCTCGGCCATGGCGGATTGGATATCCAGGCGAATGCCCGGACCCATGCTGGAACAGATGCTCATTGTACGGATGTAGGCGCCCTTGGCTGCGCTGGGGCGTGCTCGCACAACGGCCTCAATCAAAGTGCGTAAGTTCTCGATCAAAGCCTCGCGACCCATCGAGGCGCGGCCAGCCACCACGTGCAGGTTGGCCAGCCGGTCGACGCGGAACTCAACCCGGCCCCCCTTAAGCTCCCGCACAACCCGGCCGACGTCATTGGTCACCGTTCCGGCGCGCGCATTTGGCATCAGCCCGCGCGGACCAAGGATGCGGCCCAGCGGCCCGATGATTCGCATATTGTCGGGCGTTGCCACGGCGGCGTCGAAATCCAGCCAGCCACCGCGAATCCGCTCGGCCAGCTCATCCGTCCCCACATCGTTGGCCCCGGCGTCCCGCGCTTCCTGCGCTCGATCGCCGCTGGCAAACACGATAATCCGCTGTTCCTTCCCCGTGCCGTGCGGCAACGTGACAGTGCTGCGGACCTGTTGATCGGCATGCGTCGGATCCACGCTCAGGTTCGCGTGAAACTCCACCGACTCGTCGAACTTGGCCTTCGGAAGTCCCAGGAGAACGTCAATAGCATCCCCAACGGAGTGCAGCACACTGCGGTCCACGCCCGCTCGAGCCTGCTGATACCGTCGACTGTGTCGCGCCATGCTCAATCCCTGACTTCGATGCCCATGCTTCGGGCAGTGCCGGCCACGATCTTCATTGCCGCCTCCACGTCGTAGGCGTTCAGGTCCGGCATTTTGATCTCGGCGATCTCTCGAACTTGCGCCCCCGTCACCTCGCCAACTTTCTCGCGGTTCGGCTCGCCGGAGCCCTTGTCCACGCCGGCCGCCTTCCGCAGCAGATCCGCGGCCGGTGGCGTCTTGGTGATAAAGGTGAAGGATCGATCTTCGAAAATCGTGATCTCGGCCGGAATCACGGACCCCGTCTGCTCGCGGGTGCGCTCGTTGTAGGTCTTGGTGAACTCGATGATGTTCACGCCATAGCCACCCAGGGCCGGTCCAACCGGCGGCGCCGGCGTGGCCTGGCCAGCCTCCAGTTGCAGCGTGATCTTCGCGAGAACGCGTCGTGCCATGGTTCGGTTGCCGCCTGGTTAGATGATTGACCCGCCGCCGGACTTCTCGACCTGGAGGAAATCCAGTTCGACCGGCGTGTCGCGTCCAAAGAACGAAACCAGCACCCGCAGGCGCTCCTTGTCTTCCATCACTTCGTCCACCGTGCCAAAGAAGTCCGTGAACGGCCCGTCGATGATCTTGACCCGCTCGCCAATCTGGATTCGGACCTCGGGCCGCTCGCCCTCGCCTTCCATCTGCTTGAAGATCGTGTCGGCCTCGTGCGGTGGCAATGGAATGGGCTTATGGCCCGCTCCGGCGTCCGCCCCCACGAAATTCACCACCCCCGGCGTATTACGAACGACCATCCAGGAGTCGTCGGCCATGACCATCTGGACCAGCACGTAGCCCGGGTACATCTTCCGCTTGACCGTCCGGCGCTGCCCGTGCCTCGATTCCTCGACGTCCTCTTCCGGCACGATGATCTTGAACACCTTGTCCTTGGCTTCCATGGAGTTCACGCGCTGCTCCATGTTGTGCTTCACCTTGGCCTCGTAACCGGAGTACGTGTTCACCACGTACCACTCAGCCTCGGTCGGCACGTTCCGTTCTGGTGCGTCGGTGGCCTGCGTGGATGCGCGGCTGGCTTCGGCCATCATTCCCCGGCACCTTTCCCTAGCTGGTGAGGAATCCGAACAGGCGGTCGAAGCCCAGATCGGCCAGTCCCAGGATGATCGCCATCAGCACGCTGATCGCCAGCACCAGCGCCGTCAGCCGCGCGGTCTGCTCCGGCGTCGGCCACTGGCACTTGCGCAGTTCCTGGTAGGCGCTGCGCACGAAACGTGTAAGCGGCGCCCGGCGAACGTTCCGGCGCAGACCCTGCGTGGAATTCATGGGCGGTCACTCGCTAACGCGTCTCGCGGTGGGCCGTATGCGAACGGCACGCACGACAGTACTTCTGCAGCTCCAGCCGGTCCGGATTATT
Source organism: Chloroflexota bacterium (assembly GCA_028874315.1). Lineage (GTDB taxonomy): Bacteria > Chloroflexota > UBA11872 > UBA11872 > UBA11872 > UBA11872. The sequence continues at coordinate 27,378 of JAPPKM010000165.1, forward strand.
CCGTCGGTTCTTGGAACTCACGTATCCGCGCGAACCGCAATCCCGGCATTCCAGCGTCACGACAAGCCGATCACCTCGGCGCGGCATTTCCATCTCCACGGCCGCCGAGCGGCCGTCCGATCAGGGGCGCGTGTCGCGTTTCGCACGTGTACCCACGCCCGCCATGCACAATAAAACCCCGGCGGGTGACCCGCGCGGGACGCCCAAGTATACGACGAATCCGCCGGCCGGTGGCCTAACCGGCGAAACGGTCCACCGCCACGGCAATAGCCACCGCCACGCTCACGGATCCCAGCATCAGCCCGACGATCCACTTGGTAAGCCGGGTCTCCAGATCGCCGATGGCCTTATACAAATCGGCCTTGGTCGCCAGGTGCGCGTAGGCGCCTTCCAGGCGGCTGATGCGGTCTCGGTCTTCCACGGACAGGGCGGTCACGGCATACCTCCGTCTTCGGTAGGTCTGACTTCGTCCGCCCGCCTGAAGCCTACATGCTCGGATAGTGCTCCCCCCGCGTGCCTGACAACACGCCGGCCAGTCGCCGACCGGCGTCGCACGGATCGCGCTCCAAGACATCACCACCGGCGTAATCCCCTTTGGCAACCGCGCCGATCCGCCGCAATATTGGAGACCGCACGGCTGGAGATTCGACCATGACCACTGATGGACTCACCTACGCCGGGCGTTTGAGCGATTTCGCCGCCGGGACCTGCCACCGAGTGCGCGCGGGCGGCCGCACTCTGGTGCTCATCCGCCACGGCGACGGCGTTTACGCCCTGGACAACCGCTGCCCCCACATGGGATTCCCCCTCGATCGCGGCAGCGTCGACGACGGCATCCTCACCTGCCACTGGCATCACGCACGCTTCGACGTGACGACCGGCGGAACCTTCGACCTCTGGGCCGACGACGTACCCGCGTTCCCGACGACAGTCGTCGACGGCGACGTCTGGGTCGACCTGCGCAACGGCCGCGACGAATTGGCCCACCACCGCCGCCGCCTGCGCGCCGGTCTCGAGCAAAACCTCTCGCTGGTCATTGCCAAGGCCGCCGTATCGCTCGTCGAAGGCGGCGCCGACCCGCGCGAGCCCTTCCGCATTGGGCTGGAGTTCGGTACCCGCTACCAGAGCGACGGCTGGGGTCCCGGACTTACCGTCCTGACCTGCATGATGAATCTGCTCCCCCATCTGCCGCCTGAGCAACACGCCCGCGCCCTGTTCCACGGGCTGTCGAACGTGGCCGGCGACTCCTCCGGATCGCCGCCGAAATTCGAGGTCGGCCCTCTGCCGGACGCCCCCGCCGACCCGGCAACCCTCAAGCGCTGGTTCCGGCGCTTCGTCGACGTGCGCGACGCCACCGGCGCCGAACGCTGCCTGCTCACGGCCATCCAGGCCGGCACGGACCAGGCCGCCATTGCCGACATGCTCTTTGCCGCGGCCACCGACCATCGCTACCTGTCCACCGGCCACGTGCTCGACTTCACCAACAAGGCCCTGGAGGCCCTGGATATCGCCGGCTGGGACCTGGCCGAGACCGTGATCGGCTCCCTCGCCCGCGGCTACGCCGACGCCGGCCGCATGGAAGAGTCCAACGCCTGGCGCCGGCCCATCGACCTCGTGGAGATCCTGGAAGCCACGTTCGAGGACCTCCCCGACATCCTCGCGGCTGACATCAAGCCAACGCAATGGGACGGTCGCGCGGACCTGATCGACACGGTCCTGGGTGAAGATCCCCAGGCCATTGCCGACTCCCTGACGGACGCCCTCCGCCAGGGCGCCGATCCCGTCGAGCTCGCCGACGCCGTCACCCAGGCCGCCATCACCCGCGTCGCCCAGTTCCACGTCACCAACGAGTTCGGCGACTGGGACCGCGCCCTCCACACCCTCTCGTTCGCCAACGCCGTCCGCGGCGGCCTGGCCCGGTCCGGATCGCGCGAGTTGGTGCGCGGCATCTACGACGCGGCCATGAGCGTCTACCTGGACCGATTCCTCAACGTCCCGCCCGCCCGCCTGCCCAGCGCAAACGGCCACACCTCGGGTGCGGAGTTGCTGGCGTCCCTGCCCGACCTGCTGGACCGCCAGCAACAGGTCGACGAAGCCGCCGGGCTGGTCGTGGACTATCGAGCCACCACGGCACCGGTCGAATCCCTTCTTGAGTCGATCGGAGGCAACCTCCTACGCGAGGACCGCGACTTCCATACCATCCAGGCCGTCGAAGCCAGCATCCACCAGGCCAACCTGAGCGACGACCCCGCCGACGCCACCCTGGCCCTCGTGGCCGGCGCCCGCTATCTGGCCGCGCACGCGCCCACCGTCCGCTCCCAGGGCCAAACGTTCCAGATCGCCCAGCGCCTGCAGCGCGGCGAACGACTGTTCGAGGAGGCCCCCGCCTGACCTCCAACGGCTCGGAAGGCGTCGTAGCCGTATTCCACGGGATCAAGCAGCCATTCACTTTCCTGAGCTTCCCGATTCCCGATCCCGCCCCCGGCGCCGTCGTCCTCAAGATGCGCCTCGCCAACATCTGCGGCTCGGACCTGCACTACTGGCGCGGCGACGCCGATCTCGTCGGCCGCGGCTTCGAAATGCCCTACGCCCTCGGCCACGAGGGCGTCGGCGAGGTCTTCCGCCTCGGCAAGGGTGTGACCACCGACTCGGCCGGCCAGCCCGTGCGCGAAGGCGACCGCGTGGTCTTCCGCTACTTCGACCCCTGCGGCCGCTGCGCCGTCTGCCTGCGCGACCACCCCTACGCCTGTCCCTACCGGCAGCGTGAGCGCCTGCGCGGTGTGCGCCACTGGCCCCACTTCCGCGGCACCTTCGCGCAGTACTACTACCTGTATCCGGGCCACACCATGTTCCGAGTTCCGGACGGACTCACGGACGCCTCCGTCGCCGGCGTGAATTGCGCGCTGACGCAGGTGATCTCCGGCCTTGATCGGGCCCAACTCCGCCCCGGCGAGAGCGTCGCCATCCAGGGCGCCGGCGGCCTCGGGCTCTACGCCGCCGCCATCGCCAAATCCCGCGGCGCCGGTCCCATCATCGCCATCGACGGCATCCCCTCCCGGCTCGAGCTGGCCCGCGCCTTCGGCGCCGACGAAACGGTCAACATCACGG
>JAPPKM010000160.1 GCA_028874315.1 Chloroflexota bacterium
TCGTCGGGATCAGCGCGTCACGTGACAAACTATCCATAATCGGTGTGCTTCAATGGGACAACATGGTTGGTCTGGCGGTCGGCAGGGTGGCAGACCCTCGACGCATGTCGCTTCGACCGGACAACACGCCTCCAGCTGAGGAAGATTATCGGTTAGGAAGGGTGTCTGACGAATCACAAAATATTCATCTTGAGGGAGATCGTACTCAGACTCCGAGAGATCAAGCAGCACCACGCGACAATCGAACGATAGCGGTACGGTTAGCTCGTCAGCTACTGCCGAAACCGGAATAACGGCCATAAATATCGTCGCGGCCACTATCCATACTCGGCGGGCGCTAGCCGCGCGGGGCTGCGCGGTCGGTAACGTCGTATTGGGCACCCGTGCGCAGACTGCGCAGCCGCCGCTTTCTGTTCGAGCAGCTCCTCCGGCTCCCACCGAGAAGACGGCCTGCGTGGCCGCCGCCTTGAACCTCTCCCGCTCCATCATGATGCCAAGGCCTCCCGTCCAGCGTCGGTCATCGAATAGACGCCCTAGACTATGTCCGACTTTACGGTGTGGAAACATACCGTGCAACCTGCCCCCCCGGCGTCCTGATATGCCCGGATGGCGCCACCGTTCGGTGGTGAGCAGCGCTTGGCCGCGCCTTCGTGGGCGGTGGGGATGCTCCATCTGCGAGACTGGCCAAGCCTACGTCCGACCGTGGCCGGGGAACACCACGATGATCATACCCACTCGTCCGGCGCGCGCCGCACCCCGCTCATCGGGAAGTTCCGGAACTTCCGCCGCCGGCGAATCGTGACGATCACCACGACCAGCCCGATCAGGAGCGGAACTGCGATCAGCGGAATATAGGGGTGGTCGACGAAAGCGAACGTGGCGCATCACCCTCCGCCCGCGTCGGCAGGCTCCAGGGCCACCGTCAGCCGCGTGCCGGTCGCCTCGGCATAGCGGCGCAAGGTGGCAAGGGAGGGCGCCACCCTGCCGCCCTCCAGGCGTGCGACGGCGGACTGGGTCGTGCCCAGGCGTCGGGCGAGCTCGGTCTGCGTCAGCTTCGCCGCCGCGCGGGCGCGCACCAACGCCTCGATCAATGCGAACTCGTCATCGGCTCGCGCGTACTCCTCCCGGAACTCAGGGTCCTCCATGAGGCGCTCCTTCAGATCCTTCAGTCTCGTCATAGCATCACCTGCTTCATACGCTCCCTGGCGGTCGCGAGCGCTCGCCGCGGTGTCTTCCGCGACTTCTTCGCGAACACGTGCAGCACCACCACCCGCCGTTCCGCCGCCGTCACGTAGATCCCTCTGGCGATTCCCCCCGCGGCTCTCACCCGCAGCTCCCAGAGCTTGCCGTCGAGATGCTTGACGTGCGGGCCGCGGAGTGCCTCCAGACCGACGTTCTCTACCGCCTCCAACAGACGGACCAACCGCGCGCTCAACTTCACCGGCAGGACCTTGATCTCGGCTTCGACGGCAGAGACAGTCTCAACCGTCCAGCCCATGCCCAATTATATAGCGTGCTCGCTATACTTTTCAAGCGAGGGTGGCCGCCACCCTCTCCGGCGAACAGCCAACGTCCGATAACGGGAGTTCGGTCGAGTACGCGGATCCTGGTGCTGATCTGGCCGGGACCGTAGCGGCGCCGCGATCAGTTCTGGCGCAAGTACGCGACAATCCGCTTCCAGGTGTCGAGAAGCCGAGGCAGTATGCCCGGTGGCGGCGGTAGCGCTTGGCGAACGACCTCATGTTCCGCATCGCCGCCTCGCCATACCAGCCCGGCCGCCAGGGCGTGAAAGAGGCGGCTGTACCTGCAGGTCTTGCAAACCACGAGCACCATTGGCAGGATCTCTTTCAGATCGGAAACTTGGCAACGCGTAAAAGCTCGGGGGCGAGCTCCCACTCCATCCCTCGGCACGACTCGCAGCGCCCGCAAAGGCGAGTCAGCCAGTGCAATACTCGCGCGTACTCCTCTTTGGTAAGCGCCGAGCCTTCTCCCTGTGTCATGCTGCCGCGCCGGCCTGTTTCCGCCGCTCCTGGGCCAGATCGTAGATGGCCTGCATCCGCATCCAGTGTTCTGCGTCGCTCCAACCAATCCGCTCCAGCGCCAGGGCCAGCGCCGCCGATACGCCGGCGTGGCCGTTCAGCACCCGCGACAGCGCCACCCGGCCCATGCCCAACCGCCTGGCCGTTTCAGTCACCGACCACCCTTCCGCCTCGACACTCTCCCGGATCAGTTCGCCCAGGTGCGGCGGATCATACATCGTCGCCATGGTTCCCCCTCGGTCAGTGGTAGTCGATCAGGTCCACGTCTACGGCCTCCGTTCCCTCGAATCGGAACACCACGCGCCAGTTGCCCGAGACCCGAACGCTCCATTGTCCACGCCGGGCGCCCTTCAGCGGGTGAAGGTGGTAGCCAGGCACGCTCATGTTACCAGGCCGGGTCGCGCCCTCAAGTCGTAGCAGGATCCGCCGCAGCCGTGGCACCAGGTCCACGGATAGCCGAGATCCGTCGCCGCGCTCATGCAGTGCCCGTAGCCCGCTGTGCTTGATCTGCACGTCGACTCTTACTGTATTGCGTAACGATACACTTCGGCCAGCAGCCGGCTCTTCGCCGTCTCAGCCACCAGTGCCACAACGCTCGCTCATCAGCGCGCGGACCTTTGCCTCTCCAACTGCTCGAATAGTTCCTCTATCGTTCCGACCCTCGGAGCCGACGAGTCCACGAGGGAGATACAGCAGAGCGCTTGTCCTACGATGTATGAAGTGCCGTGCACGCGGATGATACGCAAGTCAAGCTCAGTCATCATGGTCCCCGCCGGGCATCGGAGAGAGTTCGTTTCCTTCTTGCTCTCGTGTTCCAGCCAATCAATCCATGCACAGACTGACGGTGGGCTGGGAGGAATGGGCAGGCCGCAGAGACCAACCGACTCGACGAGCACCCATCCTTCGGGACAGTTCCCTTCCTTGTCCGGCTTCACCGGATGAGAGAACGCCGGCGCAGCCACCAGGGCGAGCGTCAGGCTCGCCGTCACGGCCGTCACGATCCTTAGTCGCCAATCCACCAACGAAAGGGGATTATACGGTCTTACCCAAAGGGCAGGAAAGCCGCCGGGGCGGGCCGGTGACTGGTTATGGGCTTGCGGTCCCCGCCCCAACGGGTTTCCCGCCGCCGTGTCATGTTCCAGGCCGACCACGCCAGCACCAGGAACACCGCGCCAACACCGTAGAAGTACAGCGGCGCGTCACTCTCGGGCTCCGTCAGGTAAAAGCCGCAGGCGAAGAATGCACCCCCTATCATCAGGAGTGTCCAGAAGCGCACCCAGGCGCCAATGCTCCCATACAGGGGACGGTTCAACGCCTGCAGCACCAACAAACACGGCAAACCCGACGAGTCCGCCATACATGACCACCGGCCACCACCAGGCAAAGTCGCCCGCTTCCCCGCCGCCCATCGTCACAGCCTCAGTCCGTCACAGCTCGCAAGATTCCCGAACATCAACCTTCGTCCTCAGCGGCCGTTAATGCCCATGATGTCTACTACGCGACCGCTGCCGCCCCTGCCTGCTTCCGTCGCTCC
>JAPPKM010000127.1 GCA_028874315.1 Chloroflexota bacterium
GCCGGGTTCGTCACGTTCTACGTGGAAGTCGAGGACGTCACCGCGACCCTGGAAAGGGCGGCCGGCCTGGGCGGCAGCATCCTGATGCCTGAAACCAATGTCATGGAAGGCGTGACCATCGGGCACTTTGCAGACCCGGAAGGGCACATCGTCGGCCTGTTGAAGAAGGAGCCGATGTAGCTCGTTACGCCAGTGCCGGGGTGCCGACCTTGAGACGCACCGTGAGCCGGCCCGCTGACGGCTAGACTGGCCCTACGGCGGTAACGTCTGGAGGGGACGATGGTTCGCGCAGCGTTTATTGGCGCCGGCGGCAGGGCCACCAGCGCGCACTATCCAGCGATCGATCGAGCCCATCGACGAGTCGAACTGACGGCGATGTGCGAGCTGGACGAGGACCGGCTCGCGACGACCGCCGACCAGTACGACATCGAGGGCCGCTACAGCGACTTTCGGGAGATGCTGGAGCGCGAGACCCCGGAGGTTGTGTACGCGGTCACGCGACCGCCCGACATCGCGGACATTGCGGTGGAGGTACTGGCCTCGGGGGCGCATCTCTTTGTCGAGAAGCCACCCGGCGTTGGATCGGCGGACGCCGAGAAGATTGCCGCGGCGGCGGAAGCCAACAACCGAATCGTGTGCGTTGGCCTGCAGCGCCGCTGGACGCCGATGATCCGGGCGGCCCGCGCGCGGGTCGAAGTCAACGGCCCGGTCATGCTGGCCAGTGCCGGCATGAGCAAGAACCTGATCGAGAACGACCAGGGTGGTCGGGAACTCAACCGGCTGTATGAGCAGGACATTCACATGGTGGACTGGCTGCGCTGGCTCTGCGGCGGGACCTGGGACCAGGTACTGACCCGCGGAGACGACACCTATACGGGCTGGATGAACACCTATAACTCCATCATCCACTTCACCAGTGGAGCCGTAGCGGTGCACTCAGTGACCGGGCACGCCGGGGCGCGCCACTACCGCATCGAGATGCACGGCAACGGCGTTAGCGCCTATCTGCTGCCGCCCATCCACGGGCAGATCTATGCCGACGAGCGGCCGGAGCCGGAGATCATCGAGGGCCAGCCGATTCCGGGTCATCCCGCCGGGGCGCTGGACGATGGGGTCGACGCGCTGCACGCCGACTTCCTGAACGCCGTCGCAGAAGGCCGGCAGCCACTGACGAACATCCACGACGTGATTCACACCGTACGGCTGCTGGAGGAGATCGGGCGGCTCGATCCGACCGGCCAGCCGCTGAAGGCGTAGGCCCGCGGCGTGGCCCTGAAGATCGCGGTGATCGGCGCGGGGAGCGTGGGCTTCACGCGCCGGCTCATGCGCGACATCCTGTCGGTTCCGGAATTACAGGACACCCACTTCGCGCTCACGGACATCTCGCAGCCCAACCTGGATCTGGTGACGCAGCTCTGTCAGAAGGACATCCGGACCAACAAGCTGCCGGCCAGGGTCTCGTCCACCACCGATCGGCGGCGGGCCTTTCGCGACGCCGACTACGTGATCTGCTGCGTTCGCGTGGGTGGGCTGGATGCGTTCAAGCTGGACGTGGAGATCCCGCTGAAATATGGCGTGGACCAGTGCGTGGGCGACACGATTTGCGCGGGCGGCATCATGTATGCCCAGCGCACGATCCCGCAGTTGCTGGCCTTTGGTGACGACATCCTGGACGTGGCCAAGCCGGGCGCGTTGCTGCTGAACTACGCCAACCCGATGGCCATGAACTGCTGGGCGCTGCTGGACCACGGCGTGAATGTGGTGGGGCTGTGCCACGGGATCGAGCACGGCTGGAACCAGATATCCGAAGTGCTGGGCGCGGAGCGTCGCGAGGACGTGGACATCGTCTGCGCCGGCATCAATCACCAAACCTGGTACACGCGGATCGAGCACCAGGGCCGGGAGATCGGGAACGAGGAGTTGCTGGCTGCCTTTGAAGCACATCCGACCTTCTCGAAGACCGAAAAGGTGCGCATCGACGTGCTGCGGCGATTTGGCTACTACTCAACCGAGTCGAACGGCCACCTTTCCGAGTACCTGCCCTGGTATCGGAAACGGCCGGACGAAATCGAGCGCTGGATCGACCTGGCCAGCTGGGGCAACGGCGAAACCGGCGGGTACCTGCGGGTGAGCACCGAGAAGCGCAACTGGTTCGAAACGGACTTTCCCGAGTGGATGGCGGCCGACGATCCGCCGATCAACTCCGATGATCGGTCCGACGAGCGCGGGAGCCGCATCATCGAATCCCTCGAAACCGGCCGTCCCTACCGCGGCTTCTTCAATGTCCGCAACCACGGCGCGATCAGCAACCTGGCCGACGACGCGATCGTGGAAGTGCCGGGGTACGTGGACGCGCTAGGCATTCACATCCCGCGCGTTGGCGACCTGCCGCTGGCTTGCGCGGCCACATGTAACGCCTCAATCGACGTTCAGCGGATGGGCGCTCGGGCCGCTGTGACGGGCGACGCGACGCTGCTGAAGCAGGCAATGCTGCACGACCCGCTGGTGGGGGCCGTGTGCGATCCGCCGGAAGTCTGGCAAATGGCAGACGAGATGCTGGTGGCGCAGGCGCAGTGGCTGCCGCAGTACGCAAGCGAGCTTCCGAAGGCGACGGAGCGACTTGAAGCGCCGTCAGACGTGAAGACGCGGGATTGGGAGGGCGCGGCGCGGAGGCGCGTGCGGTCCCTGCAGGAGATCCGGGAGGCTGACGAGCGGCCGCCGATGCCGGTGGGACAGCGGCGCTGACGAAAGACCCCGGCTTAGCGGACTGAGTTACGCTTTCGGCAGTGATCGGGCGGCACTCCAAGGGAGGTTGCTTGCCCATGCTGATGGTGGTAGCGCAGGCCGCTCGGACGAAACTTCCTGGTCCAACGTGAGTGCGGAGCTCCTTGCCATGCTTGCGGCCGTCTTGACGGTCGGTGTCGGACTGGCCGGGCTCATCGTGGCGCTTTGGCGTGATATGCGCGCCGAGCTTCGTGCCGTGGACACGGAACTGCGCGCCGACATCCGTGCCGTCCGGGCAGCCATTGACACCGACCGGCTGGCGCACGAGGCGCTACATGCGGCTGAACGCCAGATCAGGGTCGACGAACGGCGCGAACTGCTGGCGGCAATAGCTGCCATCCGAGAGGACGCCTCCTAGGCGAAGTCGTTCGTCTACCTCCGACGGTCCCGTAGGTGCCCTCTAGAGGCCCGCGGCGTCGGCTTTGGCGGAGACGATCTCGGCCATTTTGAGGGTGGCGGCATCGACCATGTCGCCGTCGATGGCGATGGCGCCGAGGCCGTCGGCCAGGGCCTGTTTGTACTCGACCATGATGCGGCGGGCCTTGTCGACGTCGGCACTCGAGGGCGAAAAGACGTCGATGGCCACGTCGATCTGGCCGGGGTGCACGGCCCACTTACCATCACAGCCTAAGGCCAGGGCCATTTCGCAGGACTGACGGTAGCCCTCGAGGTTTCGGTAGTCGGCGAACGGGCCGTCGGTGACTTGCAGGCCGGCGGCGCGGGCGGCGACGACGATGCGGTGGATGGCGTAGTGCCAGACGT
>JAPPKM010000033.1 GCA_028874315.1 Chloroflexota bacterium
TCCAGTCCAGGAACACATCCACGCCCACGGTCTGCTTGACGGGTTGCGTCTCGCGCTCGCTGGCCTCGATGACGGGCATGGGGCCGCCGACGCCGAAGGCCGCGGGGCGCAGGGTTCCGGGCATTTCGCCCAGGCGGTCGGCCACTGCCTGGCCGAACTCGCGGGTGCCGACCTTGGCCGTGCTGTGGGCTTCGCTGTAGATGTCGTACGTGTGAACGCCGTCTTCCAGCGTTCGCAGCCAGGCGTTATACACGCGAGCGGCCACGTCGGGCTGGCCGATGTGATCCAGCATGAGAACGGCGGCGGTGAGGACGCCAGAGGGGTTGGCCAGGTTCTGGCCGGCGCGCCGCGGGGCCGACCCGTGCACCGCCTCGAACATGGCGGCGCTGTCGCCGATGTTGGCCGCCCCGCCCAGCCCCACGGAGCCGGCGATCTGGGCGGCCACGTCGGACAGGATGTCGCCGTAGAGATTGGGCAGCACCACCACGTCGAACATCTCGGGCGTGTCGGCCAGCTTGGCCGCGCCGATGTCGACGATCCAGTACTCGTTTTCCAGGTCCGGATAGTCCGCTGCCACTTCGTCGAAGACCTCGTGGAAGAGGCCGTCCGACAGCTTCATGATGTTGTCCTTGGCGAAGGCGGTGACCTTGGACCGGCCGTGTGTGCGCGCGTATTCGAAAGCGAATCGGATGACCCGCTCGGAGCCCGGACGGGTGATCAGCTTGAGCGACTGCATGACGTCGGCCGTCTGCCGGTGCTCGATGCCGGCGTAGAGGTCTTCCTCGTTCTCGCGAACCAGCACCACGTCCATGTCGGGATGGTGCTTGGTCTCCACGTAAGGGTGGAACGTTGAGGCCGGCCGGACGTTGGCGTACAGGCCCAGGGCAATGCGCGTGGCGACGTTGAGGCTCTGGTAACCGCGGCCCTGCGGCGTGGTGATGGGGGCCTTCAGGAAGACGCGGGTGCGGCGGATGGACTCCCAGGCCGCGTCGTCGATGCCGGCCGGGTTCCCGCGCAGGTAGACCTGCTCGCCGATGTCGATCGTCTCGATGTCAAGCTGCGCGCCCGCCTTGTCCAGGATCTCCAGGACGATGGGCATGATCTCGGGGCCGATCCCGTCGCCATGCGCGACGGTGATGGGGGTGGCTTGATTCATCCAAGAACTCCAGGCTGAGCGCTGACACAGAGCGTCAGCGTTGATTTGAAGGATGTTCGGCAGTACCTAGCTGGAATTTCAAGATCCGTTACGTACGGAGTGCGATTGCTGCCAGAAGTACATATAATAAGCTGGATTTGTAAACACATACGCGCCTCGACCGCGTTCAGGATCCTGAGCAATTGCGCCCAACTTCCGCATGCGTCGAAGAAAGGCGTCAACCGACCTTACACTCTCATCTGGAAGCCGGTCGATGAGTTCAGATCGTCGGAACCGACGGGTCAGAGGACCGGTGGGAAGAATTCGTAGGATCTCACGATATCTTTCGCTTTGCAGCGCTTCTACAATTTGAGGCTGTAACATCTTATGGCCAAGTATTCTGGCGGCGTTAGTAATGCCACCAATCGCGTCGCTGAGCACAACCGGATATTCCTCGGTTGACCGGTACACGGCGTCGCCAATCTCGTGTGCGACCACTGGAAGTCCGCCGGTCATGTCGGCCATGAACTGCAGAGCGTCTGGTTCCAGCGTGCCATTGACCGAGTCAAAGTAGGTAGTGAAAAAGCCCTCGGACTCCTCCTGAGTCCATGGAAAAATATCCACTACCTGAAACACCCGAGCCAGTGAAGGTTGCAGTGCCAGCAAACTTCGGCGGGTCTCCTCAAGCCCGACCAAAAGGAGAGTGACTTTCGTTGGTGAGCGGTGAATCGCAATCGAGTCGACTGTACTCTTGAGCCAGTTTGCGAAGTCGGGGAGTTCAGCTAAGTCGTCGATGTCATCCAGAACAATAAAGAGTGCCGGACGGTTCCCTTCGAGCTTGGTTTGGATTGTACGTAGGGCTTCGGGGAATGCATTCGTAACTTCCTGCATCTCGGCAGGAGTAAATCTCAGGTTAATGGAAACTCCAAAGAGCCCAACCGATTCAACTCGCTCGCCAAATATAGCGAGAATCGTTCGGTACCATGGTCGGTCTGCGTTGTCCTTGATAATGTGCTCAAGTGTTCTTTGAACAAAGCGGTCTAGGGACTTGATACCACCGAGCATTACATGGGAAGTCGCTGCGGTTGCGTCGCGCTCCACAAGGTGCTGTGAGAACGACGCAAGTGAGGTCTTACCGATGCCTCGTTCACCGGTTAGAAACCCGATTTGAAATCGGTCATTAGCAGAGTTCTTGACGAGTTGAGTGACTTCTGAAATCTGCTGTGAGCGTCCAATGAACAGCTCAATGTCAGCTGGCTGACCGGGACGAAACGGTGAGTGTTCCGGTTCCAATTGAGCTAATCCAATGATTTCAGGCAGCGGGGTAGAGACAGACGGCAGGCGCTGCTCAGACCAACTGATTCAGAATCGCGGTTCATGATCACATAGTACGCGAGTCGTCGGCCTACAGCTGACGCGCTGCCGTGGCGGCGGGCTAGCCGTGCTGCCTACGGAGCTTCAGCACGGGCGAAGAGGACAGGCCTGGTCGCTCAAGCGAAGCGCAGCGTGGGGTCGGTGCGGCAGTGGCGGATCCACTCGTCGAAGGCCGCCATGAACTCGCGCATGCGCTCCAGCAGGTCGTCGTCCGTCACGTCGCCGTCGGGATCCTGGCGCCGGCGCGACCGCACCAGTTGCAATTCGGGGTCGATCATCACCCGCATGCTGTTGTGCAGGGCGATCTGGCGCATGTGCATCTGGGCGCGCACCGTCCCCTGGCGTCCGCCCACGCCCATGATCGCGGCCGGCTTGCCGTCCAGCGGCGACGGACCGCGCGAGGCCCAGTCGAAGGCGTTTTTCAGGACACCGGTGATGGAGTAGTTGTACTCGGGCGTCGCGAACAACAGCCCGTCGGCTTGTTCGATGGCGCTGCGCAGGGCGACGACCGGCTCGGGGGTCCCAAGGTCCTCCACGTCCGCGTTGAACAGCGGGAGGTCATGCAGCGGGAAGGTCTTCATCTCCATGCCCGCCGGCAGCACCGTGGCGGCGGCGCGAAGCAGCCCGGTATTGAATGAGGCGCGTCGCAGGCTGCCTGAGATGCCCAGAACTTTGATCACGTCGGCCACCTGGGGCTCCTTACTGGCTGAAGCGAGGGCGCACCGAGGCTCCGGGCCTCGGTAGCGATGTCGGAATCGAAGGCTGTGCTACGACGCCGGCTCCACCGTGACGCCGTGCAGGTCTTCCAGCGGGCGGATGATGGCGGAGGTGTTCTGGCCGCCGTAGCCGCGCGCCTGGGCTTCCTTGTAGAGCTCGTTGACGGTACTGGTGACCGCAAGGCGCACGCCGGTCAGCTTGCCCAGGTCGGCCGCCAGCTGCTGGTCCTTGGCGTGCAGGTCCAGCG
>JAPPKM010000128.1 GCA_028874315.1 Chloroflexota bacterium
AGCGGCTGCAGGGGTTCGAGGTGGATGTGGTGGCGGCCGAGCCGTACCCCGACGCCGAATTCGTGGCGGAGTACGGGGTGGAACTGGTGGATATCGACGAGGTGTTCCGTCGCGCCAGATTCGTGTCGCTGCACACGCCGATGAACGACGAGACTCGCGAGGTCGCGAACGAACGAACGCTGGGGCTGATGCAACCGGGCTCATTCCTGGTCAATACGGCTCGGGGCGGACTTGTGGACGAGGCGGCGCTGCGGGCGGCGCTGGATTCAGGTCAGCTGGCCGGTGCGGCGCTGGACGTTCGGACCAGCGAGCCGCCGCCGGAAGGCGACGACCTGGCCGCGCACCCGAAGGTGCTGCCCACGCCGCACATGGCGGGCGTGGCCGTGGAGTCGGTGGAGCGCATGGCCATTGGCGCCGCCAAGAACGTCGTGGGCGTGTTGGCCGGTGACTGGGATCGCGAGATGGTGGTGAACGGGGTCTATCCCGCGTGACCGGCAGCGGTGCGTGTCACACGCACCACCACCACCACGAGCACTCCGACCGCGAGCCCGCCGTGATTCCAGCGCGACGTCGGGCGTTCGTGTTTGACATGGACGGCGTGATGTACCAGGGCGGTCAGCTGATCGACGGCGCCGCGGAGGCGGTGGCGACGGTGCGCAACCTCGGTCTGCCGCTGTTCTTCGTGACGAACAACTCCCGCGAAGCGCCGGTGGAGCTGGCTGCCAAGCTGCAGCAGATGGGAGTGGATGCGGGCCCCGAGGAGATCATCTCGGCGGTGGTTGCGACCGTGGAGTACCTGAACCGGCTGGACCCAAAGCCAGACTCGGTGCTGGTGCTGGGCGGCGCAGGGCTGGCGGCGAACATCGAGGCGGCCGGATTCCGGTTGGCGAGCTTTGACGACGACGAGCCGGTGGACGTGGTGGTGGCCGGGTGCGACTTCGGGCTGACCTACGACCGGCTGTCGCGGGCGACGCGGGGGCTCGTGGTGCACGATGCGGCCTTCATCGCCGTGAATAGAGACTCGTTGCTGCCGACGGCGAACGGGCCGATGCCAGGCGCGGGAGCCATCGTCGGCGCGCTCACGGCGGCTACAGGGATCGAGCCGCTGGTGGTTGGGAAGCCGTCGCCGCACCTGTTCAGCCTGGCGGCGGAGCGGAGCGGGGTGCCGGCCGAGGACCTGGTAATCCTGGGCGACCTGCTCGACGCTGACATCGCCGGCGCGAATGCTATTGGAGCGACGGGCGTGCTGGTGCTGACGGGGAGTACAACGCGCACAGACGCTGAGGCGGCACAGGGCGAGTTACGGCCGAACCTGGTGATCGATAATCTCAATCAGCTTCCGTACGACCTTCTGCTAGCGCCGTAGGCGGGGATGGCCATGGCCTTCAAGAACCTGCGCGAGTTTCTGCACCTGCTGGAGGAGCGGGACGAGCTGCGGCGGATCCGGGTCGAAGTGGACCCACACCTGGAAATCACCGAGATCGCGGACCGGGTGATGAAGGCCGAGGGACCGGCGCTGCTGTTCGAGAACGTGAAGGGCAGCGACATCCCGTTTGCTATCAACCTGCTGGGGTCGCCGCAACGGATGGCCTGGGCGCTGGGCATGGAGGAGTGGTCGGAACTGGAGCGGCGGCTGGACGACCTGCTGTCAATGGCGATGGGGCCGCCGCCAAAAAGCCTGCTGGGCAAGCTGCAGGTGCTAAACGAGATCATCAAAGTCGGGCGGATCGGGCCGCGCGAGGTGAGCAACGCGCCGGTGCACGAGGTGTTCGACACCGAGAATCCGTCGCTGGCGGACCTGCCGATTCCGACGTGCTGGCCGCTGGACGGCGGGCCGTACATCACCTTCCCGCTGGTGCTGACCCACGACCCGCTGACGGGAAAGCGGAACGTGGGGCTGTACAGGCTGCAGAAGTTCGACGACCGCACGCTGGGGATGCACTGGCAGCTGCACAAGGGCGGCGCCGAGCATTGGCGCCGGAGCCGGGAAGAACGCCGGCGCATGGAAGTGGCGGTGGCAATTGGGGCGGACCCAACGCTGATGTACGCAGCCAGCGCGCCGTTGCCGCCGGATATCGATGAAATGGTGTTCGCTGGCTTTCTGAGGGGCGCGCCGGTTGAGACCGTGCAAGCGAAGACAGTGGACATCAAGGTTCCGGCACATGCGGAGATCGTGCTGGAGGGTTGGGTGGATCCGTCGGAGTCGCGGCTTGAGGGGCCATTCGGGGACCATATCGGGTACTACTCGCTGGCTGAGCCGTTTCCGGTGTTTCACCTGACGGCGGTGACGCGGCGGCGGGATCCGGTCTTCGTATCGACGATCGTGGGCGTGCCGCCGATGGAGGACGCCTGGATCGGGAAGGCGACGGAGCGTCTGTTCCTGCCGCTGGTGCGGCTGTTCGTGCCCGAAATGGTGGACATGAACCTGCCGGTGCACGGGGTGTTTCACAACTTCTGCATCGTGTCGATCAACAAGCGGTATCCCGGTCAGGCGCGCAAGGTGATGCACGGCATTTGGGGCGTCGGCCAGCTGATGTTCACGAAGTACATCATCGTGGTGGACCACGACGTGGACGTGCAGAACCTGAAGGAAGTGATGTGGCGGGTGGGCGCGAACACGGACCCGGCGCGCGACCTGGAGCAAGCGCGCGGGCCGATGGATCACCTTGAGTTCGCGACGACTACTGAGTTCTTTGGAGGGAAACTGGGCATCGACGCGACGCGCAAGCTGCCGCAGGAAGGGTTCCCGCGGGAGTGGCCGCCGGAGATCAAGATGGACGACGAGATCGTGAAACTCGTGGATGAACGGTGGTCGAGCTATGGGATCTGACGAGGACGCGGGGTCTGACATTCAGCGAGCTGCGCGCTGGTTTGCGGTGGAAAACAACAACCAGGCATGGGAGCTGATCGACAGCAACCCGAACTACCTGCACGCCGGCGAGCTGCTCTCAAGAGCCTATGCGTCGCACCGGCACTGGTTCGAGGTGGGCGGGCCGCTGGAGAAACAGCGGGCCGAGCACCTGGTGGCGACAGCGGTGTCGTTTCTTGGGATCGTCTCACTGTCGGTGCATCACGCCGATGCGTGCATCAAGTTGAGCGATGCGAACGGCGACGCGCAGACAGCGTTCGATCGAGCGGCGGCGCTGGAGTGCCTGGCGCGGTCGCACGCGTGCGCCGAACTGGCGGATGCGGCGAACCGTCGGGAAACGGCTCGGCAGGCGGGGGAGCTGATCGAGGACGCGGAAGAGCGGGCGGTGTTCGAGCGGCTGCTGAACAGCGGGCCGTGGTTTGGGTTGGACTGATGAGGCAACGCACGCCGCGCGGCGCTTGTAGATGAGCCCGGCGGTTCCCGTGCGGCGGGCGCGGGTCTACCTGGACGCGATTCGGTTCGAACACACGGTTTTTGCGTTGCCGTTTGCGTACCTGGGGATGGTGCTGGCGGCGCGGGGATGGCC
>JAPPKM010000205.1 GCA_028874315.1 Chloroflexota bacterium
GCCCCCCTCTGTCCCTACGGGACATCTCCCCCCACCTGACGGCGGGGGGAGAGATAGAGCCCGATCCCATCTCCGCCCGCGAAGCCGGGGGAGATGCCGGAGGCAGTGGGAGACTCCCTACCGCGCCACGACTTGGCCGCTCCACCGTGGGACCGCTTGAGGGCATCCGGATCCTCGACTTCACGCATGTCCTGGCCGGACCGTTTGCGACGCGTGTTCTTGGCGACATGGGGGCTGATGTGGTCAAGATCATGTCGTCGACCCGCGCCGGACTGGCGGGCGGCGTCGAGCATCCGTACCACGCGCTGTGGAACCGCAACAAGCGGGTCTTCCAGCTCGACCTCAGCCGGCAGGAGGCGCGCGACATCGCGCGCGAGCTGGCGCTGCAGGCAGACGTGGTGATCGACAACTTCTCGGTCGGCGTGCTCGATCGCTGGAGGATCGGTTACGACGACGTCAGCCCCGGCAATCCGGGCGTGATTTACGTCGGCATGTCGGGCATGGGCATCTCCGGGCCGTGGTCGAAGTACGTTACGTATGCACCGACGGTTCATGCGCTGGCCGGGCTGACCTATCTGACCGGCGTACCGGGTCGCAACGACATCGGGATTGGCTTTAGCTACAACGACCACATGGCCGGGCTGCATGGCGCGGTGGCGGTGCTTGCGGCGATTGAAGGACGACGGATGGCGGGCCGCGGTCAGCGGATCGACATGAGCCAGTTCGAGGTCGGCGTCAACTTCGGGGGACCGGCGCTGCTCGACTGGTTCGCCAACGGGGTCGCGGCGGAACCGGTGGGCAACGACCCGCCCTGGGAGTCTTGGACGCCGCACGCGATCTACCCGTGTCGCGGCGACGACCAGTGGTGCGCGATTGCCGTCGTCGATGACGCGCAGTGGCGGGCGTTGTGTCGGCTGATGGAGGCGGACGACTGGCTCGGTGACTCTTCGTTGGCCGCTGCGGACGGCCGTCGGGCTCGACGAGCGGAGTTGGACGCGCGGATCGGCGAGTGGACCAGCGGTCAGGATCGATACGAGTTGATGCACCGCTGCCAGGCGGTCGGCGTGCCGGCTGGGGTCGTGCAGACCGGGGATGACCTTGTCAATCGCGACCCGCAACTGGCCCAGGCCGAGATGCACTTCGCTTATGACGATCCGCATCCGGACCTTGGGCCGCTGAAGGCGGATCGGCTCGCGCTGCAGTTCGAGCAGACGCCGGCCGCGGTGTACCACCGCTCGGAGGTGTTCGGGGAATCGAACGTGTCCGTGGCGGCCGACTGGCTGGGGATGTCGGCGGCGGAGGTCGCGCGGCTCGAGGCTGATGGGGTGATTGAGTAGGGCGGAACGGCATTGTTTCAGGTTTCAGGTGAACTTTTTTTCGAGGGGGGTTGAGGCCACGATCTCCAGTGTTTTGCTGGGTTTTGACGCGCAATCGCTTTCAGTTTCTTTCAGGTTCTTTCAGGTTTTTTTGGTCTGGTTCAGGGTGCTTCAGACGGCCCAGTGAGAAAAAGACCGGCTCAGGCGGGACGGCGGCGTTCGGGAGCGTTCGGTTTTGTTCGGCTCTGTTCGAATGTGATCGGAATCGGGTGGGTGGTTCGGGGGATTGGCGACGGTTGGCATAACTGGCGCTCTCCTTGCGTAATATAGAACAGATAATCTTATCCTATCGCGTTGGAGCTGCGAGGGTGCAAGCGACCGTTGTTGGATGTAGCGGTGTTGGCACAGCGGCAGCGGCGTGCCGGCAGAGTTCAGCCAGAGGAGCGGGCAGCCGCAAGGGCTGCCCCTACATGAGGCCGTCGCGCCGGGGATCGGCGTAGGCGCGGCTCAAGTGGTCGTCCGCCGGTACAACGCCGCAGGGAACAGTCCCGTCGCGCCGAGTATGGGCTTCGGCCGAGTCGGGGGCGGCTGGCCCTAGCGGAACATCGAGTAGTCGATTTCCTTGGAGGTGATGACTTCGATGAGGGCGGGCTGGCCGTCTTCGGTGGCTCGGATGCCTCGCTTGAAGGCTTCCTTGAGGTCTCCGGGGGACTCGACCCGTTCTCCGTAGCCTCCGAAGGCCTTGGCCATGTCGGCGTAGTGGCCGGAGATGTCGGTGGCTCGGTACTTCTCGGTGGCGGTCTTCATGATGGGCAGTTCGATCGCCATTGAGAAGTTGTTGAGCAGGACGCTGAGGATGGGGATGTTCTCGCGCACGGCGGTCTCGAAGTCCATGCCGGTCATGCCGATGGCGGCGTCGCCCCATACGTTGAGGCAGGTCTTCTCGGGCTCTGAGACCTTGGCGCCCATGGCGTAGCCGAGGCCGGTGCCGAGTTGCGTGGTCTTGCCCCAGCCGATGTAGCTGAGCGGCGTGGTGGAGTTCCAGAAGGGGGACATCTGGTCGCGCGGCGAACCGGCGTCGTGGGTGGCGACGACGTTGTCGATGCCGACGGTCTCATCGAGCGTGGCGTACAGGTCGCGGAGGGCGCGGTACGGGTTGACCGGCGTGTCGTTGGAATCGGTCTTGTGCGCCCAGTCCTTACGCCAGCCGCCGTTGACCTCGGCGATTTTGGCGGCGACGGCGTCGGCGCGGCCTCGCGGACCGGAGATCAGCTCGCGCACCTCGCCGATGATCGCGTCAAGGACGAGGGCGGCGTCGCCGACGACGCCTTCGGAGATCTCGACCTCATTGTTGAAGTCCTCGGGGTCGAGGGTCGAGTGGATGTAGTAGGGGCCCTTGGGCATGGCCACACCGAAGCCGGTCTTGGCGAACGAGCAACCGATGCCGAAGACCACGTCGGCATCGTGCAGGAACTCGTGGACCGCCCTGGGGATGGCGCGGCCGCCGGAGCCGAGCGACAGCGGATGCGTCTCGGGGAAGGCGCTCTTGCCCTGCAGCGAGGTGGAAACCGGCGCCTCGAGCAGCTCGGCCAGTTCCCGGAGCTGGTCCCAGGCCTTGGCGTAGTGGACGCCCTGTCCGGCGTAGATCACGGGCCGCTCGGCGTTGACCAGCGTCTGCGCGGCCTTACGGGCGTCGGCCGGATCGGGGCCGGAACGGTAGGCCGGGGTCGGCGTGTAGTTGATGGGCTCCTCGATCTCGGCGCCCCAGAGGTCGCCGGAGATCTCGAGCACGACCGGCCGCTGGCGACCGTTCTTGGCGTGGGTGAAGGCGCGGCGGACGGCGTTGGCGAGGTCGTTGGCGTCGGTGAGTTGTTCGGTCCACTTGCTCACGTGCTGGAAGTTGACCAAGCCGGAGAAGTTGGGGGCGACGTTGGTCTGCGCGCGGGCGTAGCCGCCGGGAATGGCGACCATCGGGGCCGACTCCGACCAGGCCTGGGCGAGGCCGCCGAACGAGTTCTCTGAGCCGGGGCCGTTCTGGGTGAGATAGACGGCCACCCGGTCGCCCGAGTTCATCCGCGCGAAGGCGTCGGCGATGT
>JAPPKM010000042.1 GCA_028874315.1 Chloroflexota bacterium
GGACAGTTTCGGCGAGCCGCATCTCTGGGATCCGGAGGTGCTGCGTGTGGCCGACGGCATCGAGGTCACCAGCGATTCGGAGCTGGACGCTGCCTACCCGCAGCGCTGGGGCTGCGTTCTGGAAGCTGAGTTCGCGACCGGCGAGGCTCGCACGGTCCGCGTCGAAGTTCCGCGAGGCGATCCGAGCCGACCGCTGAGCGATTCGGAACTCGTGGACAAATTCAGAGCCGCTGCGCATCCGGTCGATCCGGACCTAGCCGACTCCGCCCTCAGTGGCGCGCTGCGCGCTCCACGCGACACGCCCCTTGCTGAACTGGTTCAGGCGGCCCAGCCGGTATAGGACCTGCAGTGGGCTCACGCTAGAATGTGGGCTAAGAGTCTCTAATCTGGAGATCTCTGTCCGGGGTAGCCATGAGTTCCAACGGCGCAGTCAGCAAGAACACCGAAACCGTAAAGCGTGGCCTGGCGCAGATGCTCAAGGGCGGCGTCATCATGGACGTCGTCACCGCCGAGCAGGCTCGGATTGCGGAGGACGCGGGCGCAGCGGCGGTGATGGCGCTGGAGCGGGTTCCGGCTGATATCCGCGCACAGGGCGGCGTGGCCCGCATGGCCGACCCTGAGAAGATCCTGGAGATCCAGGCGGCGGTCACTATTCCGGTTATGGCGAAGTGCCGTATTGGCCACTTCGTGGAGGCCGAGGTCCTGCAGTCACTCGGTGTGGACTACATCGACGAGTCGGAAGTCCTAACGCCCGCCGACGAGGAGCACCACGTGGCCAAGGCCGCGTTTGACGTGCCGTTCGTCTGCGGCTGCCGCAACCTGGGCGAGGCGCTGCGCCGGATCGGTGAAGGCGCCGCGATGATTCGAACCAAGGGCGAGGCTGGCACGGGCGACGTCGTCGAGGCCGTCCGCCATATGCGTCGGGTCATGTCTGAATTGCGTCAGATTCAGCACATGCGGCCGGACGAACTGTTCGCCTACGCCAAGGACATTCAGGCTCCCGTGCACCTGGTGCAGGAGGCCGCTGAGCTTGGCCGCATGCCGGTCGTGAACTTTGCCGCCGGCGGAATCGCCACTCCCGCCGACGCCGCGCTTATGATGCGGCTTGGCTGCGACGGCAACTTCGTTGGCAGCGGCATCTTCAAGTCCGGGGATCCGGCGCAGCGCGCCCGCGCGATCGTGGAAGCCACAACGAACTTTGAGGACTCGGCGCTCGTAGCCGAGGTCTCGCGAAACCTTGGCGAGCCGATGGTTGGAATCGCCAACAGCTCGCTCCAGCCCGAGGAGATGCTTGCCGGTCGCGGGTGGTAGCAGCACGAGGCACGCGTGAGCGTTCGCATTGGCGTCCTCGCGCTTCAGGGTGATTTCGCCGAACATGGGGCCATGCTCGGCAGGCTTGATACGCAGGCCGTGGAAGTACGCCAACCGTCCGACATGGCTGGCATCGCCGGCTTGATTATTCCCGGTGGCGAGAGCACCACCATTGGCAAGCTGATGGAGCGCTACGGCTTCCGAGAACCGATCTGCCACCTGGCCGAGACCGGAAAGCCGATCTGGGGTACCTGCGCCGGGCTGATTCTGATGGCCCGGGATGTTGGCCGCACGCAGCCGCTGCTGAATCTACTTGACATAACCGTTGAGCGAAACGCCTTCGGGCGTCAGACCGACAGCTTTGAAACCGATCTTGAGATCGACGGTATCTCGGGAGGTCCCTTCCCTGCGGTATTTATCCGCGCGCCGGTTGTGCGCACCGTGGGACCTGGTGTTCAGGTGCTGAGCCGGCTGAATGATGGAACGATTGTGGCGGTACGGCACGGACGTCTTTTTGGAACATCGTTCCATCCAGAACTCACCGGGGATACGCGGCTGCACGCCGGCTTTGTCGAGATGGCCAGACAGGCGTGACACCGGGCGTCACGAGGCTTCGTCCCTGGCACGCGCCGGCGCTGGCGCGCAGTTTCATTCTCGCGACGGGGCCGCGTGAACACGTGGCGCCGGTGGCCGGGCCCACGCCGCCGGCCTTCATGGCCCTGGCGGCCACGGTGCCAGGACTGGTTCCGGACGTGCAGGGATATGCCGCGTGGGCGAATGAGTCGCTGGTTGGTTTTGCGCTGGCCGAGTTCCTGCCTGATCGGCGTCGGGCCAACGTCTCGGTGCTCACCATCGCCCTGTCGGCTGACGATATCGCGCCGGATTCGGTTGAACTGGCGACCTGCACCGCGCTGCTGGAGCGACTAACGGCCGACGCCGGGGCTCGAGGCTACGTCAGCGTGTTTGTCCGCCTGCCCCGTAGCAGCCGGTTTCGAGAAGTGTTCGGAGGCCTGGGATTCGTTGGCGCCGTCAGCGAGGACGTCTACACGCGTCGACCGGGACCCACGGCGAACCCCGGGCCGATTGCGGGACTGCGGCCGGTTGAGCAGGCGGACGCCTGGGACATCTCGCAGCTTTACCGCACCATCACGCCCGCGGCGCTGCAACTGGCGGAGTCGCCCGGGGGCGAGCGCCCATCGGTTCCACGGCGTCGGCTGCCGCTCTTCGGGGGTGGACGCGCACCCCAGGAGTTTGTGGTCGACGGTGCGAGAGGTCTGGACGGCTGGTTGCGGGTTCATCCCGGTACGCGAGGCCGCCACACCGCAGCCCTGATGGTCCATCCTCGTCGCGCCGCCTTAACGCGTCCGCTGCTCGGCTTTGCGGTTTGGTCGCTGATGGACTCGGGACGTCTGCCTGTTCGCGTCGTCGTGCATGCACACGAGGACTCGCTGCGCCGCGCCGTGGAAGACGAGAACTTTGTCAAGACCGACGAGCGCGAAGTGCTCGTCAAGCACATGTCGGTACGAATCGCGGCTGAAGTGCCGGCGCAGGCCCTGGACCGGGCGACGAGTTAGGTCGGCGTGGCGACTCCAGACCTCCTGCAGCCACCCAGGGCCGTTGACGCGCCGCATATTCAGTCGGGGGACGACGACGAGCTCAGGGACCTGGTAGCCGCTCTGCCGGCCAGACTGCAGGACGACTTGCGCACGGTGACCGGATGGACCGAGGTCGTTGAGATCGTGCTTGACCTGGGGCGGGTTCCCGAAATCCGGCTCAGCGACGGTTCGGAGCGCCTGCTGCCCTGGAAGGTGGAATTGGGCCACATCGCCGCGGTGGTGGAAGCCGTGGGCGAGTTCACCTCGGACAACCGCGCCGGCGTGCCGGGGACATTGCATCGCTTCTCCGCGATTCGGAACCGGTCAGGCCGGGTGGTCGGGTTGACGGTGCGGCGAGGGCGAGCCTTGCACGGCACCACGGCCATCGTGCGCGATATTGTGGCCGGCGACCGTAGTTTGCTGCTACTGGGACCGCCCGGGGTCGGCAAGACCACCATGCTGCGCGAAATGGCCCGCGTACTGGCCAACGATCACGGGGCGCGCGTGGTGATCGTCGATACCTCGAACGAAATCGGCGGAGACGGTGACGTGCCGCACCCCGGCATCGGTCGCGCTCGTCGCATGCAGGTGGCAGCCCCGGACCGGCAACACCGCGTGATGATCGAGGCGGTCGAGAACCACATGCCGGAAGTCATTGTGGTGGACGAGATCGGGACGGA
Organism: Chloroflexota bacterium; assembly: GCA_028874315.1. Taxonomy (GTDB): domain Bacteria; phylum Chloroflexota; class UBA11872; order UBA11872; family UBA11872; genus UBA11872. Next base: position 3,587 of record JAPPKM010000042.1, read on the forward strand.
TCTCGAAGCCGAGGCGGCGCGGACGATCGCTGAACGCGGCGTGCGCCTCATCGCCACGGCCCACGGCCAGACGCTCGACAACGTGCTGCTTAACCCGCTGCTGAGCGATCTTGTCGGCGGCGTCGAATCCGTCACCCTCAGTGATGACGAGGCGCGCCGCCGCCGCACCCAGAAAACCGTGCTCGAGCGCCGGTCGCCTCCGACCTTCGACACGCTGATCGAATTGCACTCCAGGGACGCCTTCGTCATCCACCACAACGTTGCCGGATCGGTCGACGCCATCCTGCGCGGTGGCGCCGTGCGCGCCGAGTCACGGATGCGGCTGCCGGACGGCCGGGTGCTGCGCGACACCAATGCCGAGGCGCGCGTGAGCGTGGAGGGCGCCCTGCCTGAGCCTTCGGACGCCGGCGAGGTTCGGGTGGACGACGGCCGCCTGAACCTGTTCCCGTTCGGTGTGAGTCGAAGCCGCCTGGAGCACGCGATCGCCAACAGCGCGACCGACATGATCCGGCTGGTTCGTCACCTGGCCCAGGCCGACGTGGTCGTAACCCTGCGAAGCTTTCACCGCAAGCGCGCCCGAGTCCTGCGAGACGCCGAGGCACGCGGCTTGCCGGTCTACGTATTACGCAACAACACGGTGACGCAGATGGAGGCCTGCCTGGCGACGCTCCTGGATATGGAGCGCCCGGAGGAACCGGAACCGCGGCAACCGTCGAAGGCGCAGGCCGCCGCTCGCGGCAACGGCGCGCCGCGTCAGCATCTGCGCACACCCGTGAGTACCAGACCGAGGCTCACGTGATAGACGGAAGTCCCGCCGGGCTCTTTATCGTCTTCGAAGGTCCCGAAGGCAGCGGAAAGACCACCCAGGCGCAGCTGCTGGGCGACGCTCTACGCCAACAAGGGCTCGACGTGGACCTGACCAGAGAACCTGGGGGCACGCTACTCGGCGAACGCCTGCGTCGGGTGCTGCTGCAAGAGCAAGACATGCAGGCCGTGGACCCGCGCGTGCAGGCGCTGCTGATGTCGGCCGCTCGCTCGCAACATGTCACCGAGCGGATCCGTCCACACCTCGAGCGGGACGGCGTGGTGATCTGCGACCGCTTCGCCGCCTCGACTCGCGCCTACCAGGGCGGCGGCTTTCGCCTGCGGCGACGAGATCTCGAACACCTGACCTCATTCGCTATTCAGGGTGTCACGCCCGACGTGACGGTCCTCCTGGATGTCGAGGTGGAGGCGGGACTGAAGCGCAGTCTCAGTCACCGCAACACGGACTGGGAAAAGGCCGGCGGCATCAACTGGCACGGCTTGCCCTTTCATCGACGCGTTCGAAGTTCGTACCTGGACCAGGCGGCTGACGATCCGGACCGCTGGCTGGTGGTCGACGGACTTCAGTCGCCCCAGGACATTGCGGCTGAAATCCTGGGTCGCGTTCAGCCTGAGGCCGACGTCCGCGAACTCCGACAAGTGACGGCGCCCGTGCAGCGTCTTCTTCCGCTCAGCATCGCGTAAGCTGCCCGCGCCTCGCTGGCAGCCCGGCCCGATTGGATTCCCGCTGAAGCTCTTCTTTGGGATCGTGCAGGAGCCTGACGCCGACGGTCTGGCCGACTCGCTCGTTTCCGGCGGTTTTCGATTCACGCGCGTGCCGACGGCTGGCGGGTTCCTGCGCGAAGGGAACACGACCTTCATCATCGGCGTGGACGACGATCGAATCGGTGACCTGCTCGGGATCGTGCGGCGCAACGCCACCACCCGCATGCAGATCGTCAGCCCGGGGCAAACGATCCAGGACTCGGGGGACGCGCCCCTGCCGTTCCCAGTGGAAGTTCAGGTGGGCGGCGCCACGATGTTCATGTTCGACGTGGACCGCGTCGAACAGATCTAGGCGGCTTCGAGCAGGCTTAGCGGCAGGCAGCCAGGACTGGACGCATCCGCTCCACGGCGCGCTCCAGATTCTCGACCGAGTTGGCGAAGGACAAGCGCAGCGAGTCTGCACCCACCGTGCCGAAGGCCGTCCCGGCCAGCACCGCCACGCCGGCGTCGTTCAACAGGCGATCGGCGATCTCGTCAGTGCTGACGCGGAAGCCGCTGAGTTGCGGAAACACGTAGAACGCCCCCGCGGGGCGCTGGCAGTCCACGCCGTCCAGGCTGTTGAGTCCATCCACGATCACGTCGCGTCGCCGCTGGAACTCAGCCACAAAGCCATTCACGGCGTCCTGTGGTCCGGTGAGAGCTTCGACTCCGGCCATCTGGATGAATGCGGCCGTGCAGCTGGTGCAGTTGGTTTGCAACTGGGCCACCGCCTCCGCCAGCTGGGCATTCATCACGCCGTACCCGAGCCGCCAGCCCGTCATGGCGTACGTCTTTGAGAATCCGTCCAGGATCATCGTCTTGTCGGCCATCCCCGGACACGCCGCGATCGAGGCCTGCTCGACCTCGCCATACATGATGCGCCCATAGATTTCGTCGCTCAGCACTTGCACCGGCCGGTCCGCCACCAGATCCGCGATCGCGCTGATGTCCTCCGGTGGCAGCACGCCCCCGGTCGGATTCTGCGGCGAGTTGAGAATCAGCAGCTTCGTTCGATCCGAAAGCTTGTCCTCCAACTCGTCCAGGTCCAGCCGGAACTGATTCTCCGGCCGCAGCGCCACTGGCACCGGCGTGGCGCCCACAAACCGGATCACCGACTCGTAAATCGGGAAGCCCGGGTCCGGATACAGCACCTCATCGCCAGGTCCACAGAGCGCCGTGATTCCGAAGTACATGATGGGCTTGGCGCCGGGCGTGATCACCACCTGGTCGGGCGCGACGTCGATTCCACGCGAGGCGGCGACGTCGGAAGCGATGGCCTCGCGCGCCTCGGGGATTCCGGCCGACGGCACGTAGTGTGTGAAGCCATCGTCCAACGCCCGCTTGGCCGCGTCGATGATGTTGGCCGGCGTGTCGAAATCTGGCTCGCCGATCTCAAGATGGATGATGTCGCGGCCTTCGCGCTCCAGGGCCTTGGCTCTCGCCAATACGGAGAACGCGGTTTCGGTGCCCAGACGGCTCATCGCGCCGGCCAGATCAGGATGAGGCAGGGTGGTCATGGGTGCGGCAATTCGTTTCGGGGGACAGACTGCGGCTACCCGAGAGCCGCTGTATGGATTCTATCGTGGCTGGCACGAATCGAGGGGTGCGGGCGACCGTGCGGCGCATGCGTGACGATGATGCTGCGGCGGCTGCCCAGTTGCTGCGCGCTGCCTACGGGAAGCCCGACGGCGAGACAATCTCGACGGTCGGCAGGGTGGATTTGCCGCTGACTGCGAGCCGCGTACGCCAGTGGCGGCAGCGTTCCACGGACTCGTGGATGGCCGAGGTCGCGGGCTACGGTCCGGTTGGCGCCGTGTTTGCCGTCGTCGAGCCTGACGCGGCCTGGATGGCGGGTCTGGGCGTCGCGCCGGGCTTTCGTGGCGCCGGGGTGGGGGCGGCGTTGACGGATCACGCGCTGGAATCTCTGACGGCGCGCGGTCGGCCGGTCGTTGGCATGGAGGTGGCGCCGACGTCGGCTCGCGCCGCCGGAATGTATGCGCGCCGCGGATTCCGGCCGGCCGATCTCACCGTGCGCTTGCGTGGCGTGGCCGGGAATCTCGGCGGGCCGGTTGACCTCAGAGGCTGGCGCGAAATCGCAAGCTCCGATCTGATCGACGACGCTCAAGTCCGTGAAGCGTCGGTGGCAGCCAGGGTCCAGACGCAACCGTATTCGTCGGCCAGCTACCTCCTCATCGGTCCCGACGTCACGTTGCTGTGCGATCCGGATCCATTGATTCCCGCCGCGAACGGGTCGCTGGACCTGCGGCTTGTCGTCGGAGGCGACACGCAGAGCCACGATGTCGAGGACTTCGTGGGCGCGGCCGGGCGCTCGGCCGCCCTGCGAGGGCTGTCGTCGGTAGACGTTGACCTGGCGCTGGCGGACGGCGTTGTGCTCCGCCGGCTGCTGAGTCTTGGTATGGCGCCCATCGCTTCGACGATTCGATTGGTCAGTGATCTCGACGCCTACGTTGCCTGGCGCGGCCGTCACGGGCCAGTTGGGCGCTGGTCGTTCTAGCGTTTAATCGCCGGTCCTGGTGGCGACGAGAATCATGCGATCGCTGTCGGGCTCGAACGGGTCGAGCTGGGCGTTCCCGTACAGCTCCACGTCGCCGAAACCCGCGGCTCGCAGGCCGTCTTCCGCCTCACTGCGTTCTACATAGCGCAGGCGGAAGGACGTTGTACGTCGGCGTACGAAGCCCGCGTCGGTCATCCAGTCGTAAAAGTGCGTGGTATCGATCGTCTGGGCCTCGGGGTCGATATCCCAGGACACGAAGTGCGTGACCTCGGTGCCTCCCGGCCCGGCGAAGGTCGACTGACGCCGAACGACTCCGTCTCGCATAGCCAGCAAGTCCGGTGAAGGACAGACGATGTCGATTGCCAGCAGACCACCGGCACGTAGAACCGCATGCGCGGCGGCGAGCGTTTCGCGAACGTCGTTGGCCGACGGCAGGTGTAGCAGCGTGTCCAACGCGCAAATCACTAACCCAAAGTCGCGTTGACGCTCGAATCGCCGCATGTCGCCGAGCGCGAACGTCACGGGCAGATTGCGCTGCGCCAGGTTGTCGCGGGCGATCGACAGCATGGCCTCTGACGTGTCGATGCCCTGAACCTCGTGCCCGGATTCGGCCAGGGCAATGGCCACGCGGCCCGATCCGCAGCCGAGCTCGAGCACGGGATCGCCGGCGCGTGCCGCCAGCGCCCGGTACAGGCTTAGGTCGTCCGTCCAGTCGCGGTGTTCGGCTTCGTACAGGTCGGCAATTTGCGCATAGGGATCGTCCGTTGCGTCGTGATGCACTAGCGGATGCGAAGCCTGCGCAACACGATATCGGCCACGATGAGCGTAAATGTCACCAGGATCAATAAGCCGAAGCTCGCCGTCCCGTTCAAGGCGCTGACCGCCATCGCCGCCACGCCGACCGACGCCAGCACGGCGTGACGCGTAAGTGTCCAGATCGGAACCTTGACTGCATGCGTGGCATTTCCACGCCGCAGCCAGTACTCAAAGGTCCAGGTGGCGAACAGGGCGCCAAACGACATGGTGACGACGACCGCAATCACGTTGAGCCCATGTGCCGGATTCGTGAAGACAAGCTGGAATCCCAGCAGGACCGGGCAGGTCGCGGCCCCCATGCTCATGGCCAGCCAGAGCCATCGAGCGGTGTCGATTCGCTCTCTCGGAGGCTTGCTGGACGCCTCGTAGCCACGTGGCTCAGGGTCACTGAGGTCCAGCGTCAGCTGCAACCGGCCTTCGGGATCGTCGATACGCTTGGCGGCAGAGTCCAGCGCGGGGCGAGCCGAATCCGACTGAGCGCCGGCTGACGCGCCCGCCGCTGTTCGTCGCTCACTACCGGATTCGCCCCTTCGTATTCGGACTGAGCGTATGCCGCCTGATGCGCGAGCGGGAGCGTCGGCCGTTTCGTCATCCCGCGCCTTGACGGTCGTGGCGGATTCGGCGGATCTGCTGGTTCGGGTATGCGCAAGGCGTTGGCGGCGCTTCCCTCGATCGGCCGGGCGTCGGCGCGCCGAACGGCGTCGGGTTTCGGTTGATAGCACTATCCGGCCTCACGAATGCTGCTGACGGCCTGGACGTTGTCGGCCGCATGCCCACTGATGAGTTGAGTGACGCGGTCGAACCGTCCGAGGCTGGCTGTGAGCCCCCGGCCGGTTGCGATGACCTGGGGGTATCGCTGAGCGGCGATGCCCAGGCCCGCTGCCAATGCCAGGGCCTGCAAGATTGAACCGTCGCGATCCGACGCCGACTGCTCAAGCCAGAGAAAAGCCGGCAAGTCCGTTGCGTCCAGCGGCGGGCCGGCGGTTGCCAGCGCCAGAGCCAGCGCACGCTCCACTTGCTCGCGGCTCGGATCGTTCAGATCGCGGGAAGGCTGCCAGTCGCCCGCCGCCGCGTCCCAGACGTCGAGGCTCAGGCCCTCGCGGATGCGGGCGTCCCAAAAGTGCCCGGCGCTGGCTGCGGGCAGGATGATCCGCAATTCGCGCTCGATTGCGGCGGGCAAACTCTCAATTGAGGCGCCCAGCGCGTCGTTCACGATGGTGTGCCCGATCTCGCGAATGCGCCGTGTTCGAACGGCCTGGTCAAGCCGAGCCTGGGCTTCCTCGCGGTTGATGTCGGTCTGCTCGATTCCGGCCCGTAGCTCCAGCGTCTGGATGCGCGCTTCGGTACGGCGCACGGCGTCCCGTGCCTGGCGCAACGCGCGGCGAGTCTGCTCCACCTCAATCGGCTCGGCGTCCAGCTCAGGAATGGCGGCCCGAGCCTCCGCGGCGGTCGAGTCGGCGCTGGCCTCGATCCCCAGGGCTCGCAGTGCGGCCGCCAGGTCGGTGGTGTGCCGGCGTGACGCTGTCTGGACCGTGCGGCCGCGCGCACCGGCCGCCCGAGCCGCCGCGTGCGCCCGTTCGCTGCCGAGCTGTGCGGTCACAGCGGCCAATCGCGCCAGCTGCACGGCCCGCGGTCGATGCTCGGCGCCCCCACATTCGTCGTGGCACAGCCGGGCGATTTCGGCGTCCAACGCCGCCAGTTCGTTATTGGCCCGAGATTCGTCGCGTATCGCCACCTGGCGCTGCAGCTCCAGGTCCGGACCGCCGCTCAGCCGTTGTCGCAGCTGCTGCAGCCCTCGGAGGGTGTCGCGACGCGCCTTGTCGATGGCATCCGGCGATGTTCCGATTTGCAGTTCGGTGGCCAGACGCTCGGCTGCGCGGCGGGCGCCGGCCGCCTTCTCCAGCTGCGTGCGCCGTTCGGTGGCCGCGGCGATCAGCTGCTGCTCCGGATCGCTGCGCTTCAGCGTGGCCACGCGGGCTTCCAGGCGTCGAACCTCTCGGGCGGCGTCGTCGGCGGCCTGGGCCGCGGCGTCCGCTGCACGGCGCACGTCCGCGGCGTCGCGCCGATGGTCGCCGTCGGCCATCTGACGCAAGCGCACGGAGGCGCTGTCGCGCAAGATGGCTGCGCGTTCGGCGGACGCTGGAATCTCAAGTTCGAGTGCTTGCAGCTGGCGCTCGACCCGAGTTCGGGCGTGCTGTGCCTCCTCGGCCGACCGCATGCGCTGTTCCGTCTGCTCGAGTTCGCGGGCCACGAAATCAAGCTCCCGTTCGAGACGATCTTGATCCGAGGTGCGGCCACGATCCGCCAACGTGAGCCAGATACCGGCCAACGTGCCCGTCAGTCCGACTACCAGTCCCACGGGTGTCAGTGGTGCGACAGCCAGGAGACCCAGCACGCTCGCCGACAATCCCGCCACGGCGCCGCCGGCCGCGAGCCGGCGCCAGCCCGCCCGCAGCTGGGCGTCTCGGATGTGTGCCCGCACCGCCGATTCCAGCGTCTCCAGTTGCTCGTGCAGCGCCGCCGCTTCGCTTCCATTCGTCTCAACGTCGTTCTCTGCCGCCGGCGCAATGTCCATCCACTCACGCCAGAGACGGTGCGCGGCGGGAAGGTGCGAATCTTCAGCCTCTCGGTCCCTGAGGGTCTGCGCACGCTGGGCCTCGGTCGTGAGTCGTTTGGCCTTGCGGCGGCTCGAGGACAGTTCCTGCCGCGCGCGTTCCAGTGCGGCCATCTCCTCGCCGACGGTCGCGCTGGCGCGTCGGGCGCTGTCGGCAGCGGTGGCAGCCGCGTCGGCGCGCCGATAGGCGGATAGACCGCGTTCCAGCGTGGCCAGACGCTGCTCGTGGGTCGTCATCTCCGAGCGCAGGTTGCCCAGGTCCGAGATTTGCTTCTCGTTTTCCGCTCGCCCGGCACGGGCGGTTCGAACGCGTTCAACCGCTGCATCGCGATGGTCCAGCAAGTGCGCAAGTGCCAGGGCGCGTTCGGCCTGCTCAAGCTGCCGCTCGAATTGCTCGCCCAGGGTCGCCATCTGGAGTCGTTCAGCCTCAGCCTCGGAAAAGAGGCGGTCGGCCTCCTCCACGTGATGCACCGCGCGTGCGGCGCGGTCTCGCTTGCGCAAGTACTCCAGCCGCTGAACCTCGGCGGTCGAGGCGGCGTGCGACTCGGCGGCCGTGGCCAGCGCGACATGGAGCGACGCCAGCCGTTCGGCTTCCTGTAGATCCTGACCGACCTCGACGCTGGCGGCCAGCACGTTCATGCGGCGCGAGCCAAGCCAGGCGCGCACGATTTCGCGCAGGCGACCGGTTAGCGGCTGCAGATCGCGCGGCGGCCAGATCAGCGCGGCGAGCGCCTCGCTATCTGCGCCCAAGAGGCGATCGAGCTCGCGCTCGATCCGATCCACGCCCGTGACCGCCACGAGCCCGGACGGGCCGCCGCGTGCCAGGGACGTCGTCAGGCGGCCGTCCTGCGCTATTCGCCGCTCGATGGCATAGGAGGAGCCGCCGGCGACGATGGATGCACCAACCAGCGCGCCCTCCCGTCGGCCGAATCCAGGCGCCACGTCGCCAAACAGCGCGCAACGCAGCGCGGCGCTCAGGGCTGTGGCTTCGGCGGGCGACGCCTCGATCAGGTGACGTCCGCGCGCGGCGAAGGCGATATCGACACTCTCGAGCTCGCCAACGTGGCGGGCGATCAACCGTTCCAGGAAGATCACGCGACAATCTTCGTCGGCTCACGACGTCGGGCCGTCTCAACGATGCGCGACCGGGCGGCAGCCACAACGTCCCGTTCACTCTCGTCGTTGGCGGCTGTCAGCAGCCGCTCGCTCACCCGCCGTGCATTGACCAGAAAGGACGGACGCTCGGGAAGTCCGATTTCGCTCGCCGATTCGACGACGACCATCCCGTCAATGTCGAATCGCAGCAGCGTGCCCGCCGCCGCGGCTCGATCGATCAGTCCCTCGGGATCGGCGTCATGCCAGACCGAGCGCAGCACCCGACCTTGAATCTTCGCGTCCAGGATTCCGACGGCGCCCAGCTCCGGGGCGATCAGGCGATCAATCTCGCTGCCGGTCTGCGGTGCGTCGACTACCAGCTGAGCGGGCCGAATCGCGTCAGTCTCGACGAAGCTGGGAACCACCCCGTTGCGAGGATCGACGTCCAGCACCACGAAGCCTGGCTGTGTGTCGCGCTCGAACGACGGCCCCGCCCAGCCTGTTTCGATCACGGGAACGTCGCCCAGGCGATCGAACGCCGCCTGGCGGGCGTGTGTAGCGATCACCAGGTCGGCATTGGTGGCCATCGCCGCGGGTTCGCCGGCATCGCGCCCCGGAGCGTCCAGCGCCAGTACCAGGTCCGCCCCGTCCAGATCTCCGCGCGCACCGCCGGTCACGAGGGCAAGCTGCAGATTCGCGGCGGAGATCAGCGTCGAGTCAGGGCCTCGCGCGTCCAGCACCGTGTCAATCAGCCCAACTTCGGCAAGAAAGTTGGTTCCGTCCGTGTCCTGGTTTGCCGAATCGCCGGTAGCGATGATCGTGATACCGGCGCGCCGGGCTGACGCCAGCGGCGCCATGGCAGCTCGTACGTGTTCCAGCGACGGCAGCGTGTCGGCGAACAGCCCGCCGCCGCAGACGAAGGCCTGGCACCCGGCGCTCGCCGCTTGATCCAGGACTCCGGCGAAGGCGCGTTGCGTGAGAGAACAGAAGCGGTCTTGCTGAGACGGCGCAAGCGCGGCCGGACGCGCGCCGAGCCGAAACCCGGCCGCTACGGCGAGACGGGCGCGTCCTTCCAGAGGCCGAACAATGCGCACGGAGACAAGCTCATCCTTGCCTCCCGTGTTGCAGGCTGCACAGTTCGCACGGCCTGACGCCGTCGATGGTAGCACCGCAAGCCGGGCAGCCGACGTCAACTCTCGAAGCGCTGGCGACCCGATTCCCGGCGCCTAGGCCGATGCGAACAGCGGCGGTGCGTGTCGGCTGAGGTGTCGTGTTGTTCCGAAGTGGCTGCTGGGCGTCCTCGCTTCCAACCGGATCCCGCAGCCGTCATGCACGTAGCGGCGCGGCCCGTCCTCAACCACCAGCGTGTAATCGCGCATCCGCCGATGCAGGTCGGACAGGACGAGATCGACGACCGGAAACGTGAAATTCCAGGTGGCCACGAGTTCGTGCGGCGCCCGTCCTGGCTGAAAGCGCAAGCCGGCGCGAGCCGCGAACACTTCGCGGTGAACCTGATGGCCCCAGCTGACGAACAGCCGGGCCTCGCGCGTCCTGCGGCCCAACACGTGTGCCGGTCCGTCACGCAGCGTCTGGCGGGCGACTTCACGAAGCACCTGGTCCCGGCCGGCGGCCGCGTGCCTGAGGGCGTAACGGTAGAGCCGGCCGAGCTTGGCCAATGCCATTCGGCTGCCGGACGCTCCGGCGTCGCCGGCCTCGGCCGTGACCTGGTCGCTGGCAGCTTCGACGCGCAACAATTCGCGGAAGTCATCGGGTAGTCGTGACATCAGGCACTCCTCGGTTGCCAACGGTCGACTGGCGAATGTGTGCAATCCCAACGGCGAAACGAATCAACCCAGAACATCGTCACGCCATGCGTAGCGCTCGCTGTTCATGCGTGCGGCCGAGTTCAGCAAGGCGGCGTGGGTGATCACGGCGTCCCCAAAGCGCGCGCGAACCTGGTCCATCGCGATTTCCAGCGGGCGCCGGTCCCGTACCATCCTTGAACGAAGTTCGAGTTGCCGCGTGGCGCTCGATTCAATGCCCGTTACGTGAACGCCGACCAGGCGGTAGAGACTCCCGACCGACGTCACGCGTGCGAGCAGGGCTCGTACGGCGCCAAAGACGTCCCTGGTCTGGTCCGTCGGCCTGTTCAAGGTCACTTGCCGCGTGATCGTGCGAAAGTCTGCATATCGCAGCTTCAGCGCGACCGTACGGCCGACCAGACGCTTGGCTCGCAGGCGACGCGCCACGTGATCCGCAAGCTGTCGCAGGTACCGGAGAACCAGAGCCTGATCGCCAGTGTCCCGGCCGAAGGTCACCTCATTGCCCACGGACCTGGCCGTCCGGTGACTCTCCACGTCGCGGGCGTCGATGCCGCGCGCCCGGCCGGCCGGCTGCCGCAGCTCGCGCATGCGCTCCGGATCATGGCGGGCCAGGTCCGCGATCGTGCGGATGCCGCGTTCGGCCAGACGAGCCTGGCTCTTCGGACCGATGCCCCAGATCATCCGTACCGGCAACGGATTCAGAAACTCCTGTTCCGTGCCGGGCGGCACAATCCGGCGCCCGTCGGGTTTGGCCAGCGTGGAAGCGATCTTTGCGACCGACTTATTGGTGGCCACGCCGACCGAAATCGGCAAATCCACCGCCGCCCGAACGTCGGCCCGCACCTGGTCGGCCATTTCAGGTGGTGCCCCTAGGCGTCGCTCACAGCCGGTCATGTCCAGGAACGCCTCGTCGAGCGAAAGCGGCTCGACCAGCGGCGAATACGTGCGAAAAATTCGCATCACCTCGTTGGAGACGTCCGAATACAGCCGCATCCGTCCCGGGACGAACACGGCCTGCGGGCAGAGTCGGGCAGCCTGACGCAGCGGCATGGCCGACCGGATCCCGTAGGTGCGAGCTTCATACGACGCGGCCGTCACCACCCCTCGCGCATCCCTGGGGCCGCCCACGATTACCGGCTTTCCCCGGAGCTCCGGTCGTTCCCGCTGCTCAACGGACGCGTAGAACGCGTCCATGTCCGCATGCATGATCACGCGCTGGGCCGGCCATACGTCGGTTCGGCGGCAGCGAATCGGAGTCGCAACGGCTTCCGCGTTCATGGCCACAGCATACCGTACAAAATACGGACGGACAAAGTACGAACGACAGGTGGGCCGGCCGAAAAGCGACCGTTGACGCGACCAACACCCCGGGCGCCGCCCGTCGGCCGGCAGGAGCCTCCAACCCGCCGGACTGGAACGATCCGCTAGATGCCGCTCCGGGCCAACGCCAGTTCCTGCGCCGCAAGTTCGCCGTCCGCGTGTTCCAGCACGCGCCGAAAGGCGGCTGCGGCCGTCGTTCCATTGCCCGCCAGCTGATGCGCCCGAGCCAGGGCGAAGTCCCAGCGAACCGAAGCGCGGTCCGGCCGGCTCGCTTCCAGTCGGGCCAACGCGCGATGCGCGGCGGCCGCCGACGGATCCACCACGAGCTCGGCCAGCACGCGGTCGGCGGTCAGCGCGGCGCTGGGCTTGAGCCGCTGGGCGTGGCCCAGCGCGTTCAGCGCACCCGCCGCATCGCCGGCTTTCAGCCGGGTGCGGCCCAACGCCTGCCACACGGCCGGGCCGTCAGCGCCATGTTCCACGGCGGTTTCCAGGCAACGGGCGGCCGACGCGTGGTGGCCGGCGGCGTCCAATGCGGCCGCCACGTTGCGATAGAGCCGCGGCCGCAGATCATCGGTGCCCGATTCGCCGATGGCCGTGTCCAGCGCCAGGTCAAAGGCCTCGCGCGCGGCCGAGCTATTCCCCTCGGCGGTGTAGCGAACCCCCAGACTGGCCAGGTGCAGCGCCGACAATCGGGCTGCAGGGCCCGGCGCGGCGGCGTCGACGGCGAGCAATGCGCATTGCGCGGCGGCGTCTACGGCGCCCGCCGCGACCAGATCCGCAATGTCGTCGCGGCGATCCTGCATCTCCGCCACGGCCGGCGTCGCGTCAGAGCCGCCGCATGATCGACGTCACCCGCCCGCGAACCCGGACATCGTCGGCATAGATTGGCGCCATGTCGGCGTTGGCCGGTTGCAGGCGGACGCGGTCGTCCTCCCGAAAGATCCGCTTCAGGGTGACCGATCCGTCCTCCAACATCGCCACGCCGATCTCACCGTCGCGAACCGTCTCGGCCTGCTCGACGATCACGATGTCGCCGTCGCAGATGTGATCCTCGATCATGCTGTCGCCGCGCACGCGCAGCGCGTAAGCCGTGCCGTCGGGCGACAGGTCCGCCGTCACGGCGATCGTATCCAGCCGCTCTTCGTAGGCGTCAATCGGCGCGCCGGCGGCAATCTCGCCCACGATCGGGACGTTCACCACCCCGGCGGGCACGCCACCGCTCAGGATCTCAATCCCGTGCGATTGGCCCGAACGCCGGATGTACCCCTTGCGTTCCAGCACTTCCAGGTGCTGTTGCACCGTCGCGGGTGCCAGCCCCAGCACGGCGCCGATCTCGCGCACGCTGGGCGTGTAGCCCTCGTCCTGCAGAAACCGCTCTATGGTCTGCAACACACGATGCTGGCGTTGTGTCAGCGGGTCGCCCACCGCAAGCCATCCTTACGCGCAACTCGGCGCCAACGGTTTGCGCGGCCCTTGCCGCGCGCCGGGCCCGAACTCTCATGCTGCGGGTGCAAGATACCGGACAATAAACGAACGGTCAAGCCGAGGTCGCTGCTACGCCGGTCCAATCGGCGTTCGCTACGCGACGTCGATCCGAATTGACGTGCCCGTCCGGACTCGACGCAGGTCCTCGATCGGTGGATCGTCGATGCGCCCCACCACGTTCACCGCGCTCGCCGCTCGAACCTCGTTCCCTTGGCTGGCCGGCGTCCGCCCAAAGAACACGCAGAACGCCATCCCCGGCGGCCAGTAGGCCAGGTCCCCGACCTCCACCACGTCCGAGGCATCAGGCTCCTGGCCGGCCTGCACGCCAATGTCGAAATAAAACTCGTGCCCCCACGTGTTCACCGTCCGCGCAATCGGCAGCGCATCCCAGATGGCGTCGGCCGTGGCGGAATCGCTCAGCACGGCATCCATTTCAATCTCGCCAACCGTGATCGTGATCGCTCTGGACATCGTGGGGACCCGGTCAAGCGCGTGCCGTCCGACCTTAGCAACCCCGCGTCGGCCGGGCCGAAGCTAGGCGATCTGCGCGGCCTTCGCCGCGTACTTCTGCACCGTCGTCGCGAACTCCGCGTGACTCCACGTCAGCGGGCTCACGCTGAGCGGCGCGCCCGAATAGGGATGCACCTGCTCGGCCAGCGTGCCGCTCGGTAGGGAACGGTCCGCCACCCAGGCCAGGATCTCGCGGGCCGGTTTCAGATCCGCCTCGGACGTCGCCAGCGCCACATACCACTGCGCCAGCCACAGGGTGCAAATGAACCAGGGATTGCCGGGCACGTTCCGAATGTCGCCGCTGACCTGGTGGTAGTAGTCGTTCTGATAGCGCGCCACACCGCCCACCGAGGTTTTCACCGTCAGTTCGTCGCGCACGCTCTCCATCGTGGACCGCACGCGCGAATCGTCCGCGTCAAACATCCCAAACCGCCAGACGCCATGCACGCTGGCGTCGACATTCAGATCCGGCGTCAGCGTTCCGTCCTCGTTCACCTCCACCCGCCGAATGAACCGCCCGTGCTCCTCGCTGTACAGGTGCTCCAGCGTCGCTGCCCGAATCTCCGACGCCGCCGTTCGATATCGCGCGGCCCTATCCAGCTCGCCGAACCCCTCGGCAAACTCCGCCGCCGCTTCCAGCCCCGCCCACACTGATGCCACCGTGAATGTGTGAATACCCAGCCGCTCTTCCCAGAGGTCCCACGAGGCCGCCGGCAGTCCGCTGGGCTCGTGCCGATACCGGACCATAAAGTCCGCTGACGCCTTGATCAGTGGGGCGTAGACGCTGCGGATGAACTCGGTGTCCATGAATCGCTGGTTATAGAGACGCAGCGCCCACAGCACCAGCGCCGTTTCGTCCTCCTGGATCGGCAGCACGCGCTGCCGGCTAGCGTCGGCCCAGGGGTGCCAGCTGCTGCCCGGCGACCCGTCCGGATGGTATTTGTGCAGCATGAATCCCCCCGGCTGCAGGGCGCGCCGGCAAAACCGGAAAAAGCGACCGGCCAGTTCCCGTTGGTTGCCCCCGATCAGCGCCTCCGCCACCAGCGCCCCGTCCCGAGGCCACATGTAGCTATAGGTATCCCGCCCGAACTGCAGGATGTCGCTGTCGTTGGCTGCAATAATCGCGCCGCCGTCGTCGATCTGCGTCCGCACCACCAGCATGCTCCGGCGGTACAGGTCGCGGCTGGCCGGTTCCAGCGGCCAGAGATCGGTCGGATCCCGCGTGACCCAGTACGACCAGTAGTCACTGGTTCGCTGGATAAAGCTCTCCGGCGTGCGTTCGACGACCGTGTCGTTGTGATCCTTCGCCCGGAAGAAGTCGTCCGAGGCCACGATCCAGTAGTGCGCCGTACCTTCGCCGCCGCCGACCACCGTCACGCGCACCGAACCCACACTGTCGACCTGCCCCTGCGCGATGGGGTTGCCCTCCAGGCGGCCGTCTTCGGCGTCCAGCCACGTCCCCTGGGAGGCGTCTTCGGACTTCCCCCCGACGCTGTACTCGTAGAAGCCCACCCGGTCCCCAACCTGCGCGTTGCACAGGAAGTTCACGTTGCGCTTGTAGTGCACGATGCCCTCGGTCCACGGGTCGAAGTACGCCGTGTCGCCAATCCCGTCCCGCTCCAGCCAGAAGTCGGCGTGGAAGTACAGCGTGAACGTTCGTTCGTGGTCAGCCAGGTTCCGAACGGCCACCCGGCGCACGAAGATCGGACGGTCAAAGTCCACGGCATCCGCACACACCAGCTCCACGCCGAGACGCGAGTTCTTGAGTCGAACGTTTGTGGTCAGCGTGTTCTCCGCGTAATCCAACTCACGCGACCACTCGTCGTTGCTGATCCACGAGAACTGCCCGTCCACGCCCACCCCAAACCGGCAGGCCCGCCCGCCGGTCTGGTTCTCGGAGCCAACTCGTGGGTAGTAGATGTCGCGCACGCGGTAGCGCGAGTCGAAGTTGACCAGAAACGATCCGTTGCCCAGGGCGAGGTCGCGCGGCATGGCGTGAGCTCCATTACTCGAAGCGCCCGATCCATTGTCGCAGTTGCCGGGCGACGCGCGCCGCGTTGACACCGGTTTTCGGCGCTCCCTAAGCTCGCCGCGCCGCCCATTCGTTTGTTGGGGAGTCGACGTCGTGGCCGACCGGCACAAGATCTTGATTACGGACTACGTCTGGCCTTCCACCAATCCCGAGCGCGAGGTCCTGGCCGAACTCGACGCGGAAGTCGTCGAGTCCGACTCCGGCGACGAAGACCGCCTCTCCGAGCTCGCCGCCGATGTCACCGGCATCCTCACCTGCTTTGCCAGGGTCACCGAACGCGTCGTTCGCGCGTCCCCGCGTCTGCGCGTCGTCGGTCGCTACGGCGTCGGCACCGACAACATCGACGTCGACACCTGCACCTCGCTGGACATTCCCGTCACCTATGTGCCCGACTACGGGTACGAGGAGGTCGCCGACCACGCCATGGCCCTGCTCATGGCGCAGGCCCGCGGCATTTCAGTCCTGGACCGCAGCGTGCGCACTGGTGAGTGGACTAACCAGCCCGCCCGGCCCATGCACCGGATGCGCGGCCGCGTGCTTGGAATCCTGGGCTACGGCCGCATCGGCTACGCCCTCGCCCAACGCGCCATCCCCCACGGGCTCAAGATTCTCGTCCACGATCCCTACATCACCGCCGACCGCGTGGCCGACATCGGTGCCGAACTGGTCGACAAGGACCGCCTGGTGACCGAGTCCGACTTCATCTCGGTCCACGCCCCGCTCACGCCCGAAACCCATCACACCATCGGCGAACCCGAACTGCGGGCCATGAAGCCAACCGCATACATCATCAACACCGCACGCGGACCCCTGATCGACGAGTACGCCCTGGCTCGAGCAATCGACAAAGGCTGGATCGCCGGCGCCGGCATCGATGTGCTCGAACAGGAACCCCCGCCCCCCAACCACCCCTTGATCGGCTTGGACCGCGCCATCGTCACCCCGCACGCCGCCTTCCTCTCGGAGGAATCGCTCCTCGAACTCGAACGCCGCGCCGCCCTCTCCGTCGTCCGCGTCCTCCAGGGCCGAATGCCCGAATACGTCTGGAACCGCGAGGTCCTGGAACGGGTCAGCCTGGCCGAAGCCTAGGTTTAACGCGGCTTCACGCTTCGATGTAGCGCTGGTAGCACCAGACGACGCCGACGCCGATGAGGGCCCCGCCGAAGATCCCCAGAATATCGACGGCAATGTCGCCGCTGAACGGCACGAGCGACTCGACCGACGTGGCCCCGCTCTCCCACCATCCATACCAGCGCACCAGGAACCACGTGGTGGCCAGCCCGGCCAGGAAAACCGCCAGCCGCATGCGCAGCCGGGCACTCACGCCGGTTTTGGACCGTTGCCTCGTCATCGTCCGATTCAATCGCTCGGTGTTCGCGTCCTGGCCGCCGCTCGAGTGCTCGTCGGCGATTTCCTGCTCGATGATTGAGCGCGCCGTCGCGCCGGCCGGTGAACTGCTCACGATTGCGAGTGAGGTCGGATAGCTTCGATAAAAGTAGTAGCGAAAGACGAAGCTCAGCGGGAGGCCCATGGCGATGCCAAGGCCAATAACGGCCCCCGCCTGCGCCCACTGAAAGCCGGCCAGCACGACCAGGAGCGCGACCCAGAGTAGCCCCTGGTGCAAGAGGTAATTTTGATCGGGGGACTGGATCGTGAATTGTCGGTGCACCAGCGCGCGACGCCAGCGCCACCGCTCGATGACGGCGAGGCCCACGCCTCCCGCGCACAAGAGCCCCGCGGCCGGAGGCGCCCCGGTGAGTAGAAAGACGACCCCGGGCAGCGCACCGACTAGGAATCCGGCAAAAAGGATGGCTGCCCAGCCGGCGGTCGCCTCGCGCAAGTGGGTGCGATAGCGCACAAACGCCCGCCCTGCCTCATGGGGCGCATAGCCGGCGTTGATAAGCGCCCGCACGGCAACCTGGGTGTGATGCGGGTCTTCGGGACGGCCTCGGACAAACATCTCAATCTCCTCGCTGGATGCGCGTGTGGGTCAGAGCGCGCCGGCCCGCAGCTGCGGTCAGTGTCGACAATTCTTGCTTTAGCGCCGTCTCCGCTCTGTTCATTATGGTTCCGGGCTCACCGCCGCCTGTTCTGCAAGCCACCGCTAGGCTACTCGGATCCGCTGGTCGACGGCGTTCCGAATCAACGTCGGCAGCAACTGGCTGTCGTGCACGATCTCGCCAAAGCACGCCCCCAGCGGCCGACCGTCGATTCGGGGCATATACGCCCGTTCGAACTCGGTGCGCAGCACGCCCACCCCGAAGGCCAGCACCTTCGTTGCCTGCCCGCCCGGTCCGTTGCGATTCCGGCGATCCAGGTCCGTCAGCACCCGACGCAACTGGGCCGGATCGCTGCTGATCCCGTCCGTAATCACGATCACGCTCTTCAGGCCCGCCTGCGGTTGGATGTGCGTCAACGCTCGCCGCATCGCCCCGGCGTCGTCGGTCTCGCGGTGGTCCAGCGTGTAGATGGTCCGAACAATCGGGCTGTGATCGCGCGGACGGTAGGCCGCCTCCGAGGGTATTCCGGCCGCCGTCCACACGCTTTGCTCGAATCGCCAGTGCAGCACCGCCTCCGTGCTGAAGCTCAGTACCGCGTACGGAATCCGCAGCCGCTCGTGAATCTCGATGAAGATCACCGCCGCTTCCACCAGCCGGTCGAACTTCTTGGTCGGAAACCCGCGCTGCACCATGCTCCCGCTGATGTCCAGCAGGATCGCGCTGGCGAAGTCCCGCTGCCGGTCCTCCCGCGCCACCCGCACCCCGCGCAGGAACGCCGACGCCGGATCCGTGATCAGCCGCTCCGGATGTTCAAGGTCGATCTCGCCCGTGTCGCCCCGCCGCTGCTTCCGCGGTCGCCGCCACGGGTCCACGGCCCCATGTCGCCGCCGGTCCATGATCTCCGCCAGCCCTCGGCGCTGCCCGCTCCCGTGGATCGACTCCCGGATCAGCGGCTCCAGCTTTCGCACGGCCGCCAGGTAGTCGAACGCCTCGTAGTCAATCTGCGGTCCGCGACCCTTTCGCAAATACGAGATGAGCCCCGGATGCCAGGATTCTCCGGTTGAACTGAGAACCCGGTCCCGCACCTGCCGCCGGCTCCACCGCCGCCGCTCGCCCTGCGTGACCGAACTTGGGGCGCGATCTTCCGGAGCATCTGGAGCGCCGTCTCGCCGACGACTTTGCAACGGCTGCGTCGTTGCGGCCGGCGCACGCTGGTCGGCTTCCGCCGGTTCGTCGCTGGCGCTCGCGCCGGTTTGCGCGCCGGGCGCCTCCTCGGCTGACGCATCCTGCGGCTCCGGCTCGTCCTCGGTCGGCGTCGTGCCCGGATCGCTCGAGTCGGGAGCCTTCGTCGCGTTTCGAGCCCGCTCGGCCGCCTGCCGCCGTGCCTCTTGCTCCGCCGTAACCAGCAATCGGTAGTCCGGTAGGACGTCCTTCGTCAACTCTTCCAACAGTCCCGAAACCTCATCGCGGGCCGCCGCTCGCTGCACGCCTTGCAGCGTGGTCTCGAAGGCCCTGGCCGCCGGCCGGTCCAGGACGGGCGCCGCTCGCGCGCCCGGCCACTGCCGCTCGGTCCACGCGTGTATGTGGGCATCGAGGAACTGATGATGAAGCGGCGCGCCCCCGGCGTCGCGAATGCCCGGCATGTCCGTCATGGGTTCCAACTCAACCCCGCGACCGTACAAGCGCCTGAACAGCCGTCCGATTCCGGGGTAGCGCGCCATGTGCAGGCGGTTGACCCGCATGTCGTTGACCACGTTGACCAGCAGCGTCAGCGCGGCGGCCGATACGGACGCGTCGGCGTGAAGCTCGATCCAGCGTGCCGTCGCCATCGCGCCGGCCTTGCCGGTAAAGCGAACTTCGGCCGCCTCGTGCGCCAGCGCCGCCACCACAAGCTCCGGCGGCCACTCCGAGAGCAACGCGCGCGGGTAATCCACCACCTCCTGCGCCGGGCGATAGGCCCACCACGGTCCGGCCTCCAGGCGCACCGGCAGGTCGCTCAGGATCAGGCGGCCGGCCAGTTCGAACTGTTCGGTCGTCAGCCGACCTTCGTCAGACCAGGCCATAGCCGGCCAACGTCGCTTCCAGCACTGGGCGGATGTCGTCGCCCGACCCGTCCAGCACGCCCCGCCGCAACCAGCGCACGAACGTGGCCGCGTCGTCGCCGGCACGCGCGCTGGTCACCAGTTCGGCCGTCGTCAGGCTCACCCGCTCGGCCGCCGCCCCGGCCAGGTCCGCCGGCACGTCGTTCAGCGGGTGCCGCGCGTCCCGGTCCCAGGCGCCCGACAGAATCGCCCGTCCCGTGGCCGCCAGTTCCGCCGCCGAATGCAACAGCGCCGGGTCGATCGCCTCATCGGCAACCAACGCCAGGATCGCAGCCTCTTCGTCCAGCGGCGGATAATCCATCCGGATCACCGCCCCAAAACGGTTCTCCACCGCCTCGTTCAGCGGCTTCACGCCCGGCCCCTCGGCAAACCCCGTGGCCACCAGCCGGAAGTCCGGATGCGCATGCACCACCCGCCCATCCGGCAACAGCAGCCGCCCGCCCTTGTCGAACAGCCCGTTGATGATTGAGTGCACGTCCGGATACGCCAGGTTGTACTCGTTGACGATCACGAACAGCCCTTCGCTCGCCGCCTCCAGGAATCCCTGGATCGACCACGAGGTCGCCCCGCCCGTCAACCGCCGCGCCGCCGTCAGGTCCGTCTTGCTCGTCTCACCGGTCAGGCTGAATTCCACCGCCGGCAGATTCCACAAGTGCGCCAGCGTGCGAGCCAGCGCCGATTTCCCGCAGCCCGTCGGCCCGCGCAGAAACACCGGCCGTCCCGCCACCAGCGCGCCCTGGGTCAGCCGCAGAGCCTGCCAGCTCGAAGCCGTCAGACAGGGCAAAACGCTGCGCGCCGGCGGCACGTGCCCGAGCGACGACGCCAGGTTCAGTCCGTACTCCGCCCGCAGCGCCCGCCGCAGTTCGTCAACGGCCACGCCATCCGCGCCATTTGCGCTCTCGATTGCGGGCGGACCGTCCGCTTGACCTCGGACCCGAACTTGGCGCCCGCCCGCCAGGTCCAGCGTCACGCCGGAGCCGGCATCCGTCGACGCGGACCCGATAACCGGTGTCGGCGGCGGCAGTGCCACCGCCGCGCCTGCATCCGGTCGCTCGACATCCAGCAAGGCCCGTCGCAGCTCGTCTGGATACGCCGTGGACGCCACCGCCCGGCCCAGCGCCTGACGCGTCGTCTCCGCCACCGGCTGCATCAGGTCGTCGGGCGCAATCGACAGCACCGCCTGCGCCCCTATCTCCGCCAGCGGCAGCCCGGTGGCGTGCCCCAGCGCCAGCCAGTGAACCAGCGAGCGGGTCGAAATCCGGTCCCGCATCGCCCCGCCCAGCTCCGCGTGCCCGCGCAACTGGCCGGCCACGCCCACCAGTCGTTCGACGATTGACGGATTCGCCCGAAGGTCCAGCGCCTCCGCCAGCTCCAGCCGCCCGAACTCGAAGGCCACCGCCTCGGCTTCCTCGTTCGGCGGCAGGAACCCCATCGGAATCGCGCCCAGCCCCCAACCGAACCGCCGCTGCAGTGCCCGCCCGATCTCCGCGGCGCCCACATAGTTCGGGTTGGCCGTGGCAAACACGCCGAACTGCTCGTGCACCTCGATCTCGATGTTTCCCAGGTCCGTCCCCGAGATCACCAGACGCCCCGTATCCATGGCCTGCGTCAGCGCGCTCACCAGGTCCGGCGGCAGCATGTTGATCTCGTTGATCAGCAGCTTGTGCCCGTGCAACATCGCCTGCACGGCCGGACCCAGCGCCGCCACCGTCGACTGCCCCGTATCGCCGCGTACGACCTCCGTCCGCTGGAAGAAATCCGCCAGCGTCGTATCGCCGCTGAACGTCAGTTCCACGCACGGCTCGTTCGCTAGGTGGCAGTAGGTCTTGACCATCGTCGTCTTGCCGCAGCCGGTCGGACCGGTCAGCAGCACGAAGGTCCGCAGGTGCGGATTGGCCTCGATCTGCGCCATTCGCTGCAGAATCCCCGCCATCGAGGCGGTGATCCGGATAAAGACCTCGTCCCGCGTCGGCACCAGCCTCGTCGCATCCGGCGCCTCGTCCCCGAACCCGCCCAGCTCCGCGCGAACCTCCGCGGGCACCGCCCGAAACCGCCCGGTTCCCAGGTCCCGCCGCGCAAACCGCTCACCCAGGATCTCGAGCTCCGACTCTGCGAGACCAATGTGCTCCCCAAACACCGCCCGCCCATCGCCCGCCGCCGCGCCGTCACGGCCCTCGGCGGCGTCTTCCGCGCCAAACAGGGATCTCAGAAAACTCTGCATTACCGGGCCCATCCACCAAGCGCCGCCCGCATTCTAGGCGCGCGCCCGCCCAGTCCCGACCGGGGCTCGCAGCCTTCGTCGTCTCAACAGTCTCAAGACCGGGCGAGCGGTCGAGTTCCTGTGATACGTTGAATCCGATGCCCGACCCCGCCGGAGCGTCGCCGCATGAGCGCCGAAGCGTGGACGATTCTGGGCACGGGCGGGGCCCTGTTTGTTGGTTTAGCTGGTTTGGCTGTTGCCATCTGGCGCAGCCTGGACGCGCGTCTCGAACTCATGGCCCAGCAGCATGCTGCCGAACTACAGGTGTTGCGCGGCGACCTTCGCGACCTGCGTGCTGACCACGGCACCCGTCTCGACAGACTGGAATCTCGCCTCGACAGGCTGGATGCTCGCCAGTTTGAAATGGCTCAGGCTCTGGCCCGCATCGAGGGCCGCCAGGAGCAGCAATTGGCCGCCGTGGCGTCAACACCCTCCTCGCTGCAGGAACTCTCGCGCCCGAGCGCTGTGGCGACAGGCGAGACCAGGCCCGAGTAGCCCTTGACCCGTCCTCCGCCGGACCTTTTCGTCTCTCAGGTTCCAGCCACGTTCGGGTCATCGTGACACGTTTGACCTGTACTTGATTCAAGCGACTGGAACCCCGCCCCGTGACCCTCGAAACTGCCGATCTGCTGGCCATCGCCGGCATCGTGCTCCCTCTTCTGCTGGCCGTCGTGGGCGGGACGCTGGCCTGGCTGAAGTCCGATATCCGAGACCTTCGGACCGAGACTCGCGCCGAGATTCGCGCGATCAATGCGCGAGTCGACGTCTTGACCCAGGCCATTTTCGCGAGCGCGCTGGCCCGTGGATCGCTAGTCGACACGCCTGAAACCGGAACGTCGCCTTCTGCAAGTGAGTCCCAGCCCACGCCAACCAACTGACGCATCCGTCCGGTACTGCTCGTTGCCCTGAGCCTGTACCATGAATCCGATGCCCGACCCCGCCGGAGCGTCGCCGCATGAGCGCCGAAGCGTGGACGATTCTGGGCACGGGCGGGGCCCTGTTTGTTGGTTTAGCTGGTTTGGCTGTCGCCATCTGGCGCAGCCTGAGTTCTTGTTTGGAACTCTTGGCCCAGCAGCAGGTTGATGGCTTGCGCGATCTTCGCGCTGAGCAGGCTATGGCCCTCCGCGATCTACGCGTTTCGCAGGCCGCTGCCTTGCGTGATCTACGTGCTGAGCAGGATGCGGGATTCGACAGCGTTGATGCACGCTTCGACAGCGTCAATGACCGCTTTGACAGCGTCAATGACCGCTTTGACAGCGTCAATGACCGCTTTGATGGCATCGATGCTCGCCTGAGCAGGATGGACACGCGCCTCGATCGGCTTGAAGAGCGCCAGTATGAAATGGCGCAGGCGCTGGCCCGCCTCGGGGGACCGGTTCATGAACCGGTCGCCCGCGAACCCGCTCCGTGACCCTCGAAACCGCCGACCTCCTGGCCATCGCGGGAATCGTGCTCCCCTTGCTGCTAGCCGTCATGGGCGGGACGCTGGCTTGGCTTAAATCCGACATCCGAGAACTTAGGGCTGAGACTCGCGCTGACATGCAAGCTCTGCGGTCGGAAGTTAGATCTGAGATTCGCGCAATCGATGCCAAGGTCGATGCATTGACGCAGGCAATCCTCTCGAGCGCGCTCGCCCGTGGACCGCTAGTCGCCACGCCTGGAGTCGGGGCTTCGCCAACCGCATCTGAGTCCCAACCCACGCCCACCAACTGACGCATCCGTCCGGTACTGCTCGTTGCCCTAAGCCTGTACCATGAATCCGATGCCCGACCCCGCCGGAGCGTCGCCGCATGAGCGCCGAAGCGTGGACGATTCTGGGCACGGGCGGGGCCCTGTTTGTTGGTTTAGCTGGCCTGGTCATAGCGATATGGCGAAGCCTTGAATCTCGTCTCGATCTCATGGCTCAGCAGAATGCTGCCGCCTTGCGTGACTTGCGTGCGGACCACGGCGCCCGCTTTGACAGGGTGGAGTCACGCCTCGACCGGCTAGAGGCCCGCCAATTCGAAATGGCGCAGTCTCTCGCTCGCCTGGGCGAACCTGTCCGGGATCCAACCCCTCGAAAGCCCGTGCCGTGACCCTCGAGACCGCCGATCTGCTGGCGATAGCTGGGATCGTCCTTGGCTCCACGCTCGCCGTCGTTAGTGGCGCATTGGCTTGGCTTCGGGCCGACATCGCAGATTTGAGCGGCAGCCTGCGTGCTACCGGTGCAAAGGTCGACGCGTTGATCCAGGTCGTCCTCGCCGGAGCTTCCGCTCGGGACTCGAAAGCCAACTCGCCGAGGACTGGCCGCGCCGGTCCCGCCCAACTCGGGCGCTCTCCTGAGCGAATCGAGTGACGATGCGGCTCAGAGACGTCTATCTAACCCGTCGCTCGTGCTCGACACGGCCGCCTGACACTTTGTCCTCATGAATGCTGATCTGATCCCGATACTCGGAACCGTGATTGGTGCCGCCGGCGCCCTGGCCGCCCTGATGGTGGCGCTGGCTGCCTGGCTTCGCGCCGACATCCGTGCCCTCGAGACCGACGTCCGCGCCGATATCCGCGCTTTGGATGGCCGTGTGAATGTTCTGGCCGAACGCATGAGCGAACTCGGCGAGCGCGTCGCCCGCCTCGAAGCACGCCCTGACTGACCGCCCCTTCCTCGGGCGCCGGCCACTCAGAGGTGCGTCGCGCTCACCCAGACTGCGGGCGCGTTGCCCAAGTTCGTGAAGCAGCCATCGGCGGATTCGGTGCTGGCGAAGTGAACGACGCTTCGTAGCTTGCCGCTATTCACCCAACCCGCTCGTACACCTCCGCCGTCCGTGCCGCGCACCGCGCCCAGGTAAACATCGATACTGCCCGCTCCCGCCCGTTCCTGCCCCAGCGCCGCATTCGCTTGCCGTCGCGCAGTGCTTCGCCGAGCCCCCAGGCAATGTCCACTGGATCCGCCCCATTCACGTGCAGCCCGCACTGGTTCGGCCCTTCGTTCATCACCTGTTCTCGAAATCCCACGACACCCCGCGCCCCAACCACCACCGGCTTGCCGCACGCCATCGCCTCAAGGCACACGATCCCAAACGGCTCGTACGTCGACGGCAGCACCACCAGGTCGGCGGCCGCAAAGTGCGCGATGCGCTCGGCTTCCGATACCCACTCCGTTCGCAACGTGACTGAATCCTCGATGCCCAGCCCGGCCACCAGCCCCCGAATCTCGTCGTCCTGATCCCCTGTCCCCAGCGCAACCAGCCGGGCTTCCGGATGCTGTGCCACCACCCGTGGCCACCCCTCAATCAACGGCCGCGCGCCCTTCACCCCCGTCAGGCGCCCAATGAAAAACACTACCGGTGCATCGTCGGGCAACCCATACCGTTCCCGTAGCTCCGCCCCGCCCGGCGCGTCCGGTGAAAATCCCTGCGTGTCCACCCCGTTCCACACGCCGTGCACCCGGTCCGCGTCCCAGCCATGCGCAATCAGGTCGCGAACCATCGCCTGGCTGACCGTGATCGTCGCGGCCGCCGCCCGGCCCGCCGCCATCTCCCAATGCGACACGATCGGCGAAGGCCCGCCCGGCTGACGCCCCCACTCGGCGCTATGCACGTGAAACA
>JAPPKM010000098.1 GCA_028874315.1 Chloroflexota bacterium
GCCCCGCGTCTCCGGTGAACAGCGAGCTGCCGTTGTGGACCTCCGCGATCCGGCTGCCCAGCGGCGTGTCCCGCTTCATCTTGCTCAGCATGTTCGCCAGGAACAGCATTTGCCCGTCACTCGAACGTGTCACCAGCGAGTAGTCCGGGTCGTCGGCGTGCTCGACGATGAACCGCATGTCGTACAGCCCCGACTTGCCGCCCATCCGCTCCAGGTCCGTCTTCCAACTCTTCCCGTACGGCGGATTCGACAGCATGAAGTCGAACTCGCGTGACGGGAATCCGTCGTTCGACAGCGTGGATCCGAAGTGGATGTTGTCCGCTTCGACCCCCTCGCCCTTCAGGATCAAATCGGCCTTGCTGATGGCGTAGGTCTCCGGGTTCACCTCCTGTCCGTACAGGTGAACTGAGACTTCCTTGCCATGCCCGCGGGCTAGGTCCGCCAGCGTCTCTTCCGCCACCGTCAGCATCCCGCCCGTCCCGCAAGCCCCGTCGTAGACCAGGTAGGTGCCCGACGTGACCTCGTCCGCGATCGGCTCGAACACCAGCCGCGCCATCAGCTGCACCACGTCCCGCGGCGTGAAGTGCTCCCCCGCCTCTTCGTTGTTTTCCTCGTTGAACCGCCGGATCAGTTCCTCGAAGACCGTCCCCATCCCGTGGTTGTCCAACCCCTCCAGCCGCACCGACCCGTCCCCGTTCAGCACCGGTCGCGGACTCAGGTTGATCGAAGGGTCCAGGAATTTCTCGATCAGGAACCCCAGCGCGTCGGCCTCCATCAGCGTCGGGATCTGGTTGCGGAACTTGAACTTCTCAAGCACCTCCTGGACGTTCGGCGAAAACCCGTCCAGGTACGCCTCGAAGTCGGCGCGCAATTGCTGCTGCGTGGCCCGCGAGGTCAGGTCCCGCAACCGGAACGGCGACACGTTGTAGAACGCCTCGTCCGCCGCCTGCCGCAGCGCCGCGTCCTGGTTCGTGATGCCGGCGTCGTCGAGCTGCTCCTTCATCCGCAGGACCGCGTCCTTCGTCGGCTCCAGCACCGCGTCCAGCCGACGAATCACCGTCATCGGCAGGATTACGTCCCGGTACTTCCCCCGCACATACACGTCCCGCAGCACGTCGTCCGCGATCCCCCAGATAAACCCGCTCACATTCAACGCACCAACCGCCACCACCCGCCCTCCAAACTCGACCCACCGCCCAAACCGCCCAGCATCCTACGCCCCCGCCTCCCCGCCATCCCGGCGTCCCCGGCTCTTCCCTGCGTAGGGGCGGCGTCTCTGACCCGCCCGTCTTCTCCGTTCCGCACGTAGAGGCCGGTTCCCAGCCGGCCTCTACCGCTCGCGGTCTCGCGCCCCCGTCATCCCGTCGTCCGCAACCAGGACCCAGCGGCAACCAACTCACGCCGCCTCACCCAGGCCACCCCCGGCCACCCAACCCGACCAAAATCTCCCAACTTCCCACTCCGACTCTCACTTCTCTTCCCTCTCACCTCTACCCTTCCCCCACCCCCTCCGGATCATGAAAAAACCGCTCCGCCGTCACCACCGCCCGCCAGTCCTCCGGCCTGAACGCCCGTTCACCCGCCCTTCGGGCTGCCTGCACCAGTTCCCCGACGTGGTGCAGCGCCGCCAGCTTGCGGTCGTGATTGCGGTCGCGGTCGGCTCGTAAGTCGTCCAGTTCGCGGCTCGTCGCCATGTCCAGTCCTTTCAAGATCCAGTCGGCATAGCGGTAGCCCTCGGCCCGGAACTTCCCGCGCGAGGCCCGCCCCGTGTTGTAATCCGCCAGCGCCTCGCGGTAATCCCCGCCGCGGTGCGCGAGGTGCGACGCCATCAGGTTCGCTGCGTACTCCAGCGATGCGAACGGGTCTAACGTCCGCCCCCGCATCGACGGATGCCAGCGCGGAAAGATCTGCGCAATCCCCTCCGCCCCCGCCCGGCTCACCGCCGTCGGGTTCCACCCCGACTCCATCTGGATCTGCCGCCGGAACACCTGCGTGTCGTAGCCCACTGCCCGCGCATAGCCGTCCGCGAACAGTTCCAGCGGATTCACCCGCTCGCCCGTCACCCGAAAGGTCTCCGGATCGATACGCCCGCCCGGCGTCGCGTCCAGGTGCACGTGATGCCCCGTGCTGTTCCCCGTCGAATCGCACAACCCCAGCGTCTCCCCCGGCTCGACGGCATCGCCCACCGCCAGCCTCGGCGCCTCGTCAAAGTGCAGAAACCGCCACAGCACCCCTTCCGGATCCCGCAGCGCCACCGCGTTCCCATACGGAAACCCATCCCGCACCGCCGCATCCCGCCTGCTCGGCCGCTCCGTGGACCACACCGCCGCCACCACGCCCCCCGCCGGCGCCCTCACCGGCCGCCGGTACACCGACCCCACCGCCAACGCCAAATCTAGCCCCCCGTGCCGGTACCTCCCCCGGTCCTCCCCAAACCCACTCGTAACCCGAACCGTCCCATCCAGCGGCGGCGTCAGCGCTTGCGGCACGCGCGCTGGCTCGGGTGTCGACGCCGGCGTCGCCCGCCCCATCGGCAACGCCATCGCCGTCGCCAGGTCGCGCTCCAGCTCGGCGTGGGCCGCTGGCGCGAAGTCATGCCAGTGGCCGCCGCGCCCTTGGCCCACGAACCAGCACAGCGCCTGTGCCTGCGGCAGGGCCCGCGCCACCACGGGAGCCGCGTCCTGCAGCCAGCCCGCGCGATAGTTGACCGCGGGCCGGTTCGGCGCGTCCGTTCCGCGCGCCGCCGTGTTGAACTCGGTAATCCAAACCGGCAGGTCATCCAAGCCCAGCACGGCGTGATTCTCGGCCCAGGTTTCCGCCACGTTCAGCCCGAAACGCCAGCCCCCCTCGTGGCGCGCCTGCATGTCGTCAGCCACTGAGAGGCGCGGATTGCCGTACACGTGCACGCTCAGCACATCGGGCGGCCCCGCAATGCCCCTCCACGCATCCAGCAGCGCGTAATCCAGATCGGCCCACGGCGAGCCTTCCGGCGATTGCCCGGCCCTCGCGCCCAGTCGGCTCGGGTGGAACGTCGCAACCGGAACGCTCGCCAGCCGCGCCCCAGGCAACGCCTGCCGGCACTGCGCGATGAAGTCCCGCAACGCCCCCTCGACTAGCCGCCAGTCCCGCGCCCCCTCCAGCTGCGGCTCGTTGCCCGGCTGCAAAATCAGCCGCCTGCCCAGGTGACGCAGCCGGCTCAGCCCCCGCAGAGCGGCGCGATAGGCCGTGCGCTCAACGTGCGTCCGCGGATACGCCTGCCCCTTCCGCCAGTCCACCCGCAGCAGAACCTCGCTCCCCGGATGCCGCGCCGCCAGCGCCTCGATCCGCGGCACGGCCTGCCGCAGATGATGTGGATCATCCGGAGCCACACCCTCCAGGTACACCAACTCCACGAACGGCGTCCCGT
>JAPPKM010000163.1 GCA_028874315.1 Chloroflexota bacterium
CGGCCATGCGCACGGCACGGCGCATGGCCGCATCGCCGGAGTTCGGCGAACCGACAACGGTGTTTACGAAGTACTGCGGCGAGATCCCGACCGAGCCCTTCTGGGGCCTGGAACCGCTGGTTCGCGGGCTGCTCTACTACCAGGCGGTGCATCCCGTCGACACGTCGCGCAGCATCCTGGGCGAAATCGAGACCGTGACGGCCTACCAGGTTCAGAGCGGCAGCGTCACCGGCGGCGGCCCGATCATCGTGATGCTGGAGTTTGTGAACGGCAAGCTGGCGGTGCTTGACCAGAACACCGCCACGCCCTACTTCCAGATGCGCACCACCATTACCGGCAGCGCCGGAACCAGCGTGGACGTGGTTGACCTGGACCGGGTCGCGTTCCTCCAACGTCCCGAGGACACCGGCCACCGGCGCGTGGAACCCGCCGAACCGGACTTCGGGGTGTTTTACGAGGTAATGCCCGCGCAGACCTGGCAGGTGCCCCGCCAGTATCCGGCCGAGAAAGCCTTCGGCTACGTGGACCAGCTGGCGGCCTTCGCCGCCGCCGTCCGCGGCGGCGAGCCCGGCAAGCCCACGCTCTGGGACGGCTACGAGAACCTGCTGGCGCTGGAGGCCATCTCACGGAGCCTGACAACCGGCCGGCCGGTGACCATCGACGAGATTCGCGCCGACCTGGGCTGACCCTGCCCGCTGGCGACCCGGAGCTAGAAGCCGCTGGCCAGCGGCAATTGGATAGGCGCCGGCGGCGGAGCCAGCGGTGGGGTGTCCGTTTGAGTGGGAGCGATGAATTCGCGCAGGGCGTCGGCGCGCGCTTCCAGGTCGTCGTCGACCGAGTTGTCGACATATGTGACGCCGACGGGATACAAGTCGGCGTAGAGCGGTTCCAGGTGCGGAAAATAGCGCCGCAGGTTGTGCAGGAACCAGCGCTTCGGCTCAGGCTTCAGGTGCAACATGCGCGTGCCCACCCGCCGCGCTCCGTGCTCGCGCGCCAGACGCATTAGCTCAGCGATAGCCGCATCCGAGTCGGTCAGCCCGGGCAGCACCGGGGCCATGTTCACCCCCACGTCCAGGTTCAGGTTCGCCAGTTCCCGCACCACCCGAAAGCGTTCGGCGGGCGGCGGGACGCTCGGCTCGACCCGACGCGCCAGGTGCGGATCGGCTATGGGAATCGAAACCGTCACATTCACCCCAGCCGCCCGCGCCAGGTCCTGCAGCAAATGCCGGTCGCGGCGAATGAGGGTGGACTTGGTGATGAGTCCGACGGGCGAGCGTGCCGCCAGGAACTCGCGCAGGCAAGCCTGGGTCAGCCGCAGGTGGCCCTCCACCGGCTGGTAGGGATCGGTCGCCGCGCCCACGGCCACCGTTTCCCGCTTCCAGCGCGGCGACTTGATCTGGGCCCTCAACCGTTCGGCCACGTTGATCTTGGCAAAGATCACCCGCTCGAAGTCGCGGCCGCCGTTCAGGTCAAAGTACGTGTGCGTCTCGCGGGCGTAGCAATACCAGCAGGCGTGGCTACATCCGCGATAGGGGTTCAGGCTCCACTTGAAGGGCATGCCGCGAACGCGGTTGAGCGCGTTGCGGCAGGTGATCTTGCGAATGTCCAGTCGCACGGCAGCAGCCTTCCACGGCCCCTGCTCGCCAGCAGTATACCGAACACATCACGAACACCACCACTGGACGTCCATTCGCTCCTGAATCGCCACACGGTCAAGCAGCGGCCCTAGACGTCCGCCAGCGCCGTATGCCTCCGTGCCGCGTATGGGTTCTCGCGGACCTGGAGGGGGAAGCGGATGGTTTGGCGGGTGAGGCCGGCTTCGTGGACGGCCATCACCATCTCGGCAATCCAGCGGCCGTCAATGGCATCGCACACCGGACGGCGGTCCTGTCTCACAGCCTCGACCAGGTCGCGCGTCATCGTGGTGTGCAGCAACTGGCGCGTGTCAGCCGTGCCGTGCATGTCACCGAGAGCCTCGGCATCCAGCGGCGCCACCGGGACGGCCTCCCAATTGCTTTCCGGGCCTGGGTCCAACTCGGGCCGCCGGTTGATCAGCAACGGCATGTCGGTGGTGGGCCCGCCCCGCAGGGAAAGCATTCCGTCGGTGCCAACCAGCTCGATACCCATCTGGCGGTGCATGCCGCGGCCCGTGCGGACAGAAGAAAAGGTGCCTGCAATCCCGTGGTCGAAGAGCAGCGAGGCGAAGATCTGGTCGCCGGCCATCAGCCCCAGGTTCTCGTTACCTTCACGCGCGTCCTGGATGCTCACGGGTCGCCCGGCCTGCATCACGCTGGCGCTCAGCTGGCGCGGGTCGCCCGCGAACTGCCGCATCAGGTCCAGCTGGTGGACGCCCAAGACCGCCAGGTCCTCGGCGCCGCCCCGGCGGCTGTCGTTCTTGCCGGTGGCGTGCATGGCCACCAGCCGCCCGATGTCGCCCGCGCGAACCATCTCCCGCATGCGCCGCACCTTGGGATCCACGCGCCAGTTATGGGCTACCTGGATCTTCGTTCCGCCACGCTCAGCCGCGGCCATAATGGCGTCGGCCTCGGCCGGCGTGCGTACAAAGGGCTTCTCGCAGTAGATGCCCTTCGCCCCGGCTTCGATGGCCGCAAGCATCATTTCGGAACGCTCGTGCGGCCGCCGAAGGCAAACGGTCACAAAGTCCGCTTGCACTCGGTGCAGCATCTCGCGAAAGTCGCCAAACGCCTGCCACGCTCCCAGCTGGTCGGCCTTTACCCGGGCCGGTTCTTCGTCCAGATCCGCCACCGCCACGACCTCGACCGTGGGGATCAACTGCCAGGCGAGATCCAGGTCATGCCCGTAGTTGCCCGCGCCGGTGGCTCCGATGACAACGGCCGTGTACATCAGGTCTGCTCCAAATTCGACTCAACAAGCCAGGGCCGCGTCCTGGCTGCGGTATACCGCGGTGGCGGCTTGGAGATGCTGCAGCCCCGGGTCTCGCCAGGTCGACTTGGCGGCATTGGCGTTCGCTGCCTTCCGTTCGGGGCCCTCAAACGTCCGCCAGCGCCATCTGCCGCCGCGCCGCATACGGGTTGTCTCGCACCTGCAGCGGAAACCGCACCGTCTGCTGCGTCAACCCGGCTTCGTGAACCGCCAGCACCATCTCGACCGTCCAGCGGCCGTCGATGGCGTCGCAGACCGGACGGCGACCTTCCTCCACGGCGTGCAGCAGATCCAGGGTCATGCTGGTTTGCAGCAGCTGAAGCTCGTGGGCCGTGCCCTCGGTGTCGCCGATGGCGGCGGCGTCCAGGTCGGGAACCGCCACGGCCTCCCAGGTGCTGTCGACCCCGGGATCGTCGCCCGGCCGCCGGTTGATCAGCAGTTCCCGGCCACGCTTCCCATGGCTGCGCATTGAGATGATCCCCTCGGTTCCGACCACCTCTATTCCAAATGCCCGGTGCATGCCGGGGCCGGTGCGCACCGACGAGATTGTGCCGACCACGCCGTGTTCAAAGATGTAGGTAGCGAACAGTTGATCGCCGGCGATCAGGCCGATCCGCTCGTTGCCTTCGTGCACGTCCGGCAGGCCCACCGGGCGCCCCGACTGGAACACCGCGCCGCTCATCTGGCGCGGGTCGCCGGCGACCTGGCGCATCAGGTCCATCAGGTGGACGCCCAATACCCACAGGTCTTCGGCGCCGCCGCGGCGGTCGTCGTTTTTTCCGGTGGCGTGCACCGCCACAACGCGACCGACTTCGCCGCCGCGGATCATCTCGCGCATGAGGATCACGGCGGGATCGATCCGCCAGGTGTGCGCCACCTGGATCTTGGTGTGGCTGCGACTTGCCGCAGCAATCACCGCGTCCGCTTCCGCCGGCGTGCGCACCAGCGGCTTCTCGCAGTAGATCCCCTTCGCCCCTGCCTCGATGGCCGCGTGAATCATCTCCGCATGCACGTCGGGCTGGCGGTTGCAGATGTTGACGAAGTCCGGCTGCACGCTGGACAGCGCCTCGCGATAGTCCCCGAACGCCTGTGGCGCCCCCAACTCGTCCGCCTTCGCCCGAGCCGACTCCTTGTCCACATCGGCCACGGCCACAACGTCGACCTCCGGCACCAACTGCCAAGCAAGATCCAGATCGTGCCCGTAATTGCCCGCCCCCGTTGCTCCGATGACTACTGCGGTGTACATAAGGGTCGCTCCAAGGCTCGTGGATATTGACTGGGGCGAAGCATAGCGCCGCTTGGTGTTGGCGGACGCTGGGAGATGGCGGAACCTTGTCGCGCGGCCGGACAAAGTCGCTCAACATTTGAAGGCCCGGCTGCGGATTCTGAGCTCGGCTGAACCGGGGCCTACTCGTGCTTGCGGTCAGCTGTGGCTTCGCAGTCATCCAGCCCGGCCTGCAGTCGTCAGAGGACACTCTTCAGCGAACTTCTTCGAGGTCAGGTGGCTTTGCGACGGGTGAACCGGAGGCCGGACCACGTCTGATCAATGGCGGCAATCTTGTAGTCGACCAGACCGTTGGCGAGGCCGGTTTCGCGGACGACGCGCTCTGAGAGGTCGGACTTGACACCTGAGGCTTTCTTGGGCCAGCAGATCCAGAGGCCGCCGGGGCCGGCCTTCTGGCCGTAGCGCTCGACGCGCTGCCGCAGTTGGCGCTGGGAGCCGACGAACCAGACGATGA
The DNA here is from genome assembly GCA_028874315.1 of Chloroflexota bacterium. Classification (GTDB taxonomy): domain Bacteria; phylum Chloroflexota; class UBA11872; order UBA11872; family UBA11872; genus UBA11872. Next base: position 4,644 of record JAPPKM010000163.1, read on the forward strand.
GGTCGCAGCGACCCTGGACTCGGCGGCGGAGGATAACGTCAGCAGGCAATGCGCCCAGGGTGTCCTGGAAGTCGTCGGGGGCGCCGGGAGTGGCAACGGCGTAGCCGGACTTGATTCCGAGCTTGCGGCGGAGCGGGGTGCCGGAGTAGCCGGCCAGACCGGACTCGGGTACGACGGGCTGGGTCGGCGGGTTGGCAATTGCCTGCCGCAGGGCGGGCTGAATGTTGGGCCAGTCGGTGTAGACGGCGTCGGGGAGTAGCTGGCGGACGCGGGCGACCTTGGCAGGGTCGCCGTCGACCAAGACGAGGGGGATGCCGCGGGTGGCCCTGGTCTGACGCATGGCGACGCCAACATCGCGGCCATGGGAGGGCAGGCGTCCGAGGTCGATCAGGAGTGCGTCGGGCGGGTTGACACGCAGGTCGCGAAGGCTGGCCGTGTCGAGTTGCTCGTGGTTCACATGAAACTCGTCGGCCGGGAGCCGCGCGGCGCGCTCCGCGGCTTCGGTCGCATTCCAGTGGATCAGGCGGATTCTGTGCATGAGTTCGATGTGTCCGTGAGCCGTTGGGCCACGGCAAGGCCCCGACGCAGGTGGGCCGTCGTCCTAGCGGGCGGCCAGTTTTCGGGACCGTGCGCGAAGAGTTGGACCGGGTGGGCGTAGCCGGTGGCGTGGAGGGCTTCAAAGATAGGCCGGTGGTCGATGTTGCCGGTGCCGATGAACTGCCGGGCTGGATCCTTCCAGTTGGCGAGGCCCCTGGCACCCCAGTCCCAGGCGTAGCAGAGGGCAACTCGCTTGCCCAGAGCGTAGACGGCGTCGGCGGTGGACTCACTCCTGTTGAAGAGGTGAATGGGCGCGAGAGCTATTCCGAGCGCGGGAGAAGGCTCCAGGTCGATCAAGGTGAGCATGGATTCGATCGAGTCAATGACCGTGGCGCCGTGGTTTTCGATGGCGAGAGTGACGCCCAGCGACTCGGCGTGGCGAATGACGGGGTCGATCTGTTGGAGAAAGTGGGGAACGGTGACGTCGGATTTGGCGGAGGCGGTGATCAAGGCGCGGCCGTTCAGTTCGGCCATCTGGTCGAGGAGCGCGCGGAGGCGGGCGTGGGGCCAGTTGAAGACTGAGAGAGTGTCGAGCTGGAGTCCGTGGCGGCGGAGAGTTTTGCGAACCGTGGGCACGCCATCGGCCAGATGTTCGCACCAGTTCGCGACGTGCCAGAGATCTATCTGATGGAGGCCGACCGCGGCGAGTTCAGCACAGGCCTTGTCGAGCGGCTGGCGACCGTACAGCACGGTGGAGGCCGAGAACCGGAAAGCGCTCACGATTCGGCGGCGAGGCGATGGCGGAACTTAATGATCTCCTTGTCGGTAGCACCGTCACGCGGGTCGACCGGGCGTCCCAACAGGGCGGAGCGCTGGGCAGCGAGCATGCAATTCCAGGAGACGCGGGCCTGGGCGGGGCCGCATGAGTGGGTGTCCGGGTTGTCGAGGGACCGGATGACGGATTCCAGAAAGGCGACCTGGGCGGGGGGATCGTCGTCGAAGTAGTCGTGGGCTTCGCTGCGAGACTCGTGCGGCGTGTGGAGCCACCAGCCGCGGTTGGTGCTGCAGCCGAGCGTGCCCTGGGTTCCCGTGATTTCGATTCCGAGGTGTAGCCAGTAGGCGTCGGTCCCTGGCCAACGCGGGGATCGGCAACCGCATTCAAAGGCGATGTGCCAATCGTCGGAAACGGCGAGCACACCGGCAGCATGGGCCGGTCCGGGGTGTGGGGGCAGGCGTCCGCGTTCGCCAGTCGCCTGGGCGAGGAGCCACGGCATGGTGGCCGGATGTGACTCAGTGGGCAGTGCGGCGACGTCGTCGAGGAGGAAGCGCAGGAGGTCAAAGAGGTGGGATCCTTGTTCGAAGAGGCTGCCCTTGCTGGAGGCCCGTACGTGGGTGATGCGGCCGATTGTTCCGGCCTTGAGGCGCCGGCGAATATGAGGCCAGGCGGGATGCCACGGGACCTGATGGTTGACGAAGAGGCCGATGCCGGATTCCTGGCAGGCGGCGAACATATGGGCTGCTTCGCTCGGCAGCGTCGCCAGCGGCTTTTCGATCAGGATGGCGCGCGGGCGCAGATCGACGAGGGCCTTGACCACCTGCCAACGGACCGAGGGCATAGTGGCAACGTGAACGAGGTCCACAGCGCCGGCGGCGGCCAGTTCCTCAACCCGAGTTGCGCGAAGTGGGACATCAAATCGGTCCGCAGCGTCAGCGAGGCGCGTCAGGTCCAGGTCGCAGCAAGCGGCGATTTCTGCGTCCGGCACGGCAGTCAGTGCCTGGAGATGCTCGATGCCACGGCTTCCACAGCCGACGAGGACATGACGGGTGGTCATGCCGGGCAGGATAGCTGCGACGCGGCGGGGCTAGCCGGGGGTCCCAGGAGCCGCCAAGCCGTCGGGATCGGCGTCGTCAGGGCGCAGATGCCAGATGTCGCGTACCCAGAGCGGAACACCGATCCCAATCACGGCCGTGGCCAGACCACCGAGCAGGATGGCGGTTGGCGTCCCCTGGACTTCGGCAATCACGGACAGGGGCAGGAGGCCGAGCGGGGAAAGACCGAAGGTCATCATGCGTAGTGCCATGACTCGTCCGCGCAAAGCATCGGGCACGAGCAACTGCAAGGCCATCTGGTTGACGGACATATAAACGGACTGGCTGAAGCCCATAAAGGCCACGACCACGGCGGCGGCCGCGAACGAACGGGTGAACGCGAGAAGGATGAGGAGGGCGGCGTAGATGAGGATTGCCGCGACCAGGGCACGGCCCTTTTCGCGAAACCGCGAAAAGGTGACGACCAGTGCCGAGCCCACGAGGGCGCCCACACCGAGGACCCCAAGTAAGAACCCGAAGGCTTCCGGTCCACCGCCAAGGTCCTTGCGGACGAAGGCCGGCAACAGGGTCATCAACGGCATGCCAAACAGCGATGGACCCAGCGCCAATAGCATGAGCGCGAACATGATCCGGGTGCGGGCCACGTAGGCGAAGCCGCCGCGCATATCGGCCCATGTCGAGCTCCTGGGGCGCGGCGAGCGGGGCGGGGGTACGACCCGCAGCATGTTCACGCTGCTCCAGACATAGCCGCCGACCTGGACGAAATAGGACCCGGCGATACCGACCGTGGCAATGATCTGGCCAGCCAGAGACGGGCCGATGATTCGAGCCGAATTGAGCGTTGCGCTGTGTAGACCGATGGCGTTGGCGAGGTGTTGACGCGGTACCAAGCCTGCGACGAGAGCGGTGCGGGCAGGCACGTTCACCGCAAACATCGTGCCGACGACCAGCGACGATACGGCCAGATGCACCACGTGCACCTGTCTGGTGACCACGAGGATGGCGATCGTCAGCATCAGACAGGCCAGGATTAGCTGGGCGATCAGGACCATGCGGCGCCGGTCCAGGCGGTCGGCCAGCACACCGCCCAGGGGCGAGAGCAGCAGCATGGGGATGGATCGAAAAAACGCAAGCAGCCCCAGGGTGAATTCGGAGCCGGTCAGATCCAGCACCAGCCAGCCCTGCGCCACCTGCTGCATCCAGAAGGCGACCTGACTGCCGGCATTGGCCTGCCAGAGCCGGGAATATTGCTTATAGGCCAGGGCGGGGGCCACACGGTCGCGGACCCGGACCAACGGCCGGAGCAGGGAATCGATGTGCGGCGATCCGATCAGCGGCTTCGGCCCGAACCCTTCGGGTCCCGGCGGAGTGTGGGCGATGGGCAGGGACTTGGGCAACCGACGGGCAACAACCCTATCGCTCAGGGAAGGCCGAGACTGAGATCCTTCCGCAACAGAGCCGCTCGGGAGGCGCGTTCGTCAGGTGGGGCGCGGTAGCGTTCAGCGGTCCGCTCGTAGAGTCGGTCGTTACGCCAGCGAGGCAGGACGTGCAGGTGGTAGTGCCAGACTTCCTGGCCGCCTGCGGGACCATTGTGCTGGCGGGTCGAGATGCCTTCGCATCGGAAGGTGCGGCACATGGCGACGGCTACTCGCTGCGCCACGGCGTGAATCTGCGCCGCCGCCTCGGCCGGCAGATCGAAGATGGACTCGAAGTGGGCGTTGGGAATCACGATGACCGATCCCTCATTCCTCGGCCACCAGTGCGAGCCGACAAAGGCCGTCACGTCCGGCGTCCGAAGCACGTCAGCCTCCGCGCCGCCGATCACCCGTCCGCTGAAGTCGCTGCCGGCGATGCGGCAGAAGGGGCAGTTGTATTCGGGCGGTGCGTAGATCGCGGCGCGCATGGGTGCCTCGCAGCCAGCTGGAATCTATGCGGCGATGATCGCAGTCATCACCTTAAGGCAAATGGGTCGAATGCTAGGCTTGCCGCAAGTGTCCGGGCGGTCGCAAAGGCTTGCCACGATGACGCTGACCATTGCCGACCTGCTGACTATTGCAGGCGCCATCATTGGTCCGCTGATTCTCATTGGCGGCGGCGCTCTGGCATGGCTTCGCACCGACATGACGAAGCTGGACGAGCGGCAGCGAGCCGACATGGCGAATCTGGATGAACGCCATCGGGCCGTCACGGCAAAGCTTGAAGAACGCTTGCTCAGGGAAATTTCGAAACTTGACGAACGCCAGCGAGCCGACACTGCCGCGCTCAACATGCGGCTGGACACGTTGACCCAGACCATCATCACGAGCGCGATTGCTCGTGGCCCACAAGCTGACCTTGCGACGGAGCGCGCGAGCCACGCCGTGCCGGCGAGTGCGACGAGGCAGCCCTAGCCGCTCGGCGCATCGCCATTGGGGATCAGGCTCTGGCTTCTTCCTGGTCGCAGCGCAATTGCCTGATCTGGTCGCGGACGGTGGCGGCTCTCTCGAAGCCGAGGCGGGCGGTGAAACAACCTCGAGTCGACCGGGTAGCCCGTAGACGGCCCGGGTGGTGCTGCTAAGCTCCCGGCCGGCACCAACCTCACAAGTCTCGCTGCGAAGGCTGCGGCCCATGCGATACCTCCGGGCGGTTCTGCTTGCCCTCGTGGTGATCGTGGCCGCCTCCGTGACGGCATCCCCAGCTTTGGCTCAGTGGCCCACGACGTGCGTCGATTTGAACGACATCGTTGAGGCGCACCTGGGCAACGACGGCAACGTTGGTATCTACCAGCGAGTCTTTGGCGAGCAGGCGGAAAAGGGTTGCCAGACCGATCACCGCGAGGACGTACGCGGAGTGTTTGGTTGGGCATTCGACCTTGAGGCTCCAGGTAGCGATCCCAACCTGCCGCTCCTGGCCTGGCCGACCGATTGCGTTGAACTCAACGACATTGTTGAGGCGCACCTGGGCAACGACAACAACGTGCGTATCTACCAACGAGTCTTCGGCGAGCAGGCGGAGCAGGGGTGCCGAAACGACCATCGGGAGGACGTGCGCGGGGTGTTTGCCTGGGCGTTCGACGACACGCCGGTAGGTGGCTCACCTGTACCGGCCCCGGGCTGGTCGTCCATCACGGTCGGCGGGTTTCACAACTGCGCGATACGCACTGATGGCACCGTCGCCTGCTGGGGTCTCAATACCAGCTTGGGAGGCGTCTACTACGGCCAGGCCGACCCGCCGGCGGGCATGTTCCAATCGGTAAGCGCCGGCCTTTACCACACCTGCGGGGTTCGAAGCGATGGCACCGTGGCGTGCTGGGGGACGAACATTGCCTATCTGGACAGCCATGTCGGTCAGGCGACACCACCGCCGGGCGAGTTTCAGTCTGTGGACGCCGGCATCTTTCACACCTGCGGCGTCAGGATTGACGGGAGCGTGGCCTGCTGGGGCGACAACACAGATGGCCAGGCCGGCCCACCACCGGGAACGTTCCGCTCCGTGAGTGCAGGAGCAGACCACACCTGCGGCGTGCGAACCGACGGTTCGGTGACCTGCTGGGGCAGCGACAGGGAGGGGCAGACGGTTCCGCCGGACGGCGGATTCCAGTCAGTGAGCGCCGGTCGTTACCACACCTGCGGAGTCCGAGCCGATGAAACCGTGGCGTGCTGGGGCTCGAACGTCGACAACTGGAAACGTGTAGTGGGACAGGCCGCGCCACCGACGGGCACGTTCCTCTCGGTCAGCGCGGGCCTGCACCATACGTGCGGCGTGCGGACAGACCACACGGTCGCCTGCTGGGGCTCCAACAACGAACGAGGACTGAGTTTTGTCGGGCAGTCCATTACGCCCGCGGGTTCATATTCCGCCGTCGGCGCCGGGCATAGCCATACCTGCGCACTCAAGACCGATGGGACCCTGGCCTGCTGGGGCTGGAACGGCCACGGTCAGACTTCGTCGCCAGCTTAGATTCCATCTGCGATTGGAACCCGTACCTTGCGGCCTCGGCATGGGCGCCCGACCACGTGATACGGAGACTTGCTTGCAATGTGACTCGAACATCGACGCGCCGACTGAACGAGCCCCACTGTTCGATGTTGTGGAGCATGCCTGAGACCAGCGCTGCTTGCCCCCGCAGACGCGATTCGGCAGGCGCCCTACTGAGCCTGCCGCTTGGTTCGCGCTAGACGGGAGTGCGTGGGCAATCGCCGATGCTTGCCCGCGATGATGCTCCACTTGGCCTCACCGTCGAATGGGGTCAGGCTTTGGCTCGTTCGAGGTCTTGGCGAAGTTCGCTGATTTGGTCGCGGAGGGTGGCGGCTTTTTCGAAGGCGAGGCTGTCGGCGGCGAGACGCATCTGGCGTTCGAGGTCCTTGATGGTTTGAGCCAGTTCGACGCGGGACAGGTCGTTGGTGCGGCGGAAGCCGAGGTCGTAGGCGGGGGACTCTTCGGCGGCCTGAGCGAGGCCGTCGTGGCCGGACTCCTGGGCGACGCGCTCGGTCAGGTCGCGGAGGCTCTTGACGATGGAAGCGGGCGTGATGCCGTGTTGCTCGTTGTAGACCACCTGCAGACTGCGACGCCTATAGGTCTCGTCAATGGCTCGCTTCATGCTGTGGGTGACCAGGTCGGCGTACATGATGACGCGGCCGTGCAGGTGGCGGGCGGCGCGTCCAATGGTCTGAATCAGCGAGGTTTCGGAGCGTAAGAAGCCCTCCTTGTCGGCATCCAGGATGGCGACGAGGCTAACTTCGGGCAGGTCCAGGCCCTCGCGAAGCAAGTTGATCCCAACAACCACGTCGTAGACCCCGCGACGCAGGTCGCTGAGGATTTCGACGCGTTCCAGCGTGTCGATCTCGGAGTGCAGATAGTGGACCTTGACGCCAATCTCCGCGAGGTATTCGGCGAGGTCCTCGGCCATGCGTTTGGTGAGGGTGGTGACGAGCACGCGTTCGTGCACGTCGACCCGCTTGTTGATCTCGGCGATGAGGTCGTCGATTTGGCCCTCGGTGGCGCGCACCTCGATGGCCGGGTCGACGAGGCCGGTGGGGCGCACGATCTGTTCGACGATCTGTTCGCTGTGCTCGTATTCGTATGGTCCGGGCGTGGCGGACATGAAGACCGCGGTCTTGATGTGCTGCTCGAATTCCTCGAACGAGAGAGGGCGGTTGTCGAAGGCGGAGGGCAGGCGGAAGCCGTACTCGATCAACGACTCTTTGCGGGCGCGGTCGCCAGCCAACATTCCGCGCACCTGGGGAAGGGTGACGTGAGACTCGTCGACGACCAGCAGGTAGTCCTCCGGCAGGTAGTCCAGCAACACCCAGGGCGGGTCGCCGGCCTCCCGCGCGTTGAGGTGGCGGCTGTAGTTCTCGATGCCGGTGCAGCCGCCGGTTTCGCGCAGCATCTCCATGTCGAAATTGGTGCGCTGTCGCAGGCGGGCTGCTTCAAGGACCTTGCCCCTGGCTTCGAGCCGGGCGAGTTGCTCGTCCAGTTCCTGGCCGATGGCCTCGATCGCTCGCTGCAGGCGCTCGATTGGCGTGACGTAGAAGCGCGCCGGATAGATGGTGACGCTGGAGAGTTCCTCCAGGATCTCGCCAGTGAGCGGTTCCAGGCGGACCACGCGCTCGAGCTCATCGCCGAAGAACTCCAACCGCAGCACGAAGTCGTCGTAGGGCGGGTAGACCTCGAGCACCTCGCCACGGACTCGGAAGCGCCCGTGCTCCAGGCTGGCGGAGGTGCGGGTGTACTGAAGGCCCACAAGGACGCGCAGCAGACGGGTGCGGTCGTATTCGCCTCGGACTTCCAGCGACAGGCTCATGTCGCCGTAGTCCTCGGGCGGGGTGATGCCATAGATGCAGGAGACAGTGGCGACGACGATCACGTCGCGGCGTTCGAAGAGGGAGCGGGTGGTTGAGTAGCGCAGCTTCTCGATCTCGGCGTTGATGTCGGTCTCTTTCTCGATATAGGTGTCGCTGCGCGGGATGTAGGCCTCGGGCTGGTAGTAGTCGTAGTAGCTGACGAAGTACTCGACGGCGTTGCGGGGGAAAAACTCCTTGAGCTCGGTGGCCAACTGGGCGGCCAGCGTCTTGTTGTGGGCCAGCACGAGCGCAGGACGCTGAATTCGCTGGATGACGTTGGCGATGGTGAAGGTCTTGCCGGAGCCGGTTACGCCCAGCAGGGTCTGGGCGCGGTGGGCGTCCTGGATACCGTCGACAAGCTGGTCGATAGCCTTGGGCTGGCCGCCGGCCGGCTGGAAGTCGGCGCCAATCTCAAAGCCCGCGCGGGTGCCGCTCTTGGGGAGGGTGGCCATAATCGAACAATTCTAGGATGCACCTAGGGCAATGCTGCTACGCGGGCAAGAGCCTCGCGGATCGCGTCCAAGGCCACCTCCACCAAGATGACCAAGAAGTCTCCAAACACTATTCACGAACACGCACGCCGAAGGAGCTATTGCGCCGTGGCGTCCCCGGCCAGCAACGCAACGCTTGATGACGTAGCGCAACGGCTTGGGTCGCATCCCGATGTCGAGGGCGCGGCCCTGGGGGGATCTGGTCAGGACTCGCCATTGAAAGGCGCGAGTGACATCGACCTGCTAATCGTGGTTGTCGAGAAGTGGTCCAATCTGCGCGTTGGCGTGACGTGGCTCGAGGATCGAATGGGCGATCTGCTGTTCGCGACGACCAGCGAGGTCGAGTCGATATCCAACGCCCAGCCGGCGCTGGGCGCCAGTGGATGGGCTGCGCGAGTGGCAGCGTTTCTGGCTAAGGCGAGAATCCTTGTTGACCCGGGCGGAAGGCTGGTGCGGGCACAGCGGGCGGCTCGTCAGTGGCCCGACGCAGCTTTTGCACCGACCCTAAGCGACGCCTACCGCGCCTGGCACAAGATCAACTACGACCGACAGCACAATCGGCGGATGCTGGCGTCGGACGATCCGGACTACGTGACGGCACTTGAGGTTCGCCTGCTCTATGGTCTCGCGGATGTCTTCACCGGATATTTCGCTATCCGGAGCCTGCGCTGGGAGGGCGAGAAAGCTGCGGTGCGGTTTCTGCGTCAGCATGACCCTGGATTTCTTGAATGCTTCGGGCGGTGCATTGCCGAGCGGGACCAGACCGTCAAATTCGCGTTGTACGACCAGCTCTGCAAGAAGGCCACAGCGCCAGTTGGGGGCGTATGGCGACACGAGCCAACCAGCGCCCACCTACGAGACCCGGAGTCGGCGACCCCGGAGGCTCACGCCGCGGCGACGGCATTCATTCAGTCGCTCACGCGTGGGGACCGATCGCGGTAGGCCAGTTCGGCAGCAGTGCCTGCCCATGATTCGAGCTTGAGCCAGGCGGAGACTTGATGCTGCCGCTGCCAGTCTGGGCTATCCGGTGCCGATCAAAATCTCCCGTAGGCGTTGGCCGATGATTTCGGGTTCGCCCCGTTGCAGGTTGGCGGATGCGGCTTCGATGAGGCCGCGCGAGGGCTCGAAGCGGACAACGATGGGCGGATCGCCGGCCAGGAGGGCGTCGACGACTTCCTGAGGTTCCGGCCCCTCCCAGTCAGGCTCGAAGCCGATGACGGCGGTGGGCACGAAGTAGCGGTCGTCGTCGAACTCGACGGTGGCGCGGACGCCGTCCAGTTCGCCGACGTCGTCGACAATGATCTCCACGAGTTCGTGGAACTCGCGGAGCATCTCCTCCTCGTCCGAGTCCATGTAGCTGCGGAGGGCGGCGTAGAGGCCGACCATTTCTTCCTTGGCGATCTTGGAAGGGCGGCCAATGGCGTGGTTGGGACTGTTGTTGAGATGGGCCGCCTCGATGAGGTCCGCACGTCCGTAGAGAAGCCCGGTGGCCTGGGGACCGCGAATGACTTTCCCGCCGCTCATGGCGACGAGGTCGGCGCCTTCCCGGATGAAACGCTTGAGGTTGTCGCGCGGCGGGACCGTCATCGAGGCGTCAACGATGACCGGGACGCCTCGCGCGTGGGCGATGTCAGCCACCTGCGGCAGGGTCAGGCCGCCGCGAGGGGTACCCGGCGCGAAGAGGAAAGCCACGGCGGCGGTTCGTTCCGTGATGGCCGCTTCCAGTTCCTCGGGCAGGCAAGAGTTGACGTTGCCGACCTCGATGAAACGCGCCCCGGTGAAACTGTACATGTGGCTATAGGGGCCGCGATGGATCTTCTGGATGACCAGTTCGTCCTTGAGACCGGTCGTGTCGGGAATGCGCCGGACTGCGGCGATATCAGTGCCCGTCATACAGGCCGCCATCGAGATGACCATGCCGGCGGCTGCGCCGGCGACGACCATGCCGGCCTCGGCGCCGGTGACCTCCGCGATGTACTCGCCAATGCGGCGGTTGAGTGTGTCGAGCGTCACGAAGGCACGTCCGGCTTCGGCTATGGCCTCGAAGGTTTCAGGCAGCATCAGCGAGCCGCCATGGGCGGTGGTGGGTCCGCCGGCGTGAATGACGCGCGGCACGCCGAGTTCATCGTAGATGCGGTTGGCGGGGAGGGATTGAGCCATCAGAACGTCCGACGAAAGCAGCCGATGGTGTATAGCACGCCGCAGGTTGGCGCCGGTATATAGTTCGACAACTAAGGTTCCCTACTGAGAGTCGCCGGCATGAGCATTGACAACCTGTACCCCGGTCTGGTGACGCCGCTGCCGGTGGCCGCCGGCTATCACCCTTTCGTTGACTACCGATTCATCCATCCGGGGCGAGCGCGCTGGGTGGACGACGAGGGACGCCCTCGCGGCGCCTGGGGGCTGACCAATCCAACGTCTCTCCATGCCGACTTTCCGGCTGTGCCGCGAGGGGTTGAATTTCGGGCGGAACCTGGGACGCGCACCGAGGCGGTGCTGAAGGCCACGGAGCCTTGGGAAAAGCTGGTGTGGTGGCCGAAGGTGATCTGCGAAGACGGCCGCTATCGGCTCTGGTACGAGGCAGTGCCGCCGGACCATTGGGATCCGAAGATCGGCCCCCGGCTAGCCTGGCCGAATCCGGTTTTCGCGGGCCTGCTCTGCTACGCCGAGTCGGACGACGGGTTCAACTGGACAAAGCCCAAGCTGGGGATCGGGTCGTGGGATGGATCTACTGAGACCAACATTGCGCTGGGTCGAGAAACCGTGGGGCCGATGGGGCTGCACGGGGCGAGCCCGTTTGTCGATCCAGGGGCAGAACCCGAGGCTCGCTACAAGATTTTCTGGTACGGCGACGCAACGCCTGAAGTCGTCGAGGCCGCTCGGCGGGCGCGGCCCGATGCGATAGACCCGCGGACCACCGACGATAGCCACGTGCGGGCGATGTACGTGGGTACGTCACCGGACGGGCTGAATTGGACGGTCCAGGACGAGCCCGCGGTGGTGTTCAGCAGCGACACGCTGCAAGTTGTTGAGTGGGACGCGCTGCGGATGCAGTACGTCTGGTACGGGCGCGGATGGTCGTGGGGGCGCCGCACAATCACGCGGGCCGAAACCACCGACTTCAGTCGCTGGCCGCTGCCGCAGGACGTGCTGACGGCGTCGCCAATTAACCCTGAGCAGACGGATCTGTACACCAACGGAAAGACGCGCTATCCGGGCGATCCGACCACGCACCTGATGTTCCCAACGCTCTACGACCGGGCGACGGACCAGACGACGATCGGGATGGCGACCAGCGTTGACGGGGTTGCGTGGAACTGGACTCCAGGGAACCCAGTGTTGCCGGTCGGATCGCCGGAGGGCGTCGACGCCGGCAGCATGTTTGTGGGTATCGGGCTGGCGCCGCTGCCGGGGGATCGGGTTGGTTTGCCGTACGCCGGATACAGCTATCCGCACAAGTTTCCGGCGAACCTGGCCGACAGCGGAATGTGCTGGTGCACGTGGACTCGCGGCCGCTTGGCCGGTGTGCGCGCGGCCACGGAAGGCGAGTTCTGGACGCCTCCGCTGCGGCTGGCTGGTGGAGGGCTGCGGGTGAACTGCCGGGTGCAACCGGGCGGGAGCTTGCGGGTTGGCGTGACGGACGAGGAATGGTCGGAGATTCCGGGGCTAGGAGTCTCTGACTGTCAGCCAATCACCGGCGACCAACTGGACGCCACGGTGAGATGGAGCGGCGGCAGTCAGCTTCCGGTGGATCGGGCGGTCTCGTTGCGCTTCAGCTTGCGGACGGCTTCGGTGTTTGGGTTCGAGGTGGTCGACGAGGGTTAAACGCAGGAGGGCGGGTGAAGCCGGCGCCTAGAATGGCGCCGCCGCCTCAAAGACGAGTCAGCGGTTGACGTATGCGGACGCTGCGGCCGGCGAGCACATCGGAGTCTGACGCCGAGGTTGTGGGAAGGCTGATGCTGGATGCCTTCCCGGAGACCTTCACGCGCGTGTTCGGGGAGCGCGATCGGCAGGCGGCGCGGGCTGTTGGACATGGCTTGCGGGCCTTTGGGTCGATGCCGAATGCGTGGTTGGCAGAGCGCGAAGGCGTGTGCGAGGGGTTGGTGCTGGTTCGTTGGGACAACGGGTCGACGCCGATTACGGGGCTGAGGGCTTTCCTGGCGATGGCGCGGGTGTTGGGGCCGTGGCGGGCGCTGTGGGTGGCGTTTCACATTCCGCCGCTGCCGCCACACTGGCTGCATTCGCGTGAGGCCTATATCAGCGCGCTGGCGATATCGCCGCCGGCTCGGCGGCGTGGGCATGGTTCGGCGCTGCTGGATCATGTGATCGAGCTGGCTAAGTCGCGCGGTTATCACCAGGTGACGCTGCGGGTGGAAGCCGACAACGAGGCTGCGCAGGCGCTGTTTCGGCGGCATGGGTTTGTGGCGGATCCGCGGCGGTTTCAGTGGGTGTTCAACCTGGTGCGGCGGCATTTTGGGGAGATCATCATGACGCGGCGGCTGGACACCCAGGCCGACTGACGATTCCCGTCTAACGACCGAGCCTAGGCGCCGGGAGGCTTAGTCATCGGAGTCGCGGCGGCCGGCGAGGTTGCCGAGCATCTGGGTGAACTCGAGAGGGAAGATGAACTTGGATGCGGGGCTGGCGCCGAGTGACTTGAGGGTATCGAGGTATTGCAGGCGCATGGTGTTGTCGTCGATACCTTTGGCGGTGTCGAAGATGCGCTGCAGGGCGTCGGCGAAACCTTCGGCGCGCAGCACGGCAGCCTGCTTGTCGCCTTCGGCCTGAAGGATCTCGGCCTGGCGGCTGCCCTCGGCCTGGAGGATGGCGGCCTGCTTCTGGCCCTCGGCGACAGTGATATCGGACTGGCGGGTGCCCTCGGCTTCCAAGATGACGGAGCGGCGCACGCGCTCGGCCGACATCTGGCGGTTCATCGCGTCCTGAATCTCGCGCGGCGGATCGATTTCGCGGATCTCGACGTTGGTGACCTTGATGCCCCAGCGTTCGGTTTCGGCGTCGAGCTTTGCGCGGATAGATTCGTTGATGCGTTCGCGCTGTGACAGGACGTCGTCCAGCGCGATGTCGCCGATAACGGCACGAAGGGTGGTGGTCGCCAGCCCGACGACCGCCTGGTGGTAGTTCTCGACTTCCAGCACGGCTCGATCGGCTTGATTCAGGTCCACGCGCATGTAGACCAGGAAGTCAATCTCAATGGGCGCGTTGTCGCGCGTGATGTTGGTCTGGCGCGGAATATCCAGGACCTCAGTGCGGGTGTCGAGGCGCGTGATCTGGTGAACGATCGGAATTGCGATCACGACGCCCGGGCCGAGCATGCCTTCGAAACGTCCGAATCGGAATCGCGCCAAGCGTTCGTAATCACGGATGAAGTTGATGAGTGCCATTGCTGCCTCCCTGGCTACGCGCTTGACGGGGGCTGCGTGGCCCCTGGTCGATCAGGATCCGGCTGGTCGGCGGCGGGTCTGACCGTTAGCGTCGTGCCGTCCACGGCGGTTACCTCCACAGCGTAACCCTCCTCGATGGCGGCGTCTGGTTCGTCGCTCGTGTCCACGCGGGCGTGCCAGAACTCGCCGAGCATTTGGACCTCGCCATCGGGGGCCAGCCGGCGGGTGACGTGGGCGCGGTTGCCGACCATGGACCTGCGGTCGAATGGGCTGCGGTAGGGGACGGGTTTGCCGGTCTTGGCCATGACGATGAGCGTGACGGTGAGAGCCGCCAGGATTGCCCCCATTGCGGCAATGACCCAGACGCTGACGGTGAAGGTCTCGGCGCCGGGGAAGTCCAGTTCGACCGGCCGTAGCGCGCCGCCGGCCAGCAGGATGGCGGCGACGATGAACGAGACTCCGGCACCCGCACCGTAGACGCCGGCACCGGGTTCCTGGAACTCGAGGAATAGCAGGCCCAAGGCGATGAGGAGAAGCGCCACACCGAGCCAGTTGACGGGGAGCTGGCCTAGGCCAACGAAGCCCAGACCAAGCGCAATGGCGCCGGTGACGCCGGGGACTACCAGGCCGGGGTTGGACAGCTCGATGAGGAGGGCGATGCCGCCGACGGTGAGGAGAATGAAGGCGAGGTTGGGGGTGGCGACGACGGAGAGGAAGTGCTCGAGAAGGGTGCGTTCGATTGGCTGGACCGGGGCGTCGAGAAGGTCCAGATAACGGTTTTCGCTGCCGGTCAGCCCTGGTAATTCGCGGATCTCGTGCAGGAGGTCGCGGAGATCGGCGGCCAATACGTCGGCGATTCCCAGATTGATTGCCTCGACAGCGGAGTAGGACCGGGATTCCGTGATGGCGGCTTCGAGTGGGGCGGGGTCGCGGCCACGAGCCTCGGCGATGCTGCGGGCGAAGGCCTGGGTGTCCTGGAGGACCTTGGCAGCAAGGGTTTCAGGGACGTCCTGGCCGGTGGCGTCGATGGGGGAGGCAGCGCCGACGTTGGTACCGGGGCTCATAGCAGCGATATTGGCGGCGGCCAGGATGAACATTCCGGCCGAGGCAGCCTGAGCGCCGCGCGGCGTGACCAGGACGGCTACCAAAACCGGGGATTCGAGGATCGAGCTAACGATTTCGCGAGCGGACGCGCTGAGCCCGCCGGGGGTGTTGAGCTTGACTACGAGGAGTTCAGCTTCCGCCTCAGTCGCTTCATCGATTGCACGGGCCACATAGCGGGCGGCGTTCGGGTCTATGAAGCCGTCGAGCTGGACCGTGACCACCGGGCCGTCCGCTGGAGCGAAGTGAATGGGAATGGAGGCCTGGACCTGCGAGTTGGCGAGCAGCAACAGGGCCAACAGGGAGCCGACGAAGGCGAGGCGGCGGATGGGGGTGAGGAGGGGGTGGGAGTTCACCGGGTCCTCCCGGGTGGCGGGTGGGCTGGTTGATTATCGCTGGTCATGGGCGGCACGAGTGGAGTGTTTGGCACGGTCGAGGGGTGGGTGGGTGGTGGGGCGAAATGGGGGCGCCTTGCGCGCGTAAGAGTTTTTTCCAAAAAACTCTTGAGGCTGCGCGGGGTGCTTTGGGGCGGGTCCGGGACGGGTTTCGGGGACGAGGACTGGATTCCGGCTGAAGACGCCGGAATGACGGTTTGGGCGCGCCGGGGGAGTTTTGGCGTGGTCCTGGGGGCGCTGGAGGAAGGCTGGATCCCGGCTGGGGACGCCGGGATGACGGAGGCGCGGCGGGGTGCTTTGGGGCGGGTCCGGGACGGGTTTCGGGGAGGGGGACTGGATTCCGGCTGGGGACGCCGGAATGACGGTTTGGGTGCGGCGGGGCGGTTTTTGGATGAGGTGGAGACGCGCCAGGACGCGGCCTGGACCGGGCGGGCACGGGTGGACAGCGGGGCGTGTGCGGGCGGATATGGCCAGGGCGATGTGGTGAGGCCTGAGAGGGTGCCTGACGACGAGAGTTGGGCCGGGGTGAAGGGGGAGGCGGGTGGCGAGCGGGGGGCATTGGGGAAACGGGTTGCGGGGCTTACTCGGATAGTGTACACTTTCTGAGGGCAGGTGGCAAGTGGCCAAGGAAGGCGTGAGCAGGGAGGGAGGAGTGGGAGAGGGCTCCAGAGGCTGACGACTGAGTTGGCGCTCGGCATCGGGGACGGGTGGTAACTGGGTTGATGTGTGGTGGCTGGTGACGAATTGGAGGCTCGTGGGATCGGGCAGCTGACCGGCGCCGGAATGCCGGCAGTGATGGCAATGCAATCAACGCAGGCAACGCTGGCTGGGATGGTGGGGGCGCAACGTGGCGGCAGCCAGACCTTAGGCCGCTGGGCATGCGCCCGCTGGCATGAGGAGGCCACAAATTCGTAGATTAAGTGAGTACGACCTGTCATGACAGTGGGTGCCGACGGCTTGGAAAGGCTGGAAGCTGGACGCGGTGGGCCAGGCAGTGTGGTCGTCAGCGCAGAGAGCAGCTGCGTGGGCTGGCGACGGACGAGCCCGCGCCGGGGGTGGCGGCGCTGGCATCGACGTTCGTGCAAACGGAGCAATCAGGGCATGCATTGCTGACAGTGCAGGCAACGCTGGCAAGGGTGGTGGGGGCGGCGACGGATCGGCGGGTGGGGAGCGACGTCGACTGTGGGCTACTGCTGGCGGGTAGGCCTCGGCCGGAAGACGGGCGGGTCAGAGACGCCGCCCCTACGCCAGATGAGAGCGCGCGGACCTGCGTCTACCAGGTGGGTGGTTTGTGGATTGGGCGGCCGGTGGGGTCGACGACGGGATCGGGGAACTGGCTGTGGCGGAGGAGCGTGCGGCGCTTTCGCGTGAGATGGGCGGTGAAGCTGGCGGCGTGGACGAGGAGACGCGCTGGGCGGCGGCCGGGTTGAGCCACGGGGCATGAGACACCGATGGTGAGTCCCAGGCGATCCCTCACCGCGCGCACGGGGAACGCAAAGTCGTTGTCGTTCGAGACGATCAGTGCTTTGTCGAAGTCGCCGGCGCAGGCGTCGAGCAGCAGGTGGGAGGCCAAGTTGACGTCGGGTCCTTTCTCGTCGGTCCTCAGCACGTCAACAGTGCCGCCTCCGTCCGCGCGCGGCATGGCTCGTTTGTGGGCTACGAACAATCCCAGGTGGACCGTCAGGCCGGGGATTGTGCGAATGGCGCGGATGTAGGTCTCTTGCTGCTGCCGGATTGTCGAGTTCGTGGCGCCAACCAGTAGTGCCGTGAAGTAGCGAATGCGGTGGATTTCATCGTCGGGCTTGAGCAGCGCCTGGCTGAGCTTTAGAAGGTCAAGCCACCGGAAGGGGGTTCCTCGCAACGCTCCGTTGTACAGGTTCAGGCCATCGATGTAGACGTTGACCCTTGCCACGAGCGTTCCCTATGCCTACCGCCCATCGTTCGCTTAAATATGCGGAGCCCCCGTGCACAGGGGCTCCACCGCCCAGACCAGTTTTTTGGGCTGGGTCCGATGTCCGTTTATATGCCACCTCATCACAGGCGTCAAGGGTTGCCACACGGCTGACCTAGGCCCTTGGCCGTTTGGTGAGGGCCGAGGCTGCGCGCAGCCTCGGCTACCGGGGCGCGGGCGTTAGCAGGTGGGTGGTTTGTGGACTGGGTGGGCGGTGGGGTGGATGAGGAGATTGGGGTCAGGCGGCGTCGTTGTGGCGGTCGCGGGGGCCGGGTGGGGCGAAGAGGCCCTCGATGATCCCTTCAAGTCGAGACACGCGATCGGTGAGCGCCTGCACGTCCTTACGGACGTCGGCCAGGTCGCCGCGGACTTCAGCCAAACCGGCATTGACTTCGGCGCGCAGACGCTGGTTGCCCGCGCGGAATTCGGTGCGCAAGGCCTGGTTGTCGGCGCGCGCATCGCGCCGAAATGTGACCAGCAAGCCGATCAAGGTGGCGCCGACGGCGAAAATGCCGATGAGTTCGGGGGTCATGGGCGGCTCCATGGGGTGGATCGGATGTCTTGATGCCTAGCCGCCCGTGTGGGTTCGACCGTAGAACGGGCCGTTGGACGCGCGAGAAGCGCTGAAGGGCCGGTCGTTGGTGGCATCAGGCTCGGGCTCGGGCCTGGTGCGGGGGTTGGCTAGGCAGCGTCGTCTTGGCGGTCGCGGTCACCGGGTCGGCCAAAGAGACCCTCGATGACGCCTTCGAGTCGAGACACGCGCTCGGTCAGGGCGTGCAAGTCCTTCCGCAGGTCGGCCAACTCGCCGCGGATCTGGTCAAACTCAGCCTGGACTTCCGCGCGGAAGGCTTGCATGTCAGCGCGCATCTCCGACTTGAAAGACGCCATGTCGGCGCGCATCTCGGCTCGGAACGTCGCCATGTCAGCGCGCACATCGCGCCGAAACGTGAGTAGCAGGCCAATCATTGTGGCGGCAACGCCAATCAGGGTTGCGCCGACGGCGAGGATTGCGATGAGTTCGGGGGTCACGGGCGGCTCCTGGGTGCGCAGGTGTATTGGGTCCGCCCTAGAGTCGACACGTTAGCACGGAGCGGGGAACGCGGGATTGAACCTGCGTGACTGGTCGCAAGCGCTCGGCGCACGAGTGGGTCAGGCGGCGTCGTCGTGGCGGTTGCGGTCACCAGGTCGGCCAAAGAGGCCTTCGATGACGCCTTCGAGGCGGGACACGCGCTCGGTGAGCGCTTGCACGTCATTACGCACGTCGTCCAGGCCGCCGCGGACTTCGGCCAAGCCGGAATTGACTTCGACACGCAGCGCTTGGGTATCGGCGCGGGCATCGCGCCAGAAGGCCAGCAGCAGGCCAATCATTGTGGCGCTCACGCCAATCAAGGTGGCGCCGACGGCGAGGATGCCGATGAGTTCGGGGGTCATGGGCGGCTCCATGGGGATGAGTTTGATATCTGATTCTTGGCCGCCCGTGTGGGTTTGACGGTAGCACGGGCCGTGGAATGCGGAAGGAGCGCTGAATGGCCGGTAGTTCTTGGCGTCGGCCTCGGGCCGGGCGCGGGGGTTGGCTAGGCGGCGTCGTCTTGGAGGTCGCGGTTACCGGGTCGGCCGAAGAGGCCTTCGATGACGCCTTCGAGTCGGGATACGCGCTCGGTCAGCGATTGCAGTTCCTTCCGCAGGTTGGCCAGGTCGCCGCGGACCTGGGCAAAGTTAGCCTGGACTTCCGTGCGGAAGGCCTGCATGTCGGCGCGCGTCTCCTCTCGGAATGACGCCATGTCGGCGCGCGTATCCTGTCGGAATGACGCCATGTCGGCGCGCATCTCCTCTCGGAATGACGCCATGTCGGCGCGCATCTCGGTTCGGAAAGACGCCATGTCGCCACGGAGTTCCGCACGCAGGCGTTGGCTGTCGGCGCGCGCATCGCGCCGAAAGGTGAGCAGCAGGCCAATCAGGGTGAGGCCTACGGCGAGAATGCCGATGAGTTCGGGGGTCATGGGCGGCTCCATGGAGTGGATTTGAAGATTGATGCCAAGCCGCCCGAGTGCGCTCAACCGTAGCACGGCTTGTGGAACCTGGGAGGTTCACTGAATGGCTGGCCGCTGGTTGAGTGAGCCGAGGCCTCGGGCGTGGCGCGGGGGTGGCTAGGAAGCGTCGTCGTGGCGGTCGCGGGGACCGCGGCCGGCGAAGAAGCCTTCGATTGCGCCTTCGAGGCGAGACATGCGTCCTTCGAGGTGGGATACGCGCTCGGTCAGCGCCTGCAGATCCTTCCTCAGGTCGGCCAGGCCGCCGCGGAGTTCGGCCAAGCCGGCATTGACTTCGACACGCAGCGCCTGGGTATCGGCGCGGGCGTCGCGCCAGAAGGCCAGCAGGAGCCCGATCATTGTGGCTCCGACGGCAAGGATTCCGATGAGTTCGGGGGTCATGGGCGGCTCCATGGGTGGATCGGATGCGTGATGCCTGGCCGCCCGTGTGGGTTGCACGGTAGCACGGAGCGGGGGCTGGGGGCACATTGAGAGCCAGTGGTCGATAGGAAGACTGACGGTTGTCTCGCCTTGGCTGGGGTAGCAGCCGAGCGAGGCTGAACTGTCGTGTTATCGCTGGCTGTCAGGGCGCGGGAGAGCGGCCGAGGCGTCTCAGGGTGTAGCCGGTGGCGGCTCCGAAGGTGAGCGCGGTCACGATCAACGCGAAGAGGTGGGCCACGCTCGGCTCGGGATCCGGGAGATCGAACGCGCGGTTGGAGGCGACGAAGCCCGCGAACCTGCCGACTAACAGGCTGAGGCCGGTGACGGGAATCCACCAGCCCGCCCGGCGGAAGCTCCGCCGCACGACCAGCCATTGGCAGGCGCCGAGCAAGAAACCGCCGGCCAGCGGGGGCAGCTCGATCAACAGGTAGCTCCCCGAACCGAGCGAAAGCGTGGCGTCCGCTCCGAGGTCCAGCGTGGCGCCGAACACGGCTGTATTGACCTGGATGCTCGCAATGCCAGTCGACATGGCGGCAACACTCGTTGCCAATGCCCACCACGCGGCATGCCGCAGGCGCCCGCGTAGAACCACGGCCTGCAGCACAGCAACCCCCACGCCGATACCGCCGACGCCATAAAGCACGGCCGAGGGCCATCCTGGCACCACCCAGATTGCCAGCCAGCTCAGTGCCGATCCGGCGATGGTGGCGAGCGTCCACCAGAGCCAGAGCTTTAGGTTTATTTTCTGAGCGGTGGCCATAGTCTCGGAATGGGGTTAGCTGGAGCGCTCGGGCACGGGTTGCCTCTGTGGTGCAGCGGAGCGTGGGATCCCGGGAGTCTTTCTAGACCTAAGCATGGGCGACCTTGAGAGAACACTCAACACTGTGACTGTCGACGGCCTACGACAGAGTGCGCCTCGCATGGAATCGACGACGTATCTGTACGGAGCGGCGCGTTCAAGGCGGTGCGTGATCGGGAGACTCCGTGGATCTCTCGCGCTGGCTGGGGTGACGGGGTAGCGTGGCGGGGAATGGGTGGGGCGGTTGATGAGGTGGGATGAGGAAGTTTCCGAGGGTCGTTGAGGGACTACCTGGCGGATCTGCGGGGGATTCGGGTGTCGGGTGGGGCGACGGGGGAGCGGTCGGGGTATGGGCCGCTGGCGAATCTGCTCAACGAGATCGGCGGCAGGCTGAAGCCGAAGGTGTTCTGCGTCGGCGATCTGGCGGACTAAGCGGGCTGGCAGACAGAGGTGCGTTTGGTCCGCTGTCAGTCCACCGGGTGCGTTCCACTGGGGTTGGCGTTGGTGGACTGCGAAGAGCAGGAGCTGCCGGAGTGTGGGGCGGGAGCGTGAGACGCGTCCTGCTGGCCTCGGTGTTTGCGATGGCGGCCCTGATGGCGTGCGAGGCACCGCCGGAGGACGAGAGGACGCGGGCCCGCCCATCGAACGTGGGGCCGAGGGCATTGGCCGCTCCGTCGCCGGCGGTGGTGACTCCGGAGCCGACGGCTAGACCCGTTTCGACAGCTTCCGGGCCGACGGCGACGGGAGTCGTGGGGGGGCGAGTGGTCACTCCGGAGGCGAAGCCGACGACGGGAACCCCGGTCACAACGCGTCAAGCACCGCCCCCCACGCGGACTCCAACGGTCCTGGCGGAAGGTGCGAGGCGCGGCGTTACGGGCCGAGTGGAGACGCCACGCGCGCCTGGCGCGGACGATGGAGCGCGAGCGGCCGATCTGGCCGCCTGCCGGGCCGGGACCCTGGTGCCCGAACCGGAATCAAATCCGGGCCTGGTTGAGGACTGTGCGGCCCTGCTTGCGGTTCGGGCAGATTCGATGCTGAACTGGCGGTTGAGTTGGAGCACTGAGCGTCCGATCAGCGAATGGGACGGCGTAAAGCTGGGCGGGTCGCCGCCGCGGGTGCACGCGATTGACCTAGCGGGCCGCGAGCTGGGCGGCGAGATTCCGGCAGCACTGGGCCGGCTGACGGCACTCAGGCAACTGAGCCTCTTCAATAACGAACTGAGCGGCCCCATACCGGCTGAGCTCGGTGATCTCCAAACGTTGTTCCGCCTCAACCTAGCCGTCAACCGATTGAGCGGACCTATTCCAACGGAACTTGGGCGTTTACCGCACCTGACGCACATCACCCTGGGCACCAATCGACTCAGCGGTTCGATACCAGCCGAGCTGGGGCAACTGTCGAACCTGACGTTTCTCGACCTTTCCGAGAATCAGCTCACGGGGCAGATTCCGGTGGAGTTCGGACGCCTCATCCGCTTGCAGGGCTTGTTTCTCTCCAACAACCAATTGACCGGACGTATTCCGCAAGAGCTGGGGACGCTGTCCGATCTGACCGACCTCGAACTCGATGGCAACAGCTTGACGGGGAGGAGCCCCAGATTAACTGAGGTCATTGAGATCACTCACTCCCACCCTTCGCGGCCCTGCAATCCGGGCCGCACCCATCGGATAGAACATTGGTTTTGGGAGAACGCGGTGCAGTGGCATCCCGACGGATCAACCGTTTTCTTCAACCAAGGTCCGTTTGTGTTCGCAGCGTCGGCTGACGGCTGGTGGGTTCGGCTGGTAGCCGACTCTATTGCGCCGGTCACGACGAACTGGTTCTCCAACGACACCTTGACGACTTCCTTTGACCTTTCCCCGAACGGCGATCGCCTGGTCTACGCCACGTGCGCCTACCGGCGCGAGCCGATGGGTCTATATGGGTATGGCCACTCGTATGACATTGCTGTCGTGGAACTCGACCGCGGGCACATCCAGCGGCTTACTGACAGCGCGACGTTTGAGAATTTCCCGTCCTGGTCGCCGGACGGAACACGGATTGCTTATTTAGCCGACTCCGCTCATGGCCGGAACGGGACACGCAACACGAGGCCCGTGGTCATGGAAGCCGACGGTGCGAGTCGTCGACTGGTGGTCAGCGGAGCGGGTTCGGCAGTACTGCATCCCCCACGCTGGACACCAGATGGCACGCGGTTGGCTCTCGTGGGAATCGACAGGAACAGGTTTGCATTCACGATTGACACGATCGACGCAGACGGAGCGAACTTTCGTCGGCTAGGGCGAGCGGCCAGCGGTCCCGCCTGGTCTCCCGACGGCACTCGGCTGGCCTTCGTAACGAGCGACGACGCGGCAGGTGACGACCGATCTCTGGTGACGGTGGCAGCCGATGGGACGCACATGCGAAACGTGTCTCTGTCGGAAGACTGGGAGCCACGGTATGAGGGCGTACATTCCGGTCTCGCCGGGGCCAATTGGATCCCCACGCTGGATTGGTCACCGACGGGCGATCAGTTGCTGTACACGTGTGGATGGCACATCTGCGTGGTGGAACTGGACGGCACCCCGGTGGGCCGGTCTCCGATTCACTGGGACTATGTAGGAGGTGTAGCGGCGTGGTCTCCGGACGGCAGTCGTATCGCAGTGGTTCCCGGCGCGATCGATGAGTCCGGGTCAGTTGTGAGTAAGGGTCCGCTGCTATACACGATGGCACCGGACGGGAGCGACGTGCAGGTGCTGGTGGAGGCTGGTATCCAGCCGGTCGCCTCCAAAGCGTGGCGACTAAGCGTGGCGGAGAGTCGCGAGGCATGCGGCACCGGCCATGTGGTGCCCGAGCCGGAGGCAAACCCAGGCCTGGTGCGGGACTGCGAGGTGCTGCTGGGACTGCGCGATTGGTTTTTTGGTGAGGAAGTGTCGAATTGGCACTCGGGAACGCCGATCGCGCTCTGGGTCGGCGTGACCGTGGAGGGTGACTTACCGCGGGTGACGGCATTGGAACTGCCGCAGGACCGGTCGATCTCCTATCCACGAAGGGCGATACCGTCGAACCTAAGCGCGCTTACGCACCTGCAATCGCTGGGTCTCGCGAACGGTGCGTTTGTGGGGCCAATCCCTCTCGAGTTAATGGACCTGAGGAAATTGGCCCACCTCGACTTGTCCGGCAACGATCTGACCGGTCCAACCCCGCTAGAACTCAGCCGCCTAGGCAACTTGATCACGCTTGACCTGAGCCGAAACGCGCTTAGCGGGCCGATGCCAACTGACGTGATCCAACTAGCCAACTTGCAGCGACTCGACCTTGCCGGAAACGAGTTCGAGGGGCCAGTCCCGGCCGGGCTGGGAGAGCTCGCCACGTTGGAGGTGCTCGACCTTTCCTACAACCGGTTGACGGGTTCGATCCCTCCGGATCTTGGACGATTGGCTGCGCTGCGAAGGCTTGACCTGCACAGGAATCAATTGTCTGGACCAATCCCACCTGAGCTCGACGGCCTGATGAGTCTTGAGTGGATACGCATGACGGAGAACGACTTGTCGGGCTGCACCTCGCCGAGGCTGAAGTTTCGTCTGGAGCAGGCGGGGTGTCTGAGGGCGGGGGTGTGAGAAGCGGAAGGGGAGAGTGGAGAGGGCAAAGAAGTGAAAGAACGAAGAAGAGCGAGGAACGGCGGCCACGAGGGAGAACCGGCAATCCGGGGCACTGGTGGTCGAGCACGGGCAATCTGGTGACGAGTGCCGCAACAACGTTTGGCGTGGTGGAGGAGGCCGCTGACTTTTCGCTCTTCACGGCCGGCCCCGTATTCCAGGACCGGATTGCCATTGAGC
>JAPPKM010000102.1 GCA_028874315.1 Chloroflexota bacterium
CCGCGCGCTTTGACATGGCGTTGGCGCGCCGGCGCTCGCCTTCGTTCGACAAGCTGTGGCGCGCGGCCAGCGCGTTGCTCACCGCATCAAGTAAGCTACGCCGCGCGGCGCATGATTCCACGAGCACCGGACAAAACAGCCAAGAAGAATGAACGCGCCCATCTGAGCTTGAGAGGGACGGCATAGCCCGGTAGGCTGAGGAACATGAGCTGGCCGAGCGTGTATGCGTGGCAGGACGAGCTCAGCGCTGCCGAGTTTCAGGCGGCGCTGGACGCGGCGAAACAGGATGCCGAGCGAGTCAGAAAGGAGTTCGTCGCGAGCCTGCCGCCCGGCTCCCCCGCCTACGACGCCGAATGGACCACCCGGTACGGCAGCAAGAATCGGCTAATCTTCGAGTTCTCGGTGGTGCTCGATCTCGACGGTGACAACTTCGACATCCGTGACTACCCCGGCGAAGCGGTAGGCGCCGCCACGGCGGACCTGCGCAGACGGCTTGTCGGCACCAAGGTCGATAGATGGGGTGTCTTCGTGGTCACCGTGACCGGGCGCCCGAGGCGGTTGTCCGATCCACCAAGTGTCTCGCCCTCAGGGAGGGACGCGGGGCCTCGAGCGGACGACGACTCCAAGCGTGCCGCTGCAGAGGCGTGCTTGGCGATGATTCCACGAACACCGGACGAGCAGCCAAGAAGAAGCACGCATGCTCATCAGAGCTTGAGAGCGAAGGCATTGCCCGGTAGGCTGAGGAGCATGAGCTACCCGAGCGTGTACGCGTGGCAGGATGAGCTCAGTGCCGCCGAGTTCCAGGCGGCGCTGGACGTGGCGAAGCGGGACGCCGAGCGGGTCAGGATAGAGTTCGTCGACAGTTTGCCGTCGGGGTCTCCGGCGTACGACGCCGAGTGGACTACCCGATACGGCAGCGAGGACCGATTGATTTTCGTGTTCTCGGTAGTACTTGATCTCGAAGAGGACTTCGACACACGTGACTACCCCGGCGAAGTGGCGGACGCCGCCACCGCGGACCTGCGCAGACGGCTTGTCGGCACCAAGGTCGATGACTGGGGCGTCTACGTCGTCACCGTTACCGGGCGCCCCAGACCGTCGTCAAGTGATTGACCCCGACGGTCTTCTCAGACATGCGGAGCAGATTGCGGAAACCGGGAGAGGACGCCCCGATGGACGCAGCTCTCCGGCGTGGCATCAGTACCGCCTACTACTCTATCTTCCATGACCTGACGCGGCACACCGCGAGTCATCTGCTCGGTTCATGCCCACAGGAGATTCAGAACGAGATTCGCCGCTCATGGTCTCATGGGGAAATCTCGCAGCTCGCAAAGCACGTGCTGGAGCGCGCCAAGACGCTGGTTCGGACCCCGGCTGCGCCAGTCCCCGGTCACCTTGAGAAGCTTGGCCCGTTGCTGGATGTCGTTGCCGAAGACGACGCGCTGGTTGACACCCTCCGATTGTTCAATAATCTGCAGGAACAGCGACATTCAGCCGATTACGATCACGAAGTCAAGTTCGTCAAGTGGCATCTTCTTGAGGCATGCCGCAATGCCCGATCCGCTCGTACACGACTTCGTGATGCTTCGAGCGCCGCTCGGGAGGCGCTGTTTACGCTTCTCACCGTGCGACGAGCCGATTTCCGCCAGCGGTGATACTGCCGGAGCCGACATGGGGCAGGTGATCCAACCCGCTGACGTGCGTTCCCGGCTTCGGGAGGCGCTTGAGTTGGACCTGATTGGGCCCGGTGCCGGGCAGCCGCTGGCGGATGAGCGGTTGCCGGGATGGGTGCGGCCGTCGAACTGGTATCTCACGGGGTTTCTGGTACCACGGGGAGCGCCGGCGGAACAGCGCGCCGATGCCGACGCGGACGATGACTTCGAGCCGGAGGTCGCCGATGAAGGCGGGCTTGGCGATGATTCCACGGAAGACCGCCGATCGGCCAAGAAGGGCTTTTTTCCATCGTCGATGGGCTTGAGCTTCCTGGTCGCGGAGGGCGTCGACAGGCTGGACGTGACCATCCGGTGGGGCGACTACCGCTACGTCGAGGACGCATACCGGGATGACGGAAGGACCGACGATGCGCCCGATGGCAGCGAGTCATCCGACAGCACGGATGGCTCGGCCGACGAGGGCGTTTCCAAGAGCGAGACGACGGCGTCGACGCGGTGGCAACGTACGGCCCGTGAAGAAACGGTCCCGATAACGCTTGTCGCGGCGGGCGATCCGTACCAAGAGCCGGTGCCGGGCTCTCGGGGACTGATCCTGCATATGATCGCCCGGCCAGTGAGCGCGGCTACGTCTGCGGGCCGGATTCCGCCGGGGACGCGATCCGTGTCGCTGTTCCTGGTGAACGGGCGGCCCCCTGCCGAAGACACGGCCCGCGACGAGGCGTTCGCCTTCCAAGCCGAGTTGGAGGTGCGGAGCGCCGTTCCGTTTGTGCCGCGTCCCGACCCGCGTGGGGCGACAGGCGATGATTCCGACGAACGCATGGCAGACCTCCACTACGCCGACACACCCGAGTTCGCGGCCGGTCACGGCGTGGCCGCGCACTGGGAGCTGGCAGACGGCGCCTGCCGGGTGCTCCGCACCACCTGTGTTCCCGCGGCCGAGGTGGAGACGACCGCGACCGTGGAGGACCCTGATGTCGAGCTTGCCATGGCGGCGCTCGGCGGTCTTTCCGATGGCGGTGACGCCGAACGCGCGCTGACGCCGCTGGTGGCCGGTTACCGCACCTGGATCGATCAGCAGGACGCAGCGCTCACCGGCCTGACGGGCGAGCGCCGCGAGACGGCCGAGGAGCTGGTGTTCCACGCCCGTTCCGCCGCCGCCCGCATGGAGCGGGGCATCCGCGTCCTGTCGCAGGACCCGGACGCGCTCGACGCCTTCCGCGTCGCCAACCGTGCCGTCGCCGCCGCACTCTTACGGCGGCTGGCCCGTGAAGGGGTGACCGACCCGCCGCGCTGGCGGGCCTTCCAGCTCGCCTTCCTCTTGCTCAACCTGTCTGGTTTGGCCGACCCCGCGAATCCGGAACGCGAGTTCGTGGACCTCCTGTTCTTCCCCACCGGCGGCGGCAAGACGGAGGCGTATCTCGGCCTCGCCGCGTTCGCCATGGTGCTGCGGCGGCTGCGCAACCCGGAAGACCGCGGCCGGGGTGGAGCCGGGGTCAGCGTAATCATGCGATATACCCTGCGGCTGCTGACCCTGGACCAGCTCGGACGTGCCGCCGGGCTGGTGTGTGCGCTGGAGTTGGAGCGACGCAAGGATGTGGGCCGGTACGGCGAGTGGCCATTCGAGATCGGTCTGTGGGTAGGCAAGGCGGGAACTCCCAACCGACTCGGAGAACGCGGCGACAGCCGCTCGGACTCCGCACGCAGCAAGGTCAGCCAGTACAAGAACAACC
>JAPPKM010000093.1 GCA_028874315.1 Chloroflexota bacterium
TGAACTCGTCGGACTCGATCACGGTCTTGAGCATGGGCAGCGAGCCGCGGTCGATAGCGATGCGGCCCTGGACCTCCGGACCCGCGAAGTACAGCAAGGTCTCGGTGCACTCTTCCACCAGGCCGTTCCGCTCGGCCGTAGCCGTGCAGTACTGGCCCTGGTTGGTGAAGTGGTGCGGCGCCGGACCGCGGTCGCCTTCCTCGATGGGGCCGAGACCCCAGGAGAAGCGATCCTTAATCCGGGGAATGGTCCCGCCGACGCCGCCACCGGTCCAGTAGGTAGCCATCTTGCCAGCCGAGAACGGATCCCCGAACTCACCGGCGATTTGCTGCACCTGGTCGAACGGCGGAGCTGTGCCACCCAACACGGTGTTTACCGCGAAGGCAAAGCCGCGGTCGCCGCCGTCGTTGAAGATGTCCCAGTGCAACTGGTCCGGCGCGCGGTACATGTGGTTCCCGGTGCCTTGCAAGGCCCGGGCCCAGCTACCCCAGACGATCCAGGCGTTGGACGACATGCGCACGCCGTACGTCCCGGCTTCCGGGTCGGACGCCTGCGCGAACAGATCCGCGGCCTCGCGCTCCAGGTGGTAGGAGCCTTCGACCGGCATGGGAATCCCGCGCTCCTCCAGCAACGTGAAGTTGTAAATCTTCCCGTTGATGTTGCCCTGATAGGGCATCCCAAACTGGGCGACGCCACCATAACCCGTGGTGTGCGGGGCCTTGAAGTTGACTCGGTCATCGTCGAACTGACCGACCGTCATTTCATCCGGCGGGGCGTACCACTTGCTGGGGTCCCAGTCCGGGTGCTTGCTCAGCGCTCCGTCGATGCGGGCGAAACCGCCGCGGTGCACCCAGGTGTTAAAAAAGCCGCCGTCCAGCAGCGCCAACTCGGCCTGCGTGCCGGCGGCAATGTGGATTGAGAAAGAGTCCACGTACAAGTGGTCCTGCGGCTCGAACTTGATGACGATGTGCGGGAACTGCTGGTGGAATTTGTCCAGCGCCCAACTCATCGCCGCGCCGCGAGCGCCTGACGAGTGGTCGTTGGCCAGCCGAATGACCGCGCTCGGGCGCTCGGCCATCTTCTCGACCTGGACGACCTTCTCGACGACCTTCTGGACTTCCTTGGTGACGACCTTCTCGACGACCTTTTCAACCGGAACTTCGACGACCTTCTCGACCTCGACGACCTTCTCGACCGGCACTTGCCGTTCGACGACCTTTTCGACTTCCTGCGTTACGACCCTCTCGACCTGTTGAGTGACGATCTTCTCGACCTCAACCTCTTTGACCACAACCCTGTCGACGGGAACTTCCTTGGTGACGACCTGCGTCTCGCCGCAGGCGGCCAGAGCTACGGCGCCGGAAATCCCCAAGGCGGCTGTGCCGCCCATACGAAGCATCTGTCTTCGTGTAACCATTCCCTGCGACCGCTCCCTCCCTGGCAGCCCCTGTCCGGCGAACCTGCCAGCCACGCCGGTCAGACGCGGTTCGCAGAGCTCGCCACTTCGAGGGCGAAAGTAGGGCAGACTAGCCAACGCGCAAGAAACTGGTCAAGCCTGCCGGCCTCTTCCTCGGCCGACCCTGTCCTTCTCGCGTGTCAGGACTAACCATGCAGATTCAGTTTCAGGAACCCAGGTTCTTCAATCGACTGCGGGTGCTGGACGGGGACCGCGCCGTCATGGCGCTCAACCTGGGTGGCGCGGACAAGGATCTGTTCCTGATGCGTCCGTGCGTGCATCCGCTGTACACGCCGGCCGGGTATCCCGTGACTGAAATGGGCGCCCACAACTTCCCGCACCACAAGGGCATCTGGATCGGCCACGCGCAGGTCAACGGCGTCAATTTCTTTCACGACCTTGTGGACGCTGGATGGATCGTGTCGGTCGGGGTCGCGTCGGAAGCGGACGCGGGCAGCGCGTCTATCAACCTCGAGCTGGAGTGGCGCGACCGGCGGGGCACGGTGATCGCGACCGAGGCCCGCCGGCATACGGTCCGGCGGTCGGGCTCGGCGCACCTGCTGGACATGGTGTCCACGTTGCAGGCGTCGCACGGCGCTCTTGAACTCGGGGTGGATAACCACTCGTGGGCGGGCTGCCGCCTGATCGACGCCCTGGATCAGGATGACGGTGGATCGATGTGCGACTCCGAAGGGCGAAAGGGCGCCGACGGGATCAACGGCCATCCGGTCCGCTGGGTTGATGTCAGGGGCGCCATCGGCGGACACGTCTGCGGCGCCGTGCTGATGGCGCATCCGGCGTCGGCGCCGGTCCCGACGTTTTCCCGGTTCTATGGCACCAGTCTGCTCAATCCCACCATGTACGAGCCGTTGGCCATCGCGAGCGGTGAGTCCTGGACCTTCGGCGCTCGGATCGTCGCCTATGACGGACCTGTCAGCGCGACTGACCTGGAGCGCTGGTGGTCCGAGGCCGGCGGCGAGTCCGACTAACACCGCCGACGGCTACAGCCGCTCGGCGTGCTCCAGCTTCATCACGAACATTGCCGCGCCGCCGACCTCGACTTCGACGGGGAGCGAGAGGTCGATCTCGCCCGTCCAGGGCAAGGTGACCAGCTCGGTGCGCGTGATGCAGGTGCGCGCCGTGAGCTCTTTGAGCTCCTCAAGGCGCGAGGCCTCCAGCGCCACGACGAACACGGCGTTGGTGGCCTGCAGAAAACCGCCGGCGCTGGCGACCCGCGTGTGCGATATCCCAGCTTCGCGCAGCGCGTTGGAGTACTCGCCAGCGTCGTCGTCCTGCACGACGCACAGCACCATTCGGTCGTAGGCCAGTGGTTCAGGCATCGCGTGCTTCCATCCTCGTGAAACTCACAGTCGGGCGAAGGCGTCCACGCGAACCACGAACACGATGCCGTAGGCCGATCCGCCCTTGGACTGTCCAGAGGCGCGACGCGCCGCCCCGCGAACGCGCTCAATCACGTCGTCAACCTGCTCGGCGGCCACGCCGACCATGAATACCGCGTTGCCGCGCCGCAAAAACCCGCCCTGGGCGTCGATTCGGGTCGCGCGGTAGCCCGATTCGACAAGCGCCTGCGTGACTCCGTCAGCATCGTCGCGATGCACGACGGCAAAAATCAGGCGCTGAACATCGTCAATACTGGCGGCCACCGCGCATCAAACTCCGGACCCGACTGCCTATAAACCATAACGGAGCGATCCGGCATTCTGCTATCGCCGACGGTCAAACGCGGACCTGGTTTCGCTCACGCACCGTCCGCAAGCTCGAGCGCATCCAGCAAGAACCGGCGGTCGTTTGGCGAAAGTTCCAGGTGAACAGCCAGCGCGCGCGCCTCCCCCGACATTTTTTGCCAGGTTTTTCGCAGGATTTCCGCCGTGCGGTCATCCGGCTGACGGGTTCGAAACGTGCCAAGTTGTGTTTCCAGAAATACGAGACAGAGCGCATCTTCCAACGCCTGTGCGTCGGGGTCGCGCCGCAGGTTCTTTTTGCGGACAAGATCCTGAGCGCGCCGGACATCAACGGCGTCATAGCCGGCCTCGGTCATCACCTCGCCCACGGTGGTGGCGTGCAGATCGTGCAGCGCCCGGCGCCACCGCAGGTAACCGCGGCGGCCCTGCGGGAAGTCGCTCCGTGGGATGGCCCAGCGCCGCACGTGGTGGCCTCGCGCCGCCACCCGAAGGGCATCGTCGGCGCCGGGGCGCAGGCGCTCAATCCAAGCGGAAACCATGGCGGCGTGCGTCACTTCCTTGGGCCGGGCTTCGCCGCGAATATCAATCAGATTCGGGTCGGCGCTGTTGATCTCGTCGATTCGTTGTATCGCCCGCCTAAGTCGCGCCGCGGCCATGGCTCAGTTCCGGCACCTGTCAGCCAATTCTGAAGCTTCCCCACGCACTTCGCCAACAATGCACTATCTGGGGCAAGACGGACGCGCCGCGCGAGAGCGTGCCGCCAGCCGCGCGGCAGCCTGTTCAGTCCTCCTGCCGACGTCCCGTCGTATGCTGAACACGCTCGAGTCTTCGGAGAAGCCTCATGGCGACTCGCACTGCTGAGAAGCCGTTCGTGGTAGCGCCCACGGACGCTCCAACCCTGGATGTCTCGCCGGATGGCGTGGGATCCGTGATCAAGCACGACCTGGTGGCCAGCCAGGTGTCGCCGCCGAACTTCGCCATGCGGCTGTTCGACGTCGCGCCGGCCGGCGCGACGCCCTACCACCAGCACCCGTGGGAGCACGAGGTTTTCATCGTGGAGGGCGCCGGCGAACTGAAGACGGCCGGCGGATCGGAGACGTTTGCCGCCGGCGAGGCCGTCTACGTGCCACCCGACGCCATGCACCAGTTCCGCAACACGGGCGAGGGCCGCTTGAAGTTCATCTGCGTCATCCCCAACAGCGGCGACTGCTAGGGATCGCGGGGCGTTCTGGTACCCCCGAGGGAAGTCGAATCCCTGTCTCCACCTTGAAAGGGTGGTGTCCTAGGCCTCTAGACGACGGGGGCCGGGCGCGTGGGCGCGGGTAGACTTTTAGCGTAGCACCGAGCGCCCGCCTTGCGGCGCGCGCGCTTCGGGCCGCACACTGATCGCCCAGTGCATTTTCCGCGGTCGCGCTCTACGCGTCCGCGTGGTCGAGAGGACGTCCGCAAATGGCCAAAGTCGTTGCCCGCCAGGTGGTGTCCGGGTCACAGGAACTCGTGTGGCACATATTGTCCGATTTCGACCGAATGTCCGAGTGGGTACCCGGCGTGACATCAGTTGAACACACTGGCGGTCCCCCCAAGACTTTCGGAAGAGAACACGTGGCCCACATGGAAGGTGGCGTCCAGGCGCATCAGCGTGTGGTGGCCTGGGACAACTCGCGACGGATCGCCTGGCGAACCGTGAGCGAAACCCAGGACGGACGCGACGTGGGATCGCTTCAAAATTTTCGCACGACGATCGATTTGCGCCCCAGCGGTCCCAACACCGAGATCACACTCACCGGGACCTGGTCCGGCGGCGGCCCCGTCGGTCTGATTCGTTCGTTCACGAATCGCGGTCGGATCAAGAGCGAATTCGAGCAGGCCCTGGCCAGCCTGGACGATTTGATGGCCAGCGCCGCGGACGGCGGCTGAGGCGGCCACCGACCGGACCGGCGCGCCAGTGATGGATTTGGTGTCGCGCCTGCCGGACAGAGCCAGCCTGACCGCGGCACGGCGGAAGGTCGCGCAGGCTCGTGAGTTGCGCGCCAGCAGCGACGTCATGCAGTTGCGCGCGGCAACCGATCTCCTGATCGAAGCCGCCGACGCGTTCGACCTGGCCACACTCCCAATTGAGTTTGGCGCGCTCCAGCTGGATCTTGCCGACACGCTGAGCCTGCGGGCGCGCCTGGGCGATCCGGACGTGCTCGACGAGGCGCTCGACAGCTACCAGAAGGCGATTGTGGTCTTCAATCGCGACGAGTTCCCGGAAGCCTTTGCGCGAGCGTTTCATGGTCTGGGCCTCGCCAACTGGGCCGGCGGGCAGTTGGAGGCGGCCCGCTGGTGCTTCGAAACGGTGCTGGAGGCCCTCTCGCCCGAGGTTTCGCCGGTGGAACACGCGCGGGCGCGCGCAAACGTGGCGGCCGTGCTCGCGGCCACACCCGACGCCGGTGCCAGGGCGCAGGCCGTAGCCACCTACGAATCACTCCTGCAAGGCGTTTCAGCGGAGGCCTATCCGGCTGAGCACGCCGAATTTCTCCTTGGCCTGGGCCAGTCCCAGCGTGTGCAAATGGAAGGCCACCGTGGCGCGCAGTTGGAGGCATCCATTCAGGCCTTCACGCGTGCGGCGGACCTGGCGGATGCGGGCAGCCGCGGCGACCTGCGTTCCGCCGCGCTGACCGAAGCGGCCCTGACGCAGGTTGAACTGACGACCCTCGACCCACTGCGATTCGACCAGGCCAAACGGGCATTTGACGCGGCGGTGGCCGAGGTGTCGGACGAGGCGGAGCCTGATCGACACGCAGAACTCAGGCTCGGCTTTGGCCGGCTGTGGTCCGCGCGCTTGCCCGGCGGAGGCGAAGAGGCTTGTGCAGCGGCGCTTGCGCACTTCGAGGCCGCGCTTGCGCTGGCGCCGCGCCTGAGATCCGCGTCGGTTGTGGCGCCCGCCCTGATCGAAGCGCCGCGGGCGATCCTGGAAGGGCCGACGCGCACACCCGAGCGCATTGCGCGCGCGATCGAGATCAGCCGCCACGCGCTGTCGGCCTGGCCGCGCGCGCAGTTCCCCACCGAGTACGCCAGGGTCAACCTTTCGCTCGGCTCCGCCCTGCTGGCCTCCGCCGTGGGTGATCGGACATCGAACGTGCGTGAAGCCGTCGAGACATTTGAGGCGGGACTGGACGCCATTAACCGAGATGCCGAGCCCGTGGCTTATGCCTCGCTGCAGGTTGCGCTGGCTGAAGCTCTGGTCGCGCGGCCCGACGGTGACCGCGCCGACAACGTGCGCCGCGCCGCCGCGTCGGCGACCCGCGCCCTGGAGGCCTCCGACGAGGACCGGGCGCTGGTTGCACGGGCACACCATCTGCTGGGCCGACTTGCGCTGGAATCCAGCGCCGCGGCGCCCGAGTCGCTGGCCGAGGCCGCCGACCACCTGTACCGCGCGCTGGAGGACCGACCTCGAAACGCGGATGCGCTCGCCCATGCCGAGACTCAGATGCTGCTGGGTATGGCGCTGGCGTCCCAGGCCGCGCGCGGGGAGCCGCAGTTGCTGGCCTCGGCAATTGAGGCCTATCGCGCATCAGCCGAGGCCTACGACATCGAGTCCCACCCGCGTGAGTCCGCCAGCGTCCACTTCAACCTGGCGGTGGCCCTGATGCAGCGCGGAAGCGACGCCCAGGCCCTGGCGGAGGCCATGCGAAGTTTCGAGGTCGCCGCGACGGTGTTCAGCGCCGACGCTTACCCGCAACAGCATGCGATGATCGGCAGCAACCTCGCGCTGGCGCGCACCCGGCTCAAGGCCCTGGCATGAGCACTCATCCGGTGGACGGCCTTGACGTTGACGTAGCCGTTATTGGCGGCGGGCCGGCCGGCTCCACGGCCGCCACTCTGCTGTCACGCGCCGGATTCAGAGTCGCTGTGTTGGAGCGCGAACGCTTCCCCCGCGAGCACATTGGCGAGTCGCTGTTGCCGATAGCCTTTCTCGCGCTGGACCAGATGGGCATTACCGACAAGGTCTTGCAGGCCGGGTTCGTCCGCAAGTACGGCGCCACGTACATCTGGGGCCGCAGCCGCGAACCCTGGACCCTCCGCTTCTCCGAGATGATCGACGACGCCTTCTTTGCCTTTCAGGTGCGGCGGGCCGATTTCGACAAGATCCTGCTGGACCACAGCGAGGACTGCGGCGCGGTGGTATGGGAGGAAACCCAGGTCACCGACACGATTCAGTTGGGCGGGCGCGTGACCGGCCTGCGCTGGCGTGGGCCGGACGGCTCGGAAGGCAAGCTGATGTCCCGCTACGTCCTGGACTGTTCAGGCCAGTCCTCGATCCTTGGGACGCGTTTCAAGATGCGGGAATTCAACGAGGAGATGCGGCATATCTCGCTGTCGGGCTATTACCGGGGCGCGCGCAAGCTTTCCGAGATCTACCCGGACCTGACGCTCAACGACGACGGCAACCTGCACATCGTGTCCAGCGCGGCCGGCTGGTTCTGGCATATCCCACTGGCCGATGACATCAGCAGCGTTGGCTTTGTGACCGACCCAAGCCACGTGCGCGGGATGAATCCGGACCAGCGGGTCAAGTTCTTCCTGGACAACGTGGCCATTACGCCGGAACTGCTGCGTCTGCTGGAGCCGGCGGACTGGATCTCCGACCACGTGGAGATGGACAGCGACTGGTCCTTCTTCTGCAAGTCGTTCTACGGCCCTGGTTACATGCTGTGCGGTGACGCCGCCTGTTTCGTCGATCCGGTGCTCTCCACGGGGATCGCGCTGGCCATGAACGGAGCGATTCGGGCCGCGCTGACCCTGACCGCGGCGCTGCACCAGCCCGAAGTGGAACCCCTGGCCATGCACTGGTACGACAGCGAGTACCGCAAGACGGCCCAAGATTTCCTGGAACTGGCCCTGCACTGGTATCACGGCGAACGCAACCGCGATGACTGGTTCTGGCAGGCCCGGCGCATCGTGGACCCGTCCCAGAGCTTCTCGCTGCAGCAGGCGTTCTCACTGATTGCCGCCGGGGTGTCACGGAGCCCCGGGGCCACCAGCCACCTCAAGCTCAAGCACGCCGGCGGGTTCAGTCCCGAGCAGCTCAAGATCATCTATCAGAACTTCGAGCTCGAACTCAGCGACGAGCAGCAGACGCAACTCGAGGATTTTCTGGAAGAGGAGCGGCAGGCCCGGGACTACCAGCCGGTGACTCTCGAGCAATTGCTTGGCGGCGTGCCGACCTGGGCCGAGGGCGTGCAGTGGCAGCCGTACATGCTCAACGACCAGGAGGACGTGCTGCGACCGGCCACCCTGGTCGAGATACCGGACGGCGACAGCACCAAGACCCACTTCCTCTCCATCGCCGCCACCTCGTTCCTGCGATTGATGGATGGGTCGCGCACCGGACAGCAGATCGTGGACGCCGCGATGGAGACTTGGGGCGCCGCCGTGGGTAAGTCCGCCACGGCCGTCCGCGCGCTGGTTGCCGACACCTTGCAGGAGTTGCACGAAGAAGGTGCGCTGACGGTCGCCTGATCGAGAGTCGCGTCGCCCCTGTCTGGATTGAGGCAAGGGCTACAGTGAAGGCGGAGCGTCGGCCCGCAATGAGAGGCCCTGTGCAGCCCGACTCGCTAGGCGCCAGGCTGGAAGCCGTGGCTACGCCGGAGCGCTCCGCCGGCGAGGCCCGCTATCTGAAGCTGACGGATCGGCGGGTGATCGGGACTGGGATGAAGCCCTGGGAGCGGGTCGCCGCAGGCTATCTGCGCGAATGGGGCCGGCCGGATCTCGAGCAACTGGCGCGCTGGTTCGACGCCTCCCTGGAGGAGGCCTGGACAGCGATCTATTGCCTGTCGGCGCGTCCGGAGTTCGACGCCGCTTCCTGGCTGCTCGTGGATCGCTGGAGCGGCGCGCCCGACACCTGGGCCATCGCGGACCCGCTGGCCCGGATTCTCGTCGCCGGACACCTGGAGGCCGGCGCGGTCAACGCGGACGTGCTGCGCGCCTGGGCCGCCCGCGATGAGCCGTTCTGGTTTCGCCGCATCGCCCTGGTGGCTACGACGTCGCTCAACGGCGGCCTGGGCGCGCCGACCCGAACGCGCCTGAGACGCTTCGGGCGCGTGCCCGAAATCGGTGTCCGTCCGCGACCGGCGCTCACGATCGACCTGCTGGAGGCCAGTATCCACGACCGCACCCACTTTGTTCGGCTCGGCATCGGCTGGACCCTCCGCGAACTATCGGCCGTCGATCCGGACGAAGCCGCCGCGTTTGTGCAGCGTCACCGGAGACAGTTCACCAAGGCCATGCTGGCCAAGGCCCGCTTGGATGACCACGGGAGGCGGACGACGTGACTTCGCTGATTCTGGATACGGATCTCGGCGACGACGTGGACGATGTTTTTGCCCTTGCCTATGCGGCTCGCCATCCGCGAATAAATCTCTGCGCCGTGACCACGGTGCTGGGCGATACCAGCTGGCGGGCGGCGCTGGCGCTGCGGCTGCTGGACGAACTGGGGGTTGATGGCGTTCCCGTCGCGGCCGGTGCGCCGGGCGGCGAGGTCAACACCGTGACCCTCTCGGGTGATGTGCTGGTGCCGCCTGGCGCTGTTGACTCGCGGTGCGACACGCGTTCGGCGACCGATCTGATGGCCGATGTGATCGCCACGGCCCCGCAGCCCGTCTGGCTGGCGACCATCGGTCCGGCCACCAACGCGGCGGTCCTATTGGCCGAGCGGCCCGAAGTCTTGGAGGGCCTGGCGGGCATCGTGATGATGGGCGGCCGGCACCAGCCGTCGTTCCCGCGTGAGCACAACTTCGGCACCAACCCGGAGGCTGCGGTCGCCGTCTGCAACAGCGGCGGGCCTGTCCTGGTGGGCGACTACGTGGTGACCTGCCAGGCCAGGTTGCGGCGTGAGGATCTGCCTCGCGTGCGGCAGGCGCCCGGCGTCGGTGCATCTCTGGCCACCATGCTGGAGACCTACTTCGACCGCCGCGAACGCGACTGGACCTCCATGTACGACCCGGCCGCGCTGACCCTGGCGCTGGACGAGTCGTTTCTCTCGCTCGATCCAACCCCGATGAACGCCAGCGTGGCCGACGGCCAGGTTCGCTTTGCGCCGGCCAGCGAGACGTCTAGCCTGCGAATGGCGGCGTCGATCGACACTGATGGCTTCCACGAGGAGCTGCTCAGCGTGATCGAACGACCCGCGTGAGCCTGCCGCCCAACCCGCATCTGGCGCCCGACGGGCGGCACCTGCGTTTCGTCGAGTCCGCACACCGGGTTCTGTCCCGCGATCCTCGCGTCAAGGCGCTCTGGGCCGGCGGCAGCCTGGCCGATGGCACGGCGGACCGTTGGTCCGACGTGGACCTGCGGCTGGCGGTTGCCGACGACGAGCGGCCGGCCTTCATGGCCGGCATCGAAGAGACCCTTCAAGCCATTTGCCCGGTCCTGGGCTGGCGCACGCGATCAACACGCAGCGCCGAACTTGTGGTCGTCACCTTCGAGGGCCCGCTGCGAGCGGACTTCGTCGTTACATCGCCGGAAAGCCTCGACCGACAGCGCTACGAGCCGGTCGCGCCGCTCTTCGATCCCCACGGTCTGGGAGCCCGGCTTCAACAGATCCCGTACGAGCCTTCGCGTCGTACGCCCCGGGAACTGCTGGAACGCGAAGCCGCGCAGGTTCCCGCCGAGGCGGGCCGACTGCAATGCGCCATCGAGCAGTCGTCAATCGTCCGGGCCATGCAGGCGCAGGCGAATCTGCTGGAGTCGGCCCAGCGGCTGTTGCTGCTGCTGCACGATCCACAGGCCGCCGGCCTGCCCGGACCGAAGCACGCCGCCGATGCGCTGACGGCGAATGACATCGAGCCGCTGCTGGCGCCGCTGGCCGACTGGAGCGACAACTGGCCGAATCCGGCGGTGGACTCGATCGAATCCACCCTGGACGTACTGCGACCGCTTGCTTCCGCGGCCGAGGATCGCTACGGCATTGCCGTGCCGTTGCAGCCCCAGCCGCCCGGCCGCGATGCCGATCCACGACCGGCAACGCGGGTCGTCGAAGCCGGGTGCTTCCTGCTGGTGCACGCCATGGTGGGTGCCACGTACTACAACCGCGGGATGTACACGGGCTTGCTCTGGGGCTATGCCGGCGCGGCACGCCTTGCCGCCGAGCTCGCCTACGCGGACGTCCGGGGCGATGCGCCGGTGCCGGCCGACGCGCCGGACCACCTGCGGCCGGAAGACGCAGCGGTCATGACTGGCGCGCTGCGACCGCTGCGACTGGGCGGCGTGCCCGGGATTCGCCGCGTGGCGACACGAGTCGCTGGGGCGTACAGCCTTTTTCTCGAGCGCGCCTGCGCCCGGCTGTCCCTGGAGTACCCCGAGCGACTTGATCACGCCGTAAGCGACTACCTGCAGCGCGAGGGCGTGTTTACCGACGAATCAAACTGATCGTCCTGAGGATCCACGCTGCCGGCGGTCCGTCACGAACGTCGATCGGCCTCGCATCGCCCTATTCTCGGTCCGTCGCGCACAGGCGGAGTGCGTCGAACCCTGATGATGGCGCTTGCCGCGCTGGCCGGTGCGGCAGGCACGGTCGGCACACCACCAGTGGCAGACAGTCCAATCGATGCACCGATTTTGTGACATGCAGACAGTTTCACGTCATTCGATCAGATCGTGTCGTCGTGGGCGATATGACACAATGGTTCCCGTACACGCTGGGAGGCGACATTGGGCGGGGTACGTCGAAACCTGGTGGTCGTTGTTGCCGTGCTGCTCGGATCCGTCGGAGCGCTCGGGGACTCACAAGTAGCGGCCGACCCAATCCACGCATCCAATCTCCCTCGTGAAGTTTATTTCTCGATCCTCGATCAGTGTGCGACGGCCTGGGATCCGTCGGACCGCAACATCTACGCGACGGATGGCTCCAGCCTGAATGACGTTGATCGCGCAACCCGCACCGCGTTCGTGAACCTCTGGCAGGTTGACGCCTGGCCGCGCTGGCGCTGGGAAGCTGACTGTCTGCACGCAGCCGAGGCCGAAGAGCCCGAACAGCTGGGGGCGCCAGGCGGCGTGCGAACGGCGGACGACGCAATCACGGTATCGACGACGACCACGGCGACGTCCCGAGACTATTTCTCGATGCTCGAACAGTGCGCAACGGCCTGGGACCCCGCCGACCGCAACATTTACACGACGGACGGCGCGAGCTTGAACGACGTGGATCGGGCTACGCGCACGACGTTCGTGACCCTCTGGCAGATTGACGCCTGGCCGCGCTGGCGCTGGGAAGCGAATTGTCTGCGGGCCGCGGTCCCGGCGTCAGTCGACCCGCCGGTCGCAGCGGTCGGCGCCCCGTCATCCCCGCAGGCCACGCTGCGCCCAACCTCTGACTCGTCGATTAGCCCATCCCGGTTGTCCACCCGCGACTACCGCGCGGTCCTGGACGAATGTGCGCCGGTCTGGAATTCGGCGGACCGCAACATCTACACGACGGACGGCGCCAGCCTGAACGACGTGGATCGAGCCACGCGCACCGCGTTTGTGACCCTCTGGCAGATTGACGCCTGGCCGCGCTGGCGCTGGGAAGCGGACTGCCTGCGGGTCGCGGCCCCGGCGTCGGTCGACCCGCCGGTCACAGCGATCGGCGCAGCGTCGGCGCCGCGGGCCACGCTAGACCCGGCCCTGGACTCGCCAATCAGCCCACCTCGCTTGTCCATCCGGGACTACCGCACGGTTCTGGATGAGTGCGCGCCGGTATGGAATTCGACGGACCGCAACATCTACACCACCGACGGCCTTAGCCTCAACGACGTCGACCGGGCCACGCGGACGGCATTTGTCACCGTCTGGCAGATCGACGCCTGGCCGCGCTGGCGCTGGGAAGCGGACTGTCTGCGCGCCAGGGGGTCTGCTCGATTCGAACCGTCGGAACAGATCGGGGCGCCGGGCGGCGTGCGGACGACGGTGGAGGTGGGCGCCACACCGATTCTGCCCAGCCAGGTGTATGCCGCGATCCTCGATCTTTGTACGCCGGCCTGGGATCCGATTGACCGCAACATCTACACGACGGACGGCGCCAGCCTGAGTGGCGAGGACCGGGCCACGCGCACGGCGTTCGCGAACCTCTGGCAGCTTGATGCCTCGCAGCGCTGGCGCTGGGAATCGGATTGTTTGCGGGTCGCGTTCACGCCGGCGGATGGCTCGCCCGGCGGTGCGTTCGGCTCGTCCGCCGGTGCGGTCGGCTCGTCCGCCGGTGCGGTCGAGTCGCCGCCGGTTTCGGTCGAGTCGCCGCCGGTTTCGGTCGAGTCGCCGCCCGGTCCCGCCAGCCCGAGGTCACCTCAGGCGCCGGCTGAGGACCCAACGACCCATCCGGTATTCCCCCTGGTCGTTCAGACGGCAGTCGCTCGGGGCGCGGACGACGCGCTCGCTCGGCAAATCGCCATTTAGGTGGTGTCCGAGGAAAGGTTCGAAGACTTCCTGGCCGGCACGCATGAGAATGTGCTCTACGGCCAATACACTTGTACGGTGCGGAGCGCCGCCTGCCCGCTGGCCCCGGAGTCCACGCAGATTGACAGTGAGCTATCGAGCGACGGGCCGGCGACCGCCCACAAGCGTGGCGATCCGTCCGTTTCAGGCAGCGGAACTGGTACGCAATTCACGTCCTACGGACCCGCAACCCTTCTATTGAGACAGCTTGACGATGTGGGTTCGCATGTTGGCGGTAGCGCGCACTGTGATGAAAACGGCTATTGCCGAGCAACGCACATCATCGGCTTTGACAGCCGAAGTGGTGATTGGTACGTCTGCTATGTATACGACTACAGCAATCCGTCCGCACACCTAGTACCTCAAGACGGGGGAGACCACACGGCGTACACCGATCCCAATCAGGTTTGCAGGAGGTGGTAATAGGGGGCGACCCGATTGGCCCGTGCTCGAGAATCGGAACGGCGAGTACGTCCGATGCAAGAGCCTGTCGCCAGCGGGCCGGGGTGTCCTGCGCCATCAAATTGCCGGTGAACGGCTTCGACCGAGTAGCCCACGCGTCCCGCCCAACGGGGATCGCTGTGCCCGGTCCGGCGCAATTCGACCCGGCGCGCGAACGTTAATCGCACCCGCGGTCGGCTCGCGTCGGGCACAATGGTCGCCCCCTGACTTGCACCAGAAGGCCGGCCCGTGAGGATCTCGCAGCGTGTTCAAGATTTGGCGGAATCGGGAACGATCGCCGTCAGCAACAAGGTCGCCGCCCTGCGCGCGCAAGGCGTGGACGTCATCAGCCTGGGCGCCGGCGAGCCCGATTTCGACACACCGGCCCACGTCAAGCAGGCCGCCGATGACGCGCTCGGTCGCGGCGAGACCAAATACGCCAAGCCGGCCTCGGGCGTGCCCGAGCTCAAGCAGGCCGTCTGCAACAAGCTGGCGCGCGAAAACGACCTGACCTACACGCCCGACCAGGTCATCGCCAGCGTGGGCGGCAAGGAAGGGCTCTACTTGGCCTTCGCCACGCTGCTGGACCCGGGCGACGAAGTCATCATCCCCGCGCCCTACTGGGTGTCCTACCCCGAGCAGGTCAAGCTCTGCGGCGGCGTCCCGGTCATCGTCAACGCCGGCGCGGACCAGGACTTCAAGATCACGCCGCAGCAACTGCGCGACGCACTGACGGATCGCACGCGCGTGTTCGTCTTCAACTCGCCCAGTAACCCCACGGGTTCTGCCTACTCGCCGGAAGAGACCGAGGCCCTGGCCGGCGTGCTGGCGGACACCGACGTGATTACGTTCAGCGACGAGATGTACGACCGCCTGCTCTACGGCGGCCGCACGTTCAAGAGCTTCGGCACGGTGTCGGACCACGCGTACGACCACACCATCACCTTCAACGCGGGATCCAAGACGTACTCCATGACCGGCTGGCGCGTGGGCTACGCGGCCGGGCCGGTCGAGATCATCAAGGGCATGGCCAAGCTGCAGTCGCAGACGACCAGCGGGGCCGCAACCTTCACCATGCACGCCCTGGCCGCCGCCCTCGACGGCGACCAGGCCTGCGTGGAGATGATGCGCAGCGAGTTCGAACGCCGCGGAGCGTTCGTCAGCGACGCCCTGAACCGGATCGAAGGCGTGATCTGCCCCGAACCGGGCGGCGCCTTCTACGTGTTCCCTGACGTGTCCGACACCTACGAACAGGTCGGCGTGTCAGGCTCCACCGAGTGGGCCAATCGCCTGCTGGAAGACGCCCACGTCGGCGTGGTTCCCGGCAGCGACTTCGGCGACGACAACTGCGTGCGCCTCAGCTTCGCCACCAGCATGGAGAACCTGGAGGAATCGCTGCGTCGCATGGAGGCGTTCCTGGAATAGCCGTCCTGTGGGCGTCGCGTTAACTGCGTGACGGCGAAACGGACGATCGGACCAACTGGCCTGGGGC
This sequence comes from Chloroflexota bacterium, assembly GCA_028874315.1. GTDB lineage: Bacteria > Chloroflexota > UBA11872 > UBA11872 > UBA11872 > UBA11872. The sequence goes on from JAPPKM010000093.1 coordinate 15,545, forward strand.
GTTCCGCGCGAGCGCACCAGGCCAGTGTTCACCGCCGTCGTGCGACTACGAACTCGATGCTCGGCGCCGAAATTTACGAAGCGTCGCGGCTGCCTTTGATATAGATCTCCCCGTCCAAATCGGGGAGTGAGTGGCTCGTACCGCTCAGGCCGCTGTGTACGCCGGTCGCGCTCTCCGGTAGCTCGATTTCCTGCGCCATGCCGCTGCGGTTGTAGACGGCCCAGCCGTTGGTGAACTCGCGGACAAAGAGCCCCTCGCGGTCCGCATACAGTCGCCCGCGTTCGCCGACCGGGCGACCGAGTGGCGCGTCCCAGAAGGAATGCCAACTCTTCTCATGCGTATGCTCATGCGGCTCGTCGGCCGCGTGTTCCGCCGCGTGTCCTTCCCAGACCTCATAGCCATGCTGATGAGAAAGGGCACCGTCAAATCCGATGACGTAGGACACGTAGCCGTTGGAATGCGTCAGGGTCAGGGTCGTGAATACACGCATCCATTGCTGATTGCGTGGAGAGTTGAGCGGTTCCTCCAGGATGCTCCATGCCTCATAACTGTTGACCTGGGGGTACCTGAAGTTCGTTTCATTCCAGCGTAGTGTGCGTTCGACTTCAGTCAGGTACTCCCGCGTGTGTCTACGATGTCCTTCCATAAAGGAACCATTGACATAGGGGGCCGATAGCGGAATCTTTTCTGTTCGAGAGTTGACGACAATCAGAAAGTCGTCGCCGACGGCCTCGCGGATTCGTCGGAGCATCGACACTTCGGCACTGATTCTATTGCCGTGATAGAGGTGGGCTATCTCAAGATTCGAGTCTTCTTCTTGTGTCCACCAATCCATGAATATGCCGTCAAACACGCCGCACTTTGCAACGGCAATCGCCTGCTGGACGAAGTGGTCTTGTGCTGCGGGATGCGTGTAGTCGATGAGGAGTTCGCCCCAACCCTCATCCGCGACTCGGTTTCCCGACTCATCTCGTAGCCAATACGGCCAGTCCTCCGGATACAACTCAGGGTGGGCGCCGTAGTGGTAGATGGGAACCAGGTGAAGCCAGTTGGGATTCTGAGCATGGAGCCGGTTTTTCTGTTCCTGGGCAAACGACCACGGTCCAACAACCCTCACTCCATGCGCCGTTGAGGCCCACTGCAAACCGTGACCCATGCCGGCCCAGAAGAGATCGTGATATGCCCGGGTTCGCTCGACGTATTCGAGTTCCCACTTGTCTTCGGGAATTGGCGAGTTCAGGAGCACATGACTCCATGCTCCAAAGACCGAAGGAAACTCCCGATTCACCACTCGCTCGACGACCGAGGTCCGATTGGTCTCACAGATTCGGTCGTCCGTAACCGCTTCAACGGCTTCCGTAACTTCCGCGGTAACGATCTTCTCGACCGGCACCACTTTGGTCACCGCCGTCTCGACCGGAACTTCGACGCGAACGACCCGTTCGACCTCCCTGGTCACGACCCTTTCGATCGGAACCTCTCTGATCACGACCCTCTCGACCGGGACTTCAACGCGGACAACCCGCTCGACCTCTCTGGTCACGACCTTCTCGACCGGCACCTCCCGGATAACGACCCGCTCCACCGGTACGTCCCTGGTTATCACCCTTGTCTCGACGCAGGCCGCCAGGGCAACGACGCACAGAATCCCCAGGGCTACGGTGCCGCTCATGCGAAGAAACCATCGACACATGATCGTTGCCACAGGTTGGGACGTATGAGGTGACGCCGCTGCCCGGAGTCGCTCGTTTGCCGCCGTTATGCGCCTGCCGCGATGGCGTTCACCTCCGCCGGGTCCAGCCCCACCTCGGCCGCGGATGCCAGCACGTCGTTCCAGGTCGCGTCGGGGAGCTCCACTCCTGCGGCGGCCACTGTTTCGCGCGAGCTTCGCTCGATGTCGCCGGGTACCAGCACCTCGTCGAATCCCGGGGCTGGCGCCGTCTGCTTGACCCGGTTGATCGTGGCGTCGTTCATGTCCGCGAAGCCGTCGCCCGCGCCCAGTGCGTCGGGGTCGATGGCCAGCGCGAAGGTCCCGATCGGCGATTGCGGCTCACCGGTAATCGTGTCGCCCACCAGGTTGGAGGCCAGCAGCTCGATCATCAGCATCAGGCCGTAACCCTTGTGCCCGCCGAAGGGCAGCATGACGCCGTTGTCGTAGAGGTCGTTGGGATCGATCGAGGGACGGCCCTGGTTATCCAGGATCTGGTTGGGCGGAATCTCCACGCCCTTGTCGCGCGCCACCCGGATCTTGCCCTCGGCGGCGGCCGTGGTGGCGAAGTCCAGGATGATCGGATCGGCGTCGCCGGCCGGCGCGCCGAAGCTGATCGGGTTGGTGCTCATCCGGCCCTCGCGCCCGCCGAACGGCGCCGTGCGCATCATGCCGGGACCGCCCGCGACCATCAGAAAGACCGCGCCCATCGAGACGGCCAACTCGGACCATTCGCCGAGGCGCCCAATGTGGTTGCAGCGCGCGATACCGCCCACCGCCACCCGTGAGACCCTGGATTTTTCAACCAGCCGGATTGTCAGTTCCTCGGCCGCCAGGTGCCCGAAGGCCCCGCCGCCTTCCATCACAACCGACGTGTCGCTTTCGGACGCTACCCGCGGCCGCTCCGCCGGCCGGTAGGCCCCGTCCTTGATCTGCGCCAGGTACTGCGTCACCCGGATGACCCCGTGCGACGGATGGCCCGACAGATTCGCGTTGATCAGCCAGCGCGCCAGCTTGCCGGCAATGTCATCCGGCGTGCCCGCCGCGCCCAACACGCGGGCGGTGGCCTTGGTCAACGGCTCAACGGCAAATGTCGGCATGCGTCCCTCGGGTCATTCGCGGGGGCAGAGATCAGCCGCATGGTACGCAGCCGTCCGCGCGGTTGCACGAATCTGTCATCCAACCACCAGAACTCCACAATCTACGCTCGCGCCATCGCGCCAAGGGTCCGCTTCAGATCCCTTTGCCAGAGATGCAGGCAGCGCGTGCTGTGTACTTTCCCGACGAGCTTCAAAACGCTGCGTATTATTGGCGTGCCGGCCACCATCTCCCACACACGTGAGCGACTCCCGGTTGCCTCGACTCTTTATACGTGAGCGACATCTACTTGCACTGTTGGATGCCCTTGGCGGGGACGTCGGAAACACGGACTTTCAAAAACTCCTGTTCCTCTACTGCCAGGAGCAATCTTCGTCGCACGCGTCCATCGAAGCTTCGGCCTGGTATGACTTCGTCCCGTACCAGTACGGTGCATTCTCGTTTACATCCTACGCCGACCGAAGAAGATCAGTCGGACGAAGCATACTTGCCGAACACGACCAGCGGTGGATTCTGACCGGCCTTGGACGTCGAATCGTTAGCGAGTACAACCTAGAATTTCCGCCAGAATTTGTACACCGCTACGGCGACCTTCGAGGAAATGACCTTATCGCAAAAACCTACCGCGACTTCCCATATTTCGCAACGCGAAGCTCAATTGCCGAAAGCGTCCTCCACAACGACCCGGAGACGCTACAGAGAATCGCGAGCATTCGCCCTAAGAGACGTCACCCGGAGCTCTTTACGATCGGCTATCAAGACCGATCGCTCGAGAGGTATCTCAACGATCTCATTCGAGCAAGCGTTACGCTCCTCTGCGATGTTCGACGGAACGCCATAAGTCGAAAGTATGGGTTCTCAAAGTCCACCTTATCCCGAGCATGTCAAGGGGTCGGTATTCGCTACGAACACCTACCTGAACTTGGAATCTCCTCGAGCCAGCGACGAGGGATCAAGAACGAGGCAGACTTGGCACAACTGTTTCGCAAATACAGGAATCAGTCTCTGCTAGGACAGTCAAGTGCACTTCAGCGAATTCAGCGTTGGCTTGACGCAGGTGAGTCGGTCGCCCTCACGTGCTACGAGAGCGATCCTTATCACTGCCACCGGCATTGTGCGGCCGATGCACTTCGTGACACCACCACTCTCTTGACCTCGCGCGATGAAGCCTCGCAGCCGAGGCGCAGTGCTTGGACGTCGACTGTGACCCACCTGTAACGCTGATGGCCAAGGATCGGATTCTCGTAACGGTCAAAACCTATCCGACTCTCTCAAGAAAATATGGGGAGACCGTTTGTACGGCCGGAATCCGCGAAGACGGTACATGGGTGCGCATATACCCTGTGCCGTTTCGACGACTCGGAGAAGCCGAGAGATACCGAAAGTACGATTGGACTGAATGCAATCTCCACCGCAGAACGGCTGACCCACGACCTGAGTCGTATTCCGCCGCTGACCTTAGCGAACTAAATCAGATTAGTAGTCTAAGCACAGCCGACAACTGGAGTGAGCGACGTCGCCTGCTTCTCGAGAATGCTCGAGTCTATGATCGGCTTGACGATGTCATCGAGGGTGCCAAGGCAAACGAGATTTCGCTTGCCGTTTTCAAGCCAACGACAATTACAAGTTTCATTTGGGAGAACGAGGATAGAGAGTGGGATCCTAAGAAACTCAAAGAGATGCGTAGCTTGCATAGCCAGCTAGACTTATTCGAGGACAATAGCTGGCGAGAGACGTTTGAAATCATTCCTAAGCTTCCCTACAGCTTCTCGTACAGATTTCAGGACGCGATAGGCCGGAGTAGCGAACTCCAGGTTCTCGACTGGGAGGCTGGTGCTCTCTTCTGGAACTGCCTGAGTTCTACCGGTGGTGACGAGACGCAGGCGCTCCGCAAGGTTCACGAAAAATACTTCGATGCGTTTTTGAAGACTGACCTACACTTTTTTCTCGGAACTACCCAACAGTTTCACAGCATCGCACCAAACCCATGGGTGATCGTCGGAGTATTCCCGATTCCTCACGACTCGAGGCTTCGCCTTCTGTAATCCACCCAGGCAACTGGCTCGCTCCGTCACTTTGGCGAGCTACGTGGTAGGCGCTGAACGACTGCGCCGGGGGGGGCGTACGCGATTTCCGGGCACTGGTCGCCATTCTGGGTACGGCCTGCCTGCTTGCATTGATTGGCATCCCAGCGAGCGTTGCCGCGCAGGGCGCCGGCGGCACGGTGGGCCCTACTCCCACCCCCGCGCCTATTCCCGATTCGTACACGCCATCCCCGAAGCCCGGAGAACGCGCGGATGTACAGCCCACGCCGGAATCGAAAGTCGATGACCTCGAGCCCGGGAAACCTCACCCGCCCGCCAAACGCGGCGGGACGTCCGATCTCACACCGACATCAATTGCAACGACCACGGCGGATGCAGTGCCCCAAGCAGTTGAGGGAACCGCCGTGTTGCTTGGCCATTCGGTCCAGGGGCGCGCCATCCGCGGTGTCGAGTTCGGCCATGGGCCGCGCTGGGTTGCGGTCATCGGCGGCATTCACCAGGGCAACGAGGCGAATTCGACGGTTCTCGCCAACCTGCTGCATGAGCACTTCCGTGAGAATCTCGCCGAGATTCCCGATGGCGTCGGCCTGGCATTCCTTCCCGACGTCAACCCCGATGGCGCGGTGGCGGGCACGCGTGAAAACGCCAACGGCGTCGACCTCAATCGCAATTGGGACGCGGGCTGGCAGCCTGACTCCTACGGTCCCTCCGGGCTCGTCCCCGGCGGAGGCGGCACGCGGCCGTTCTCAGAGCCTGAGACTCGCGCCCTGGCTCGGTACCTGCTTGACCGGCCGTTTATCGCCGCGATCTTCCTCCACAGCAAGGGCGGACTGGTCGTGCCGGGACCTGGCAGCGGCTCGGTTGAACTCGCGAGCACCATCACCCGCGCCGCTCAATACGTCCACCTCAGGGGATGGACCGCCTATCCCCTCAGCGGTCAGGCGTCTAAGTATCTTGTCGCGAGAGGCATTCATGTGGCGATCGTCGAGCTGAGCACGTATACCGACCCGGACTACGATCGAAATCTGCGGGGTCTACGCGCGGCCCTGGCGTGGGCTCAGGAATTGCCCGAGCCTTCCGGATTCCAGCCGGTTGCCGATGCCGAGTTTTCCGATTCCTGCGCGAGTCTGCTGGAAACTTATCGCGCAAGGCTGGCGTCCCCGCAGTGCCCATGGTGACCGCGACGAGCTGATCGACTAGCGCTCGGTCGACGGCTCCTGGTCGTTCTTCACGATCGTCGAGGCCAGCGCCAGCATCGACGACAGGTCGCTCAGGTTGGCGGGCACCACCAGCGTGTTGCCTTCCTTGGCGATCTGGCCGAACTGGGCGATGTACTGCTCGGCCACGCGCAGCCGCATGGCGTCCATCCCGCCGTCGCCGCTCACCGACTGACCGATCCGCGTAATGCCCTCCGCGCTGGCGGTGGCTACGGCCAGGATCGCCTCGGCTTCGCCCTGGGCTTCGTTGATCTGCTGCGTACGCGTGGCTTCCGATTCCTTGATCACGCGCTGCTTTTCGCCTTCCGCCTCGTTGATCTTGGCGTCGCGCTCGCCCTCCGAACTCAGGATCACGGCGCGCTTCTCACGCTCGGCGCGCATCTGCTTCTCCATCGCGTTGAGCACGTCGGTCGGCGGGTTGATGTTGCGGATCTCGTAGCGCAGCACCTTCACGCCCCAGGGGGCCGAGGCCTGGTCCAGCTCATTCACGATCAGGCGATTGATCGAGGAACGCTCTTCAAAGGTACGGTCCAGGTCGATCTTGCCGACCTCGCTCCGCAGCGTGGTCTGCGCCAGCTGCGAAATGGCGAAGATGTAATTCGTGATCCCGTAAGACGCCTGCCGCGGCTCCAGCACCTGCAGGTAGAGCACGCCGTCGACCCCGACCTGCACGTTGTCGCGCGTGATACAGAGCTGCTCCGAGATGTCGATGGCCTGTTCCTTCAGCGTGTGCTTGTAGGCCACGGTGTCCAGGAACGGCAGCAGGATGTGGAATCCGGCTTGCAGGGTGCGGCTATAACGGCCCAGCCGCTCGATCACGTAGGCCGATTGCTGCGGCACGATCACGGCGGTCTTGAACAGGACCACGACCACCAGCAGCACGATCGCGGCCACCACAATCAGGCCGACGATTCCCATACCTTCCACGACTATTCCTCCTCTGCCTTCAGGTCCACGACCAGGTTTTCAACGCGCTCGATTCGCGCCCGCTGACCCTCGGCCAATGCGGTGCGACCCACGTTACGGGCCGTCCATTCCGCGCCCCGCAACTGGGCGCGGCCCCGAGCGCCGGGTTCGATGGTCTCGGATACGGTTGCGACCTCCCCGACCACGACTTCATACATCGGTGGCGGCGAGCCAACCAGCCGGCCATAGAGTTGTCGCCTGACGCCGAACATCAGGACCACGGCCAGCACCCCGAAGAGCACCCACTCGGCGACCGGCTGTCCGGGCAGGCTAACGGCTACGCCGATCCCCGTCAGCAGCGCCGCCACGCCCAGCAGCACCAGGTAGAACTGGGCCTCGATCGCCAGCAGCTCGGCGCTCAACAGCACCACGCCGGCAATGATCCATATCCACCAGGGCATTGCCGCTTCCTCGCTGGCCTCGTCCTCTTCAGACTACTCGGCAGCCGGCCTCTTAGCGTGGCGATCTCCCCATATCACCAGGTCATGACTGACGCTCGCGCGAGCGCCGGCCGGCTGCTCGACCGTGTCGTAGAGCTCAAACCCGGACTTCTCGAACGCCCGGCGGCTGCGTGGGTTGTCGCCGGCAATTTCCATCGCGAAGATGGCGTCGGCCCCATCCGTCTCGAACCCGAACTCGACGAGAAGCCGGATCACTGTCGTGCCGATTCCCCGACCCCAATAGGCCTTCTCGATCTCCAGTGGGACTCGCCGGCAGTCCAATCCCGGGTTCCGATCCAGGATCCGTTGCAGGTTCATATCCTGCAGCCAGCACTCGCCAACCGGCTGGCCTTCGAACTCAATGACAAAGCAGTACGCCTTGCTCGAGATGCCGCGAACAATTTCCCGTACCTGCGAGAGGCTGTACTTGCTCTCGTTCGAGTCGGCGTAGTAGGCGATGTCCGGGTCATTCCACCACCGGACAACCAGGTCCCAGTCATCCTCGGTCAGCGGACGAAGCACAACCGGCCCCGACCGCAGCGTCACCTCATGTGTGCGGAGTCTGCTGCCCGTCATCAGACGCATCGTCCTGACCAGCGCACTGGGCTTCCCCGAACGTCTACGACAGGGCCAGCGCCTCGATCTTCGCCCGCGGAACGTCCACCCGATCCGCTGCCTGCAGGAAGCCTTCCAACGTCGGCTCCGGAAGCTGCAGTGGCGCGCCCGAAAGGGCCGCACGGGAGCGGCGCTCAAAGTCGCCGGGCACCTGCACGTCGCTGAAGCCCTGGGCGGGCGCCGCGGAGCGCACGCGGTCAAGCTGGTGCTGGATGAGGGCCCGCGTCTCCTCGCCCCGCCCGAAGGCGTTCGGGTCAATGGCGAAAGCAAACACGGATGCGCCCTCACCGATGTCCTCGCCCGCGCTGGCCATCACCACCGAGAACAGCGTCGTCATGATGGCGATGGCCGAGCCCTTGTGCTCACCGAACGTCAGCATCGTGCCGCCGTCGTAGAAGTCGTTGGGATCGGTGGTGGCGCGGCCCTCGGAGTCGCGGATCCAGCCTTCGGGAACGGACTTTCCGCTGTCGCGGGCCACGCGCACTTTGCCTTCGGCCGCAGCGCTGGTGGCGAAGTCCATTACGAACGAGTCGCCGTCCTGCCCGGGCGCCCCGAAGGCGATCGGGTTCGTGCCCAGCCGCCCTTCAGCCGCTCCGAACGTGGCCGCCATCCAGCCGCTGGCGGAACCCAGCGAGATGTACAGCAGCACGCCCAGGTCCGCGGCCAGCTCGCCCCATTCGCCCAGGCGTCCGATGTGGCGGCCGTTGATGATTCCGCCCATCGCAATCTGCGAGTTCCGGCACCTGGCGGCCAGCTCGCGGGTCAACCGATCTGCCGCAAAGTGCCCCAGGCCCGCCTGGCCGTCCAGCACGACCGTGGTGTCGGTTTCCACGTGCACCCGCGGCCGCGCGGCCGGATCCATGCTTCCTTCCTGGATTTGCCGTACGTACTCAACGACGCGCTGCAATCCGTGCGACGGGTGGCCCGAGAGATTGGAGGTCACCAGCCAGGCGGTCAGTTGCGCGGCCATGTCGTCGGGAACCCCGGCGGCCGTGAAGATGCGAGTGCTGGCGGCGCTGACGCCGTCGATGGAGAGATCGATCATTGGCGGATCCGGCGGGCCTCGGTCCAGCGCATGGTAGGGCGTTTGCCGACATAATGACCGGCCCGCCGCCCGAGATTCAGCGCATGGCCAACCTGCTCGACCGCTGGACCTATCGAACCACGCCCACCGTTGTCTACGGGCGCGGCTGCCTGGATGAGCTGCCCGACCACGTGCGGCGCATTGCCGACGGCCCGGCCCTGATCGTCACCGACAAGGGTCTGGTCGAGGCCGGTGTCGTCGAGCGCGTGACAGACGAGTTGGCTCGTGCTGGTATTGACGCAGAGGTCTGGGACGAAGCGGAGCCGGAGCCACCCACCGACAGCGTGGACGCCTGCGCTCAGGCCATCCGCCAGGCCAACCCTGCCGTGGTGCTGGGCCTGGGCGGCGGCAGCGCCATGGACACCTCGCAGATCGCGGCTTGCGTGGTTACCAACGGCGGCAAGGCCGAGGACTGGATCGGCGTGGAGGTGGTGCGAAAACCCGGCGTTCCCACCATCAGCATCCCCACGACCGCCGGAACCGCTTCTGAAGTGACCGGTAACGCCGTGATGGTGCTGCCGGACCGCTCCAACAAGCTGACGGTTGTCAGCCCGTTCATCTATCCGCAGACGGCGCTGATCGACCCGGCCCTCACCGACTCGGTCCCGTCGCACATCACGGCGGCCACCGGCATGGACACCTTCTGCCACGCGGCGGAGTCGTTCATCACCCGGCGCGCCACCCAACACACCCGCCAGCCCGCCGCCGACGCCCTGCGCCGCACGCTGGAGTTCCTGCCCCGCGCCGTGGCCGACGGATCCGACCGCGAAGCCCGCGACCAGATGTCCTACGCCTGCCTGCAGGCCGGCTACAGCCTGGCCAACGCCGGAGTCATCCTGGTGCATGGTCTGGCTCACGCTATCGGTGCCCGTGCGCGCATCCCCCACGGGGTGGCCAACACCGTTTGCCTGCTGCCGGTCATGCGCCTGGCTGCCGAACACAACCCCGCGCTGATGGCCGAACTCGCGGACCCGCTGGGCGTTCCGGCCGACACTGCGAACGCAACGGACCGAGCGCAGGCGGCCGTGGCCGTGATGGAGCGTCTGGTGGACCAGGTCGGCCTGCCCACCAAACTCCGCGACGTCGGCGTCGAACGCTGCTGGCTCCCCGACGTAGCCGCCGCCACCCTCACCAACACCCGCGTGGTTCACAACAGCCCCGTCCAACCAAACGCTGCCGAACTCACGCGTCTGCTGGAAGGAATCTTCGCCGACTGAAATGCACAGGCCCCGGTGGCAACCAGTTGCGTGCGTATGGATGCAGCACACGCGAACGTCGGCGACGGTGGGCCGGGGGACTCAAGCTCCGGAGCAGGCGGTGGTTCGGGTGCTCCGGCGGCGTCCCAGGCTCGGTGTCATCGAGCAGGCTTGGGCTGTCTGTGCCCAACTCGCAACATTGCGGTGCCTTCGTCGGGGAAGAACCCTGGGCTATCGCTTCCGAAGGCGGGCCGGAATAATGGCCCACATCGTGAAGAGACCGGCAAAAGCAACGATTCCCAGAAGCGCTTCAAGCGGCAACGGCAAACCTCCAAGCCCCACCGGCCAACCGGTGAGGCGGCTATTGCCGCCGTATCACCTCCGAACCACCGCCTGTATCCGCGCTTATGTTAGCCGGTCGACCATCTGCGCGTTACAGGTGGATGATCTCGATCGCGTCGTCGGTGACTTCCAGGTCCAGGTGCACGCGCTCGATGAACTCCAGGATGGCTCGCATCTGCGCGTCCAGCCGCCGCGGATCGTTCGAAACGCAGGACACGCCAATGCGGGCGCGACTCGGCACCGGATCCTCGTCCAGGTCGGCCACCGCGGCATTGAAGGTGTTGCGGATGCGCCGCTTCAGCGACTCCACCGAGCGTCGCCGGTCCTTCAGCGACTGGGCGGCGTGAACCGCCAGGCCGACCTCCAGAGTCCCTACGTGCACGGCTTTCGTCTCAAGCGGGGTTGCCGCCCGGCGGCGGCTGGTCCAGTCTGACAGGCGAGCGCCGCCCGCTTCGAAAACTAAGGAGCCGATCCATGTCCGCCACTCCCCGTACGCTTGCCGACATCGATACGCCGGCGGCCGTGATCGACCTCGACCTGGTGCGGCGCAACATCGAGACCATGGAGCGGCACCTGGAGGGCACCGGCGTTCACGTGCGGCCCCACATCAAGCACCACAAGACGCCGGGTATCGCGCTCATGCAGATCGAGGCCGGCGCGCCCGGCGTCACCTGCGCCAAGGTGGGCGAGGCCGAGGCCATGGTCGACGGCGGCGTTGGCGACGTCCTGATCGCCAACCAGGTCGTCGGCCCACTCAAGATCGCGCGGCTCTGCAGCCTTGCCCGTAGGGCCGCCGTCACGGTCGCCGTGGACGACGCGCGCAACGTCCGCGAGCTGTCCGAGGCTGCCGTCGCCAACGGCGTCACCATCGGCATCGTCATTGAGATCGAAGTCGGCATGAACCGCTGCGGCATCCTGCCCGGCCAACCAGCCGTGGCCCTGGCAAAGCAGATTGACGCCGCGCCGGGTCTCGATCTCGTCGGCCTGATGGGCTACGAGGGCCACGCCGTCGGCATCGTGGATCGCGCCGAGCGCGTGGCGGCGGCCCACAGTTCCCTGGCCGCCGTCATCGAAACCAAGGCTGCCTGCGAAGCCGCCGGGCTGGAAATCCGCGAGGTCACCGGCGGCGGCACCAACACCTTCGACATCACCAGCGCCATCGACGGCTGGACCGAACTGCAGTGCGGCACCTATGTGACGATGGACGTCTGGTTTCGTCCGCACGCCGGCCACGCCTTCGAGCAGGCCATGTGGATCCTGTCCAGCGTCGTCAGCACCCCCGCGCCGGGCCGGGCCGTGCTGGACATCGGCCGCAAGTCCATGGCATTCGAGACCGGCGGCCTGCCGCTGGTCGAAGACCCGCCCGGGGTTGAACTCCTCAGCCTCTCCGAGGAACACGGCAGCCTGGCCCTGCACGAAGGGGCCCCGGACCTGCAGCCCGGCGACCGCCTCAAGGTCACCCCCTGGCACGGCTGCACCACCTTCAACCTGCACGACACCCTCTACGTCATCCAGGACGACGACGTCGTCGATATCTGGCCCATCTCCGCCCGCGGCAAATTCACCTAGCAAGGGCTGGCGCCTCCTTGTTTGATCTGGCGTCGGTTGATGACGAGGGCTCCATCCGAGCAGAGCTCTCTGGAAGTCAACCGACCAGCCGTCGAACCAGACCGATGTGCTCCGCTCCCGGCAGCAATCGCTGAGCGACCGGGCCGTGCCTCAGTGATTCCGAAACTGATTGCCCGGCCGGCAGCCCGCTTGACACTGAAAATCCCCCGGTGCTAGCGTGACCGGTGTAGGCATATTGGCTGCTCAGCCCTGAGTTGAGTGGCCGGTCCACTTGCCCTGCCCACCAGATTTGTTTCCTTTCCGCGTGGGTGCCGTATGCCGTTTGGCAGGGCCTCGAAACCAGTTCCAGCCCGTGATTTCGCACACATTGCGGTCCCGGCCGCGACCTCCAGCCGAGCTTGAGCGCCCGGCGCGACGCGTAGGAGGCTCGAATGTCTGACCACAGCGGACGCTCCGGCGGCTATCGCCGCCCGCGTCGCTCCGGCCGTGGCCGTCGCAACCCGCGTCGCCCCCGCCAGTTGCAGCCCGATCCCGATCGCGAACTGGCCGAACTCGAATCCAAGCCCATGGAAGAGCTCCGGGCGATGGCGACCGATCTCGAAATCGACGTCAACGGATCCGCCGACCTGACCAAGGACGCCCTGGTGAACATGGTGCTACAGGCCCGCTCCGAGAAGGACGGGTCCTTGTTCCTGGAGGGCACCCTCGAGCTCATGGACGAGGGCTACGGATTCCTGCGGCGTGAACTGGGATGGATTTCAGGTCCCGACGACGTCTACGTCTCGCAGGCGCAGGTGCGGCGCTTCGCGCTGCGTACCGGCGACTATGTGAGCGGGCACGTGCGCCCCGCGCGCGAAAACGACCGCTACCACGGCCTGGTCCGCGTCATGGCGGTCAACGGTCTGGCGCCGGACAAGGCTCTCGCCCGACCGCAGTTCGAGCGCATGATCCCGATCTTCCCGAACGAACAGCTCGTGCTCGAATACTCGGCCACGGAACTCACCTCCCGCATCGTGGACATCATTGCGCCGATCGGGCGCGGCCAGCGCGGCCTGGTGCTGTCGCCGCCCAAGGCCGGCAAGACCGAGTTGATGAAGCGCCTGGCGCGCTCGGTCCTGAACAACTACAGCGACGTGCGCGTCATCGTGGCGCTGATCGGCGAGCGGCCCGAGGAAGTGACCGACTGGCAGCGCAGCGTCGAAGGCGCCGAGGTCATCAGTTCCACCTTCGACGAGCAGCCGCGCAGCCACACCCGCGTCGCCGAAATCACCTCGGCCCGCGCCAAGCGCATGGTGGAAAGCGGCGAGGACGTGATGATCCTGCTGGACAGCGTGAC
>JAPPKM010000171.1 GCA_028874315.1 Chloroflexota bacterium
TCCACCGCATTCACCAGGCTCGCTACACACCTGATCAGGTTCGACGCTGAGCGCCCGGTCCCGGCAGCCTCATTGTTGGACGACAAACCATCGACGCGCGAGATCGCCACGGCTAAGAGTCCCTACCCAGGCTCGCCGCGCGTCCGGCATTGCGGCGACGGTTCATGCTTCGTCACAGCATACGTCGCCGCGCATGGCCACCCGCGAGAAGAGCCGCACGGCCTGCGGGGCCATTCCGCCAGTCGCGTCTCATCAACGTGACCCACGGGCGGTCAGCCCACAAGCTGCGCGCCCTTTCACAGGGACTTCGCATTCTGGAGAGGGCGTAGTGCGGTCGACAGGCCAAGCCCATACGCTTGACTTCATCATCGGCAATTTTACATAAAAAGTGATGCCGTTGAGATAGCGAAATGGTTCGTGCGCACTCCCCACGCCTGTGATCTCCGAGCCGACCCGACAGACTTGGCGACCGGGCCTCGGTGACCGACTCGATCTGCCACAGTCGGAATTTTGCGACACCGGGCGCTTGACCACGCATCTACTTCAACCACGGCGGAGCGGTTAAACGAGGAGAGGGCGTCTGCTTGGCCGCGGTTGACGGTGCCCTGCGACATGGCCGCGTGTCCCCGCGCCTTCGCTGAGAGCCAAGCGATCTGCGGGCACACCGGGCCCGGCCGTGTCCTGATTGGCTCCATGCCAGGTTCGCCACGTTCAATTCAAGGTATCTGTCGTATCCGGCAGCGTTTGACCTGGGCTACTCGTCAGTTCAACCCAACTTCACACTATGTCTTGTGTTGGCAGCTGCGGTGAGTCCGGAGCGCTGAACCGAGAATCTCACTGACGTGGCCCAACCCGGCCTGAATCTTCGAAGAGTCTCCCATGTATCCCCGCTGCACTCGTCATCGCGTGACGAGTGCATGACCGAGCTACCAGTTCGGAATCGCGACCATTTGCGGTAACGGCGGGTCCTAAATTGACCGGCAACGCTGTCGTTTCGATGGTGGCGCCAGCGCGCCGCTGCGCTGATGCACGCCGGCGTCCGCAAGGTCGCGAAGTGTGACACTGTGGTCGGCATGACGCGTGAGATCCGTTCCAGACAGACGGCGGTACTTCCACTACTGTCTATAGAAGCCACGCCACGCTGGCGTGACGACCGAGAGACGAACTCAATGACCCGGATCGCAAAGGCAGTCCTCGCTGGAATCGGCATGGTGTTATTTCTGGTGGTGTTGGTCGGGTGTGATCCCGAACCATCGGTGACCGAACGGCCAGCGCCAGTTCGCGTTCCCCCGCCCGAAGCCACCGCGATCGCGGCGATTCACGATCCAACGGCCGCGGCCGTAACCGTCGCCCCGACCGTGACTCGGCAGGCAACGGCGATCGCCCCGCGCACCGTGGTCGCACGCACCCCAGTCCCAAGGCCCACGCCCACGACCGCGGCGCAGGCCGTCACTCCGACGGCAAGTCCGGAGCCCGCGGCGACTTTCACGCCCACGGCAAGTCCGACTCCCACAGCCGTTGTCACCCCCACGCCAACGGCAAGTCCGGAACCCACGGCCACCCCTGCACCAACGCCGCGGCCCGACGCCGCCCTGGCCTTCGATCCGCTGGTCACTCGCGGCACCCTCAGCAATGGCATGGTCTATTACATCCGGCACAACGAGGAACCGCGCGAGCGGGTGCAGCTATGGCTGATCGTCAAAGCCGGGTCGATCCTGGAGGAAGAGGAAGAGCGAGGTCTCGCACACTTCGTCGAGCACATGGCATTCAACGGCACGGAGCGCTTCGCGAAGCAGGAGATCGTCGAATACCTGGAGTCCATTGGCAGCAACTTTGGGCCCGATGTGAACGCGTCAACGGGTTTCGACAGCACGAATTACTTCCTGGAAATCCCAACTGACGATCCCGAAGTTCTCGAGACCGCATTCCAGATTCTCAGCGACTGGGCTTACGCCATTGCGTTCGATCCGGAAGAAGTTGAGCTGGAACGCGGGGTCGTCGTGGAAGAGTGGCGTCTCTTTCGAGGATTTGGCGCACGCTTTCAAGAAAACTGGTTTCCGCTCATCTTCGGCGACTCGCGATATAACGAGCGGAGCCCGATTGGATTGCTGGAGGTGATCGAAACTGCGCCGCCGGAGCGACTGCGCGGATTCTACGAACGCTGGTACCGGCCTGACCTGATGGCCGTCATCGCCGTCGGCGACATCGACACCAAGGAAATCGAAGCCAAGATCCGACAGCACTTTGCCCCGCCTCCCGAGGGCGAAGCCGGCCAGGCGAGCGCCGCTGTGGCAGAGCCAAGCACACGGCCGCGTTTTGATCTGCCCGAGCATGAAGCACCGCGGGTCAACGTATTCAGCGATCCGGAGGCGCCATACACCCAGCTATTCCTGCTTCGCAAGCTGCCCCCGGAATCTGGTCAAGACGCGGCGGCCTTGCGGCGAATGGTCGTCAATCGGCTGGCGTTCATGATGCTCAACGCACGGCTATTTGAGCGTGGCCAGGTAGAAGATCCCCCCTACCTCGGGGCCGGGGGCTCGAGGGGGCGTTTTGTCGATCCCATCGATCTCGTCCAGTTCGGGGCATGGGTGGAGCAGGACGGCGTCCAGCCAGGGTTTGCGGCCTTGCTCGAGGAGACGCAGCGCGCTCGGCAGCACGGCTTTACCGAAAGTGAACTGGCTCGAGAAAAGTCCAACCTTCTAAGTGCTATTGAACGGATCTACAAGGAAAGGGAGCAGCGAGAATCGGCTGACTTTGCCCAGGAGTACACGGACCACTTCCTTAGCGGGATTCCGGCGCTCGGCATTGAAGCTGAGTGGGAGCTGTACCAGGCGATGCTTCCGAAAATCTCACTAACGGAGGTGGATGACGTCGCGGCTAGTTGGGCAGAGCCCGGCAATACGGTGCTCCTGGTCATGCGGCCCGAAGGCGGCGACGAGCTGGACGACGAAGAGTTGGCCTCGGTCTTGCAGGCGCAACTCGCAATAGCCGACTCTCTGGTAGTCGAGCCTTACGCAGATGAATACGCCGACGTCCCGCTGCTTGCCGAGGTGCCAACGCCGGGATCCATCCTCGATGAAGAGCAGATCGAGCCCATAGACGCCGTCAGGTGGACTCTGTCCAATGGAATCACCGTGATTGCCAAGCAGACGGATTTCAAGAATGACGAAATCGTGTTCGGGGCCTTCAGTCCCGGTGGGCACTCACTGGTCGCGGACGAGGACCATGTGTCTGCCCTGTACGCGGACTCGCTGGTTGCAGGCAGCGGCGTCGGCGAGCACGACAATGTGGCCCTTGACAAGCTGCTGGCCGGCAAACGCGTCTCGG
>JAPPKM010000121.1 GCA_028874315.1 Chloroflexota bacterium
GGGTGGTCGGCAGCACGCACCGGCTCGGCCGCGTCGAGCGGTGGCTCTTCAACGGGCTGCACAGCCTCGACTTCGCGTTCTGGTACGACCGCCGGCCTCTCTGGGACATCGGCGTGATCGCCCTGAGCATCGGCGGGCTCGCTTCGAGCGGCATCGGACTCTGGCTCGGGTGCGGGCGCATCCGGCGCGCGGTCGGTCGCGGGCTGCCGCTGTCCTCTGTGGTCCGCCGGCTGCGGGCCGGCTAGCGGCAGAGAGTTGCAGTTCGGAGCAAACGGCCATCAAGTCGAGGTCCGCATCTCCTGGTCGAGACGACCACGGCCACGTCCACGGATGGAACAACCGACGAGAAGGTTTACCTCCCCGCGATTGCGGTCATCGTTCGGACTTCCGAGAACTTGACCTACCGCGCGCACTTGACGCCGGCGGAGGCACGGCAGGTTGCGACAGCACTGGACTTCGCGGCTGACACGATTGATGCCGGGCGTCCGGCGGAACCGGATCAGTAGCGCCTGGGCCGGCAAGGTAGTGGCCACGTCTGGTCATGGGTTCTCGGGCCTTGGCCCGTCTTGTCAGACACCAATCCTCGACACTGCGTGGCCACCACCTTGCCGGCCCTACCACACCAGCATCACTGTTGGCTGCACGATAAGCGGGATGTGCAGCAAGGGCGTGAACCTGACGCCAGCGCGCAGCGACAGCCCATCTCGAATGTTGCGGCGGGTGTGTAGCACCTCCACGTGGTATAGGGCCGAAGCATGCAGGTCTCTACCCGTCCCGTCGTAGTACCTGTAGATCCAGAGAGTCGGGCCGCCGCCGACTCCCAGATGGGTGAAGTTGCCCCCGCTGTGGAACCACCGACGCCGCCACGTGATGTGGCCGTACAGCGCCGACTCCCTCACGCCGACGAAGGGGATTGCCTCCACGCCGAACGTCACACCAGACCGATCTGTGTACCAGTTGGTCCAGCCGAAGTGGGCACTCCCGTCCTGGTGCTGCACGAAGTCATAGACGCCCAGCGGGTTCACGAACCAGATCCCGCCGCCGGCCTCGAACTCCTGGTGCTTGGGCTCCGGTTCCTGGGCCGCCGCGGGGCCGGCCAGCAGCACGGCGATCAACGCGAGTCGATAACCCATCTGTCCATCTCCACCTCGGAATGCGCGAAGGGTGGACAGATCGGCTCAACGCCGGCGGTTGGCTGGTATACTCGAACCATAATCGGCGTCCTGTCCACCACGGTGCTGTCGGCGATCGCCATCGGGTGCGACCACTTGGATCAGCGTTTTGACGCTCCGTGCTCAGACATCCGCGAGATTCGGGACGCTACTGACCGATCACATCAACGAGCACCCGACCGACGATGATTGACTGGCCGCCCTTTGGAAAATGAAATGAAGGCTCCCGGCGAGAAACTTCTGATCCGCCTCTCGGATACCATCGCGAGCGCATTCGGCGAGCTGTTGGGGCCTTGGCAGATTCGGCGAACAGCTAGAGCGAAAGCCGATGCACGCCGCGATCAACGCCTGATGCTCGCCCAAGCGGCGCGAGATGCCAACGACATCCTGGCTGGGCGCAAGAGCCTCGATGTGGATCGTCAACTCGTTGCAGGACCGGGCAACGATGCACCATCAGCAACCGTAGCGCTCGCGACGGCCGCACAGCGGAGTCTCATGGCGCAGCAGATGCGCGCCGAGGTGAACGTCGCAAGAGCGGTTCTGGTCGCCGAAGACGTCCTAGAGGACGATCCACAGGAACCGCCCGGTCGCCGCGTTGACGATGACTGGCTCCATCGCTGGCGGGAATCGGCTGGCAAGGTGTCGATCGAGGAACTGCAAGATCTATGGGGTCGTGTACTCGCCGGGGAGATCAAGTCACCAGGGACGTTCTCGCTCCGTACCCTGGAGTTCCTGAAGAACCTGTCGAAGCAGGAAGCCGCCGAGATCGCCACACTGGCCCCTTTTGTCGTTGATGGCGATTGGGTGTTCATGGGCGTCGCGGACGATATGTCCACACTGGAGACTGAAGGAATTGCGCTTGGTTTTTCCTGAAGATCCAAGACTTGGGCATCCTGAGCGGCGTCCCGGCAGGGCTGAGAAGGCAACTGCACTCAGTAGAGTCGGACAGATTCTCATTGGCCCTTATTTGTTCATACACAAGTGCTGGTCATACGGCATCGCGACCCGGGGAAGGAGCTAGGCGTAAACTGCTTCCGGCTCACGCCGCTGGGTAAAGAAATTCTCAAGCTCGGGACGTTTACACCACACGACGCCTACATTCGGCGTGTTGGTCGGACGATCCGGGATCAAGGCTTCGAGGTCGTCTTGGCGCGACGCTACCTGACAGTTCCTGAGGGGATTCGCGTTTTCGATACAGAAGATCTGTAGAAAAAACGGCGAGCCCGCCCCAACAAATTTGCTATCACTGACGGCTACGATATGCTGGAATCCTTGAGCAAGGGCCATCTTCACAGTCGAGTCAAGTTTGGAATCGGCCTGCCCCGACAGTTCTGTTCTCCCGATCACGCGGCCAGCGCGTGTCCTTCCCAGATGTGGCCGACCTCGCGATCGTACGCGGCGACGGCGGCCTGCAGACGGGTGGTCGACTCGCCGTCGAGCGTGGCCGACAAGACCGGCCCAGCACGCGCGCCTGGGTGCGGTGGTAAGCCAGGGCGATGCACAGCCCTCCGGCGGTGAGCCGATAACGCTGGCTGCGCGGAATCCGCTCGCTCAGCCCTCGCAGCCGCAGCCGGCGCAGGTCGTAGGTCATCTGTCCGGCGTTGTAGTCGTCGAGCGACATTCCGCGCAGCGGGGCCACCGCCTCGCGGACTCGCGGTTGCGGAATCCCGCCGGCAGCAGGTCGAAGCGCAACAGCGCGGCAAGCAGGGCCTGCACCCGAGGGTCCCCGAAGCGCAGCGTCGAAGCCCGTTGGCCGTCGATGTGCGCCGGACGGTGCAAGGCAGCGAGCGTCTCGGCTCCGATGGTGGCGTCGTGGCTGAGGCGTTCGACGCCGAGCAGGCGTCGGTTGGCTTCGGAAGCCGATCTGTTTCAGATCATCGAGGTTCTTCAGCCGGCGGCCCACATCGAAGTCGTACGTGTCGTTGATGACCGTCTCGGTGCGCAACGCGCGTCCCTCCTTGTGGTACTGCTTGATGCGCGAGTGCTTGTAGTCCACGTGCAGCGACGGGATGACCCCG
>JAPPKM010000172.1 GCA_028874315.1 Chloroflexota bacterium
CGCCGACGATCGGCACGTCGGTCTCCAGGACCTTGCCGATCTCGGCCGGGTCGATATCGATGTGCACGACCTTGGCGCCCGGCCCGAACTCGTCCTCCTTGCCCACAGCCCGGTCGTCGAAGCGGGTGCCGAGGCCGATGATGCAGTCGGTCTGACGCATCGCGAAGTTGGCGTAGGCCAGGCCGTGCATGCCCAGCATCCCGAAGGAGAGGGGATGGGTTTCGGGGAACGTGCCCACGCCGTGCAGGGTGCTGACGACCGGGATGCTGCCGCGGGTGGCGAGTTGCAACAGCTCCTCGGCGGCGCCGGAGATGTCAATGCCGTGGCCGGCCATGATGATCGGGCGCTCGGACGCGTTGATGACCTCGGCCGCCTTGCGGACCATGCGAGCGTTGCCAACCTTGGACGGCCGGTAGCCGCGCAGGTTCACCTGGTCGGGCGCGGTCTCGGTAGTGGTTTCCAGGAATACGTCCTTGGGAATGTCCACGTGAACCGGGCCCGGCCGGCCGGTGGAGGCCAGGTGGAAGGCTTCCGACATCACGCGCGGCAAGTCGTCCACGTCCATCACCAGGTAGCTGTGCTTGGTGATGGGGATGGAAATGCCGGTGACGTCGGCTTCCTGGAAGGCGTCGGATCCGATGGCCGGACGGGCCACCTGGCCGGTGATGTAGACGACGCCCACCGAGTCCATGATGTCGTTGGCCATGCAGGTGACCATGTTGGTGGCACCCGGCCCGGATGTGCTGGTGGCCACGCCGACCTTGCCGGTGGCCCGCGCGTAGCCGTTGGCGGCGAAGCCGGCGGCCTGCTCGTGCCGGATCAGCACGTGGCGGATGCGGTCCTGGTAGTGGTAGAGGGAGTCGTAGAACGGCAGCGAGGCGCCACCGGGCATTCCGAAGATGACGTCGACGCCGGCGGCGAGCATGGCGTCGCAGACAACCTCGCCGCCGGTACGCGGCGTCCCAGGCGCGGCGGTGGAACCGTTGGTGGATTGGCCGTTGATTGCGGACATGTCGTGGGTCTCCTGGAGAGTCGTGGAAAGAGGTGTCGTCGTGTCTGCTGGGGAAACGCGGAGACGGCGGTTAGCCGGCGTCTCCGTCGGGTACCGCGACCGCGTAGGCCTGAGCGTGCGCAACGTCACGCCCGTGCGTGCTGCGTCTCATCGCTCCATGTCCTTCGCGTCGGCCGGCCAACCGGCAACAAAAAACCCGTCCCTCACAGGGACGGGCTGTAACCCGCGGTACCACCCCGCTTGCCCGGCCGGACGACCGAACCGCTTCGTTCCCCGATTACGGCGGGCACCGGACCGGCCTACCAGAAACTTCCTTCAACCGGTCGGCTCGGGGGCGACCTTCGGCCCTGAGAACCCGCCGGCTCACACCATTTCCGGCTCGCTCGGGGTTCTCGGGAGGCGTACTCCTCCCCGTCAACGCCTTTGCGTTGTGTGCATTGTGCCTCGGAGTCGTGACAGGCGTGACTGACCGAGCGCGCAATGCGCACAGCGCAACGGTAACAACGGCCCGCGGCTGCGGCAAGGGAATCTCAGATTCAGACTCTCCTGAACGCCGGCGGTCATTAGCGCCCAGCCGCCGTCGCATGCGCATAATGTGCGATGCCCAGCCGGCCCGATCAGTATTCGCCCGACGGCCGCTATGTGGTCTTTGACCTGGAGACGCTGTACCTGAGCCATGAGGTGCGCGGCGGCTGGCGGAACATAAGGGACTTTGGGCTGGCCGTGGGGGTCACCATCGACGAACACGGCCGGCAGCAGGTCTGGCAGGAGCCGGAGGCGCAGGATTTGATCGACTACCTGGCGGCGCATCCGCGCGTGGTCGGGTTTAACTCGCGGCGCTTCGATCTCACGGTGTTGTCGGCCTACGGCGACGTGTCGGTGCTGCGCGAGCGGTCGTTTGATGTGCTTCTGGAACTGCAATCGGTGACGGGCCGTCGCAAGGGCATGCGTTTGCAGGACATCGCCGGCGCGATGTTCGGCGAGGCGAAGTCGTTGAGCGATGGGACCGAGGCGGTGCATCTGTGGCGCACCGGTCGGCCGGATGATCGCCAGCGGGTGATCGACTACTGCGCCCAGGACGTGCATCTGACCAAGCGCATCCTGGAGTTCGGCGTCGACAACGGTTACGTGCTGGTTCCGGTGCCGAACCTGCGCCGCGCGCGTTCGCAGGTGCCGGCTGAGGTGCCGGTGGCCTGGGGCCAGGACGACGCCTTCACGCGCGGCCCTCGCTAGCCTCCCGGCCAACCTCTCAACATCTGCCTGCGGGCGTCAGGCCCTACATGAACTCGAGGATCGCCTCGATTTCGACCGGCATGCCGCCGGGGAGTTGCGCCATGCCAACGGCCGATCGGGCGTGGCGGCCGTTTTCGCCCCAGAGATCAACGAACAGCTCCGAATAGCCGTTGATCACGGCCGGCTGGTCGGTGTAGTCGTCGGTGCAGTTCACCATGCCGAGCACCTTGACGACCTGTAGCACGCGGTCCAGGTCGCCGAGCGCGTCCTTGAGCGCGCCGAGATGGGCCACGGCGATTGAGCGGGCGAACTCGGCGGCCTGGGCGGTGTCGAAATCGCGCCCGACCTTGCCGACCGGCGTCGCGCCCGTGGCATCCACCGGACCGGCGCCCGAGAGGTAGACCAGATTGCCGCTGATGTTCCACGGCTTGAGCGGAGCGGTGGGCGGAATCGACGGGGACGGCAACTCGATGCCGAGATCCGCCAGCTTGCCTTCGATTTTCATGCGTCAGGGTTCCCTTTCAGGCTCAGTCGCCAAACAGTCCTTCGGCGGCCACGGAGCCAATGGCCGAGTCGAAGGCCGCCACGGTCTGCTCGATGTCAGCTTCGGTGTGGGTGGCGCTGGTGAATCCGCCGCCGGAGATGAGGTGTACGCCCTCGTTGATCAGCGCCTGACCCAGCGCGTCGCCAGCGGCTCCGCCGACTCCGCTCTTGGCGGGCTGGCCGCTGAGGCTGATGTGGAAATAGGAGGTTTCGCCGTAGACCAGGGCGCCGACGTCGTGGCGGTCGAAGGCGGCCTGTAGTCCCTGCCGAAGCGTCTCGCCCAGCGCGTCAATGTGCGTGTGCACCGCGCCGTCGGCCAGGAAGTCCAGCACGGCCGCGCCGGCCGCGGCCGAGACGGGATTGGCGTTATAGGTACCGGGGTGGGCGATGCGCTGGCCGCGGTCCCAGGAGGGGTCGCCCCGCTTCTCTAGCCGGTCCATGATCTCGGTACGGCCGCCCACGGCCGCTCCCGGCAGGCCGCCGGCGACGATCTTGGCCATGGTGGTCAGGTCCGGCGTCACGCCGGCCATCACCTGGAAGCCGCCGGGCGACATGCGAAAGCCGGTCACGACTTCGTCCAGGATCAGGACGGCGTCGTGCTCGGTTGTCAGGTCTCGCAGGCCGTGAATGAACGGCGGGTCGATGGGCAGGGCGCCCCAACTGGCGCCGCTGGGCTCCACGATCACCGCCGCCACGTCGCCCTTCGCAAGTTCCTCGCGCACGCGCTCCAGGTCCGTTGGCAGCGCGGTGATGGTTTCCTGGGTTGCGGCCGGAACGCCGGCGGAGGTCGGGATGTCGTAGGGATCTTCGACACCGACCGTCGCGTAGTCGTGCCAGCCGTGGAAGTGGCCCTGGAACTTGACGATCCGGTCGCGGCCCGTGTGGGCGCGCGCTAGGCGCATGGCCATGTGCGTGGCTTCGGTGCCGGAGGAGTGGAAGCGCACGCGCTCGATGCTGGGCACGAGGCGCTTGATCTGCTCCGCCCAGCGAATCTCGAGCTCGTGCCCGGCCCCGTAGTGGGTGCCGATTTCCAATTGCTCCCGCGCCGCGTCCACGGCCACCGGGTGCCCGTGCCCCAGGATCAACGCGCCGTGGCCCATGGTGTAGTCCACGAACTCGTTGCCGTCCACGTCCCACTTGCGGGCGCCTTTGGCGCGGGCGGTCATGATGGGAAAGGGCGCCTGGATGCGGGTGTCGTGCGCCACGCCGCCGGCCAGCGCCTCAGACGCCCGCGCGCGCAGCGCGCCCGAACCGGCGTGCTGTGACTTAAACGACTGTTCGATCGCGCCGTTGGCGGAGTCGCCGCCCATAACGAACCTCCAATGACAAAAGGACGGAGCCCGCGGCGGCGCGGGCGTTCAGGCTGGCTTACAGGATTGAGTGTGCCAGAGCGCCATGTCAACGCGCTCGGCCCAGGAATGGCGGACAGCCCGCGTTGCCGCGCTGCCACTCGATCTGCGCAGGCCGGACCACGAGAGACAGCCGCTTGTGCGGTGCGTCCTTGTCCAACGCCAGGTCACATCGGGTGCGTTCCCTTCGTGATACCGTGAAAGCAGTCGATACGCTCTTGCATCGGCGTGAAGACGCCGATGGGAATCACAATGGCTGCCGGGATCGGCTTCAAGTTCGACGTGCCCATCCAAGTCCGCTCCGATGAGGTGGGCTATGTTGCTGGATGTCCGTCGCTCGATGTCTTCAGTCAGGGCGCCACGAAGCAAGGAGCGGTCGATAACCTTCACGAGGCACTGGACCTATTCCTGTTGTCCTGCTTCGAGCGCGGCACCTTGGTCCAAGTGTTGAAGGACTGTGGGTTCGAGCCGGTCCACGGCGAAACGGCGCCGGCCGAGGAGTCACTCCGGGTCGAAATCCCCCTAAGGCAGAAGGGTGTCGCGGAGGCTTACACCGCTCCATTGGCGTGAGCTTGTCAGGGTTTTCGAGGCGGACGGATTCCAGGAGGAGCGAAGACGCGGGTCGCACATCGTCCTGACGAAGCGCGGCGTGGGCCGACCCGTTGTGATACCGCAATACAGGACGGTCGGGCTTGACATCATCAAGAGCAACATGCGAACAGCCGGCATGTCGCGGCAGAGATTCTTCGAGCTTCTTGATGGGCCGTGATCTCCGAGTCGAGACGACAGGTCCGAATACGACGGTCGTACCCTAAGCCCCGTGCTCTTCATCTTTCTGGGCGGGCGCGACCCGCGTTTGCGGAACGCCGTAGAGGCTGTGCTGGGCCATCCGGCGCCGGATGACCTGGCCTATACGCACCTGGACGGTGCGCGGGTGGGGCCAGACGCCCTCGACGCTGCCTGTGGCGCCGTTTCCATGTTTGGCGAGCGGCGCAAGGTCTTTCTGGACGGCGCGCCCGCCAGCGGGCCGCCGGCTCGAAAGCTCATCCAGTGGCTGGCCGCGTTCGGCGACGCGCGAAAAAACGACCCCGCCAGCGATATCTGCGATCTCGCCGTCTCGGTGTACCTGGATCTGGGCGACCGCCGGACGGCCGCGCGCGTCAAGGCGTTTAACACCCTGACCCAGCACGGCGCGCGGGTTCAGCAGTTCGGCCCGCTGCGGGACGCCGAAGCTGTGAGATTCGTGCGATCCGAGGCCCGCCGCGTGGGCGTGAATATCTCCGAAGACGCCGCCGCCCGGCTGGTGGAACTCATGACGGCCGATGCCGGCCTGCTCGCCAGCGAGGTCGAGAAGCTTGCGGCGTACGTTGGCTTCAGCGGTGAAATCAGTGAGCGCGACGTGAATGCCGCCTGCGCCACCATCGGCGAACACGCGCGCTGGGACTACGTGAACGCGCTGGCCGACCGGCGCGGCGCGGAGGCGCTGGCGGTGCTGCACGACATGCTGGCGTTACGGACGCCCCACGAAATGATCCTGGCCGACGTGACCCGCTCACTGCGACAGTTGGCCGCGGCTCGCCAGGTTGTGGTGGAAGGCGGCAGCTACCAGGAGGTGGCGCGGGCGGCAGGTGCGCCGATCGGCCGCGCCCGATATCTCGCCCAGCAGGCCAGGCGCATGTCCGACCGGCTGATTGCGCGCATGTACGCCGAGGTGGTCCACACGGACGCCGCCCTGAAGTCGACTGGTGGCGATAAGGACGCGCTGCTGGAAATCCTGACCGCGCGGCTGGCCACGCGGCCGGCCGAGGCTCGCGCTTAGGCGGCCTGGGCCGCCCGCAACTGCCGCACGAGGCGCGACATGCTGCGCGCCGCCTTTCGGCGGTGGATGATGCCCTTGCGCGCGGCGCTATCCAGTCGGCTCTGGGCTTCGCGGATGGCCGCCTCCGCCGCGTCGGCGTCGCCCGACTCGATGGCGGCGCGGGCATGCCTGACGAACGTTCGCACGGACGATCGCGTGCTCACGTTGCGGGCGCGCAGGAATTGCTGCCGGCGCACTCCCTTGGCGCGGCGATGCTGACGGACGACTTCTTTAGGTGAGGGCACGGTTCAACAAGGTTCCGGTCACGGGTAGATCGCGAGCATAGCACCGGCCGGCCCGCCGCAAGCCGCGACCGACAGGCGGGCCGCGGCTCTGTCCGCCACGATGGTGATGGTGGGCGACTCGCCGGGCATGATGGCCGGATGAAGGCCTTGCCGGTGGTGGTGTGCTGAGTGACGTCCCCGTTCGCCGCATGCTCGTGGCAGTCCAGCGGCTCGCCCATGGCGTCGCCGAGCCTCTTCCTGGGCTCGGCGAACTCCCCGGCGAACTTGAGATTCGCTCCGTCGCAGCGGTCATGCGCCGACGCGCCTCCGACGAATATGGCAAGCAGGGCAATAACCAGCGCAACGATGCGCAGACTCCTCTTCACCGTGGAACTCCTTTGTCCCGTGGGCAACTCCGCCCTTTTCGGAGTCACTTCAACCGAAGAGGCGTTTCCAAACCGAATTGGCGCGAAACTTCGCTTGCCGGGCCCGTAGCCGGCGCATTGGATGAACGTTTGATGAGACTTTCGCCAGGAGCCGCCTGAGGTGCCCGACATAGCGTTGGCCGGCGATTTTGAGGCCGGGGTGGATGCTGTATTCGCCGCCGTTGTCGGACGGCACGTTGTTGATGCGCACCACGGACGGTTGGGCGCTGAGACCGGCGCCATGCCGCTGCCCGATTCGCGCCTTCACGATCTTCAAACGGTCTTTCGCGCGGCGCAGACGGCTCCGATTTCATTCACGCTCTGGCACGCACCGGGCCACGCGCTGGCCGCAGGCGAAGCGCCGAACGCCGAATGGGTTGGGCGCCTGAGGACCGCCGACGCGCTGCTGCTGGTCGTGCCGGGCGAAGACGGGCTTGAAGCCGCCGACGCACGCGCCGCCGCCCTGCGCACCGAACTGGCCGTCCTTGACCTGGCGATTCTGGAACCAGCCCAGCAGCGCCTTCAGGAACGTGCAACCAGCGGCCCGCGCGCTGAACGACGAGAGGTTGGCGAACAGTTGGCCATCGTCAGCCGTGCCCGCGAGGCGCTTGAGGCCGAGCGCCCACTGCTGGATGGCCTGACCCAGCGCGAGGTCGCCAGCCTGCGCGGATTCGGGCTGCTTGGCGCCAAGCCCTGCGCCGTGGCCTGTAACGCCCCGGACGACGAAGCCGCAGCCGTTGACGGCCAGCGATCCGCGGTGGGACGTGACGACTGGTGCGTGGTTGCGGCGGCGACGGAAGCCGAATTGGACGACCTGTCGGAGGAGGACGCCGCCGCTTTCCGTGAAGACCTCGGCCTTACCGGCCTGGCCTCGGTGCGCGTCGGCCGGGCCCTGCTCCGTGCGCTCGACCAGATCGCCTTTTACACCGGTAACACCCGCTCAGTAAACGCCTGGCTGCTGCCGCGGGGCGCGACTGCTCTGGACGCCGCCGGCACGATCCACACGGATCTGGCGACAGGTTTTATCCGCGCCGATGCGGTAGCGGCGGATGAGCTCATTGCCGCAGGGTCGATGGCCGCACTACGCGAGAAAGGCCAGCTTCGCCGCGTCGGCCGCGACTACGTCGTTTCAGACGGCGAGGTGATCCAGGTCCATTTCAGTCGCTAACGCGATTGGGCCGTGCCAGGCCCACCACGTCGGCGATGGTCTCGAACCCGCGGCGCTCCAGGTACCCGTGCAGCCCTTCCACGATGCGCTCCGCCGTACGCGGTTCCCTGAATGTTGCGGTACCCACCTGCACGGCGGACGCCCCGGCCATCAGGAACTGCAAGGCATCGTCGGTGGTCACGACACCTCCCATGCCGATGACCGGAATCGCGACTGTTCCCGCGACGTCGTACACGCAGCGCACGGCCAGCGGACGAATGGCCGGACCCGACAGCCCGCCAACCCCGGCGCCCAGAAACGGCAGCGCCGCGTCCGTATCGACCACCATGCCCAACAGGGTGTTGATCAGCGACAGCGCGTCGGCCCCGGCGTCTTCGGCGGCGCGCGCGATGGGCCGCAGGTCGGTGACATTGGGCGAGAGCTTGGCGATTACCGGGAGCGACACCTCGCGGCGGACGGCCCGCACGGTGGCGGCCGCGGTGCCGGGGTCGGTGGAGTAGTCCAGCCCACCGGCCACGTTGGGGCAGGACAAATTGGCCTCGATCGCCACCACGTTGTCCAGGCCATCGAACCGCGCCGCCAGCGCAGTCCAACTCTGCGGATCGTGCGCCGCGATGCTTACGACGACCGGGCACGGCAGATCTCTCCAGATCGGCGCCTTCTCCCGCACCGCGCCCTCGCCGCCCGGGTTCGGCAGACCGATCGAATTCAGCATCCCGGCCGGCGTCTCGATCGTGCGCGGGGTGCGGTTGCCCTCGCGAGGCTCGGGAGTCACCGTTTTCGTGACGATGGCGCCAAGCTCGGCCAGGTTCACGATGTCCCGGTACTCGTCGCCAAAGCCAAACGTGCCCGAGGCCGTGAGCACGGGGGTGCGCAGTCGCAGCCCGCGCGGATGGCCTGGCGCCAGATTCACAGCCAGCGATGGCACCGCCGCAGCGCCCTTTGAAGCCATCGCCCTCACGCGTCCGGCCGCATGAAACCGAGGCTAGCATGAGGCATCGGCGCACTCGCCGCCGAAACTTATGTTGACTACGAGAATCTCACTGGCTTAGCATTCCTACTCAGATCGTCGCCGTGGGGGCCGGTGGGCGACGCTTCCGTGGAGGCTCCCCATGGCCGTGACCATCGCCATTGCCAACCAAAAGGGCGGCGTTGGCAAGACGACCACCACATCCAACCTGGCGTCCACCCTGGCGCGGGCCGGCTCACGTCTGCTCGTGATCGACTGCGATCCGCAGTCCAATCTCACTGCCTCGTTTGGCGTTGAGCGCGTGATGGACGCCACCCTGGCCGACGCCCTGATGAATCGCGACGTGGACCTGCCTCGATATCGGGTCAGCGATCCAGCCGGCGGCATCGTGGATGTCGTCCCGGCCTCGCCGGAACTCGCCCGGGTGGAGTCGGCGCTGCAAACCAAGCTGGGTCGCGAGCTTCGCCTGCGCGAGCACGTGCTGCGGGTCGACAGGGACTACGACTACATCCTCTTCGACACCCCGCCGTCGCTGGGCGTGCTCACCATCAATGCGCTGGTGGCGGCCGAGTGGGTGATCATTCCCACCGAGGCCCGCTTCTTCTCGCTGCAAGGGCTGCAGATGCTGAATGAGAGCATCGAGGAAGTCACGTTCCTGAATCCGCGCCTGAAGGTGCTGGGCATCGTGCTCAGCAAGTTCGACCGCCGGCTGCGCGAAGAGAAGACCGTGGCCG
Organism: Chloroflexota bacterium; assembly: GCA_028874315.1. Lineage (GTDB taxonomy): Bacteria > Chloroflexota > UBA11872 > UBA11872 > UBA11872 > UBA11872. Next base: position 9,517 of record JAPPKM010000172.1, read on the forward strand.
AATACCTGCGCGAACGCTGGGGCGCCAACGTGTTTGAGTCCGACATTCCGACCAATAGCAAGATCCTGGAAGCGGCCAGCACCGGCGTTTCGATATTTGCGGCCGGCAGCGCCAACCGCGGCGCCCGTCGCGCGGTCCTGGCCTACGAGACGCTGGCGGAGGAGGTGCGTTCCCGTGCCGCCTAGCGACCGCGGCGGGTTCGATCCCGACCGCCTGGACGACCTGCAGCGGCCCGGCAACCTGGTGCCGCGCATCCTGCGCCAGGATCCGGACCCCGGCTCGAGCGACTCGGCGCCAGGCCTTACCGACATCCGCGTCATCGGCATTGGCGGAGCCGGCAACAACGCCGTGAACCGCATGGTTGCCGCGGAGCTCGAGGGCGTGGAGTTCGTGGCCGTCAACACCGACGCCCAGGACCTGACGGCGTCCAACGCCCACCGCCGGCTCCTGATCGGCAGCCGGGCGACCGACCATCTCGGCTCCGGCGGCGATCCGCGCCTCGGCGAGCGCGCCGCCACCGAGAGCAGCGACGAACTGGCTGACCTGGTTGACGGCGCCGACATGGTGTTCATCACCGCCGGCATGGGCGGCGGTACCGGCACGGGCGCCACCCCGATCCTGGCCGACCGCGCCATGGAAGCCGGCGCGCTTACGGTAGCCGTGGTTACCGTGCCGTTCACCTTTGAAGGCTCGCGGCGCGTCCAGGTCGCCCGTCACGGCCTGGCCGAGCTTGAATCCCGAGTGGACGCGCTGATCACGCTCCACAACAACAAGCTACTGGAGCACGCCAGCGCCGGCACGGCGTTCGCCGACGCCTTCCAAATGGCCGACGAAATGCTGCATCGCGGGGTGCAGGGGGTGACGGACCTGATCACGTCCACCGGACTGGTCAACGTGGACTTTGCGGACGTTCGCTCCGTCATGCGCGACTCCGGGACGGCCATGATGGGCGTGGGCGAAGCCGCCGGCGAAGAGCGCGCGCTACGGGCCGTGCGTCAGGCCATGGAAAGCCCGCTGCTGGATACCTCGATCGACGATGCCCGCGGCGTTCTCATCAACATCACCGCCTCGGACGACGTTGCAATAGCCGAGATCAACGCCGCCGCCGAGCACGTCACCGCCGTCGCAGCGCCGGATGCCAACATCATCTTTGGCACGGTGGTGGATCCGCGCATGGGCCAGTCGATTCGCGTGACATTGATCGCCACGGGCTTTCAAGCCGCGAGCGCGACGGAGGCTGCCCGGTCCGGACGCAGCCAGCATCGATCGTCGGGTCGTGGACCGATGGCAGGCACGCGACGAGACCGAGGCGCCAGCCTCGCCGACGACGAGGTCGACGTGCCGGATTTTCTGCGTCGCCGCTCTCCGTCCTAAGCTCACACCAATAGGCGCCGCGGCCCGACCGCGGTGGACGGAAGGCACGGCGCGTGACCCAGGTTCGAGACGGGACTGAACAGGGCCGGCAGTTTGCCCGCTGGCTGGCCGACCAGGCCGACGCGGCGCTGGACGCTTCCATGCTGGATGCCGGCCGCCTGCTCTTACAGTTGCGCGCCAACCGCGCCTTTCTGCGCCACATCGAAGTGGCCGGGACTTCCGTGGCCGAGCGCGGTGGGTCCCTTTCGGGGTTGCTGGCCACGGCCCTCGAACGCATGGGCGCGCTTGGCGCCGCCGTGCTGCGCGACACCGAGCCGACCCGGCACGACGCCGTCGTGGACCAGCTCGTTCAGTTGCAGACCGCCGCGGTCCAGTCCCTCGTGCGCGGATATGACGCCATCGTTCCAATCAACGCCACCCCCACCGAACGCGAACGGCTGCTCGACAACACCGTGCGCGCGCTGGACCGGATCAACAGCGTCATCAACTCATCCTTGGAGTTGAACGAGATTCTGCTGGCGACTGTCGAGTCCGTCTCGGATCACCTGCGCGTCTCCGAAGTGACCATCTATCTCTACGACGAGGCCATCGACCGCCTGATTCTCAGCGCCACCCGCGCGTTCAACCCGGAAGCCGTCGGCCAAACCACCCTGGCGCTGGGCGAAGGCATCATCGGCTGGGCAGCGCAGGTGGGACAGCCCGTCGCCGTGCGCGACGCCTGGAGCGATCCGCGCTTCAAGTACGTTCCAGGCCTCGGTGAGGAAGACCTTCGTAGCTTCCTGGTCGTACCCATCGTGCTCTTCACGGTGGAGCGCCTGGTTGGCGTCCTGAGCATGGCCAGCCCGGAGTTCCGGGACTTTACGGACGAGGAAGTCCGCTTCGCCGAGATCGCCGCCGGCCAGCTGGCCATAGCCGTGGAGAATGCCCGTCTCTACGGGCAAACCGACGACGCGTTGCGCGGCAAGATCGAGCAACTCACCACGGTTCAGAACCTGGCGCGCACGCTTACCTCGGACCTGGAGCCCGAGTCGGTGCTGGCCCAGATTGCCCAGACGGCGGCCCATCTCATCGGCGTGGACAAGGCCGCGATCTGGCAGCTGGACGAAGACGGCACGCGCATGCGTATCGTCGCCTCATACAACCTGGGCGACGCCTACCGTCGGCACAGCCTGGACATTGGCGACGGCGTGGTCGGCCGGGCTGTCGCGACTCGCGCTCCGGTGGTCGTCAACGATGCGATGAATGACGAGCGCCTGGTGGCCACCCGCGAATTGATTGCCACGGAAGGCTACGCCGCCTTGTTCAGCGTGCCGCTGATCCTGCGCGACCGGGCCGTCGGCGCCATCAGCCTCTACAGCCCGGCACCGCACGAATACACCCGGGAACAGGTGGATCTGGCATTCACCTTCGCCAACCACGCGGCGATCGCCATTGAGAATGCCCGGCTCTTCGAGGAGGTGCGGCAAGGGCTGGAGACGAAGTCCATCCTGCTCCAGGAGATGCACCACCGCGTCAAGAACAACATGCAGACCATCGCCTCGCTGCTTGAGATGCAGGCGCGCCGCACCGAAACCCAGGAAGCCTCGACCTTGCTCAAACTCAGCGCCGGCCGGATAGGCGGCATGGCCCGCGTCCACGACCTGCTCTCGCAGGACGCGATCGGCCAGACGACGGTCTACCAGATCATCAACTCGATGGCCGATATGCTGCGCGGCGACCTGAATGCCAGCGGTCGCCGGATCGACATCACCGTCGAGGCGCGGCCCGGACGCATTCGGTCCGAAAAAGCGACCGTGTTCGCGCTCGTCATCAACGAATTGCTGTGGAACGCCGTGGAGCACGGCATGGCCGGACGAACCACGGGCCGCATTCACGTGGACGCGTCCGCGCACAACGGCCGGCTGGCCATATCGATCGAGGACGACGGCATCGGCCTGCCGGACGGCTTCAGCCTGATGCGCGACCAGGGCCTGGGCCTCACCATCGTTCGAAACCTGGTGGAAGGCAATCTCGACGGCGACTTCGCCATCGCTCCCCGCGCTGACGCCCCGGGCGCCGTGGCGACGCTGCGCTTTCGCCCCTAGCCCCTGGCCGCCGCCTGGCGCTCGCTCCGCCCAAACACCACCACGGTGATCACTCCGGCAAGGGCCAGCAGGGCGCCCAGGAGCGCGCTGGGACCCGGGATCTCGCCGTAGAGCCACGCGCCCAGGATTACGCCGCCGGTGACCTCCTGGGTGGTGATGACGTTGGGAATCGTGGCCCGCGCGCGTCGCAGCGCGGCGTTGAGCAAGGTGTGCCCCAACCCCAGCGGTACGACGCCCAGGATCACGAGAACCAGGATGCGCCCCCCGTCGTACGCCCCCGCGTCGAATGCGAAGGCCGCGTACGGCAACGCCAGCAGCGCCGCCCATCCGTAGACGGCAAACACGTACGCCGGTAGGGGCATCGCGGTGCGGTAGTAGCGGCCGGCGAGCACGTAGGCGGCCAGGGCCGCGCCGGATCCGGCCGCAGCCAGATCGCCGCTTAGCGTGGCACCACTCTCGGCCGGTTCGAATCCGACCAGGATCGCGATCCCGGCCACCGCCGCCAGCACGCCAACGAGCTGCATGGCGCGTGGAGGCTCCCGCAGGATCAGCGCCGAGCCGAGCGCGACGAGCGCCGGCGAGGCGTACACCAGGGCCAGGGTGTGGGCGGTGGTGGTCGTCTGCGCGGCTACCGTGAACAGCAGGAAGTGCGCGTACAGCGTTGCTCCGAGCACAGCTGTTCGCCGTTCGCGAATGTGGGCCAGCGAGACTCCCGACACCCTGGCCAGCCCAAATGCGACCAGCGTCGCCAGTCCCAGGCGCCAGAGCGTGACTTCGGCGGCGCTCACCGGGAGCGCCAATCGAGAGAGCGGCGCGCCCAGGGCGAACGCCGCGGCGGCCGCCGCGCTCAGGAAAACGGCGCGTCGGGTGCCGGGGGTCAGTGCGTCGGCCCCTCGTTCAGCCAGCTCACGGCCTGGGGGGCCCAGTAGGTGATGATGATGTCGGCTCCGGCCCGCGCCACCGCCGTGAGCGCTTCCAGGGCCGCCGCGCGTTCATCCAGCCAGCCGCGCTCGGCCGCCGCCTTGATAGCCGCGAACTCGCCGCTGACCAGGTAGGCCGCCAGGGGCGCGTCGTAATCGGCGCGTACCCGGGCAATCACGTCCAGGTAGGTCAGGGCGGGTTTCACCATCACGATGTCCGCGCCCTCGTCCAGATCCAGCGCCACCTCGCGCAGGGCCTCGCGCGCATTGGCCGGATCCATCTGGTAGCCGCGCCGATCCCCAAAGGCCGGGGCCGAACCCGAGGCTTCGCGGAAGGGGCCGTAGAAGGCGCTGGCGTACTTGGCGGCGTAGGCCATGATCGCGGTCTGGGTGAAGCCCTCAGCGTCGAGCAGCGACCGGATCGCGCCCACGCGCCCGTCCATCATGTCCGAGGGCGCCACCACGTCGGCTCCGGCCCGCGCGTGCGAAAGGGCGACCTCGGCGATCCGCTCGACCGAGGCATCGTTGTCAATGGTCTGGCCGTGCAACACGCCGCAGTGGCCGTGGTCGGTATAGGCGCACAGGCAGACATCCGTGAACACCACCAGATCAGGGGCGGCCGCCTTGATGGCGCCAATGGCTCGCTGCGTCACACCGTCAGGCGACGACGCCTCATCGCCGGCCGGCGACTTGCGGGCCGCCTGACCGAAGAGCAGTACGCCTTGAATCCCTGAATCCGCCACCTCGCGGGCCGCCGTGCCGATGCGGTCCACGGACCGCTGCATCTGCCCGGGCAGGGATCCGATCTCGGTTTCAACAGCGTCGCCCGGAACGACGAACATGGGATAGAGCAATTGATCGGCCGAGAGCCGCGTCTCGCGCACCAGCCGACGTAGCCCCGCCGACTGGCGTAATCGGCGGGGTCGCAGCGCGCTTGTCTCGTCAGCGGCCATTAGGGGCCCAATTCAGGCGTTCGCGCAGCACTTCACGACCTCCGGCGACCGAACGTCATTCTAAGGCCGGCACCTGACGGTCATTTGCACGGCCGGTTGGAGTTGTCTGTCGACGTCGGGGACCCGCTGCCGACCACCAGTGGCGCCGAGTGCCTACCATTGCTCGCGCCGCGCATTTCGTTGGGCCGATAGTGCCGATTCACCGAGTGCTGGGGGCGAGGCGACGACGGTCGCCAGGTCGCGTCGCGCTGTCATACGCAGCCAACACGTTGGCGATGTGCGCTGCACTCATCGGCCTGCTGGCAGCTTGTGGTCCACCCGATGTCGAAGATTCGACGCGCCGACTCGGCGAGACCTATGCCTCGCGGCTGGCCGCGGCCGCGCCGGCGCCCGAGGCGGTGGCCCGTGAAGCCTCGGCTGCGGACCGCGCGACACTGACTGCGTTCTACCGGGCCACCGGCGGCCCCAGCTGGACGAACCGGCGCCATTGGCTCAGCGAGAGGCCCGTCCGCGAGTGGTTTGGCGTCACGGTCAATGCTCAGGGCCGCGTCATTCGGTTAGTCCTCGACGCGAACGGGCTCAACGGGACCCTTCCAGCCACGCTTGGAGACCTTGACGCCCTCCGAACGCTCAGTCTTCGTGAGAATCAGCTCCAGGGTGGGATTCCCGCTGCGCTGGGGACGCTCAGCAATCTGCGGGATCTGGACCTTGCTTCGAATCAACTCACCGGACGTATTCCGCCGACCATTTCCGACTTGTCCGCCCTGGTGGTCTTGAACCTTGACGACAACGAGCTGAGAGGTGAGATCCCGCCCGGACTGGGACGACTCGCCAACCTGGAATGGCTGGTCCTCAACCGCAACGGATTCCAGGGTGAGATTCCGGCCGAACTTGGCAATCTCGCCAACTTGCGGGGTCTGAGTCTTCACCGCAATCAGCTGGAGGGCGTCATTCCCCCAGCACTCTCAGGCCTGTCCAACCTGGAGAGCCTCAATTTGCATGCCAACCAGTTGCAAGGCTCGATCCCAACGTGGATCGGGCGGCTCACGAAGCTCACGACCCTGGAGCTCAGCGCGAATCGCCTGCGGGGGGAGATTCCACCCCAGCTGGGTCAACTCGTGAACCTGGAACGCCTCGCGCTGGGCGAGAACCAGCTGCGCGGTGAAGTCCCGAACGAACTCGCGGCGCTGGGACAACTGCAGGTCCTCGGGCTCTACAACAACCAGCTGGAGGGGGAGGTCCCCGCCTGGCTGGCCGATCTGAGCAATCTGACCCTGCTGAACCTGCGGGCCAATCAGCTGCGGGGCCGGATTCCTCCCGAGCTTGGCCGCCTCGTCAATCTGCGGCACTTAAACCTTGGACGGAATCGGCTGCAGGGCCCGATCCCGCCGTCGCTTACCAAGCTGACCAAGCTCGAGAAGCTGGGACTTGCGGGCAATTCGCTGACCGGCTGTATCCCCACGCCGCTTCGCGAGGTCGCCGAGCACAACCTGGGCGAACTGGCGCTGCCGTTCTGCGACGCCCTGCGGCCCGAACCGTCGGCCGTTGAATCCGCCGACGACCGAAACTCCCTCATTGCCTTATATAACGCCCTGGACGGCACCGCCTGGACGAACAACGACGGCTGGCTGAGCGACGCGCCCATCAGTGAGTGGTATGGGGTCCTTACCGACGACGATGGCCGGGTGGCCGTGCTTAGCCTTCCCGGGAACGGGTTGCGAGGCCGGGTCCCACGGGAGCTGGGCAACTTAACCGGGCTGCTGGCCCTCTATTTGGGCGGCAACCAGCTGCAGGGCCCGATTCCGCCGGAGGTCGGACAGCTCGTCAACCTGCAGCAACTCGTGCTTCGGCAGAATCAGCTGGAGGGTGCAATCCCACCTGAACTCAGCCAACTCTCACAGTTAGAAACCCTGTATCTCTGGGAGAACCAGCTGACTGGGCCAGTTCCGTCCTGGCTGGGCCAACTCACCAGCCTCAAGAAGCTCTCGCTTTCGCAAAACCGGCTTGACGGCGGGATCCCGCCGGAGCTGGCCAATCTGACGGACCTGGAGTGGCTGTGGCTGGGCGACAACCGGCTGCAGGGAAGCATCCCCGGCTTCCTCGGTCAGCTCCCCAAGCTCACCGTGCTGGCGCTGGGTGGGAATGAACTCGCCGGTGAGATTCCGTCGGAGCTTGCCGCCCTGACGGAGCTGGAGTGGCTTTACCTCCAGCACAACCAGCTGGACGGAGCGTTGCCGGCGTGGCTGGGAGAACTACCCAACCTAAAACGACTGTGGCTGGCCGGGAACGAATTGCGAGGTGCGATTCCGTCGGCGTGGGGCGAGCTGCGGACCCTCGTCTGGTTGACGCTCAGCGGCAATTCGCTGACCGGCTGCATACCCGAGGAGCTGCGCAGCGTTCCGGAAACCGACCTGGTGGAGCTGGACCTTGCCAATTGCGACGAGGTCACTTCAGCCCCCCGGCGAACGACCGGAGCGACGGATAGAGACGCCCTGATCGCCTTTTACAACGCCACGGGGGGCCCTGGCTGGAAGAACAACGACAAATGGCTCAGCGGGGCGCCGTTCGGCGAGTGGCATGGCGTCAAGACCGATGACAACGGCCGGGTCGTGTGGCTGGACATGTTCGACAACGGCCTGGTGGGCGTACTCCCGGCCGCAATCGGCAATCTCAGCTACCTTGAGTCGCTGAACCTGCATCACAATCAGTTGCACGGAGAACTTCCGCCGGAGCTGGGGAATCTCAGCAGGCTGCAGTGGCTGGCGCTTAGTGAAAACCGCTTCGAGGGTGAGCTTCCGTCGGCCCTCGCTCGCCTTACCTTTCTTCAGGGACTCACCCTGCATGACAACCTGATGCGCGGCGAGATACCGGCCTGGCTGGGCGAGCTCGCCTACCTGAAGTGGTTGATTCTCAGCGATAACGACCTGGAAGGCGAGATCCCAGCCGATCTTGGCGAGTTAGCCAACCTTGACGCGCTGATCCTCTTCGCAAACCGGTTGCACGGCACGCTTCCGGCCTCGCTGGGGCGCCTGACCAAGCTCACCGCGCTGCTCCTCCAGGACAATCAACTCAGCGGTGAGATTCCGGCCGAACTGGACCAACTGGAAAACCTCGAAACGCTAGGCCTCTCCGAGAACGACTTCACCGGCTGCGTACCGCTGAAGCTCTACGATGTCCCGAAACATGATCTGGACCACCCTGAGCTCACGTCCTGCCGGCAGTGAGCGCGCCTCGGCAGCGGACCATTGGACTGCGACCAGCCGACGCACGTCCGGAAGCTCCTGTAGCTTTTCCTCCGAAGTCTCTGGCAGTTCGCCGCGATCGTCGCCAGCCGCGCCCGCTTCGATTCCGAATCTGCGTCGTTTCGGACGTATCCCCTGACCGGCTGCCTGCCCGTGCTCTGGCGCGAGATCCGTCAGCACGACCTGCCCACGCTCGGGCGGCCGTTCTGCGACGAGGTGAGCTGAGCCTCGCCGATAGGCGGCGCCCGCGGGAAACCTCCGACGTCAAGGTCACAGCGACGGGCTGCTGTGCGACGCGCCCCTCACCTGACCAGCCACAGCTTCCGCCAAGGCTTCGGCCGTTGACTCGGCCGCCACCACGTCTGGCCCCCGCCCGGCGCGTTCGCAGGCGGCCGCCGTAGTTGGACCGATGGCAGCTACCGCGACATCCAGGGGGACCGCGGCCAGCCCACCCAGCGCAACCGCAAAACTGACCGCGCTTGAAGGACTGGCGAACGCCAGCGCGTCGACCTCGGCGTTGCGCACGGCGGCCACAATCTCACGAGGTACCGCGGCCGGGCGCGTCCGGTACGCCGGAACGCGGGTGACCGATAGCCCGGCGGACCGCAGGCGCTCGGCTGGTTCCTCACGTCCATCCTCCGCCTGGGCCACCGCCACCCGTGCCCCCGCCGCGGCATCGGCAGCCACGGCTTCCGCAAGGTCAGCACCGGTTCGGCCGTTCGATCGAACGGTCACGCAAATGCCCGCACGTTCGGCCACGGCGCTGGTCGCGGCTCCGACGACGCCGACCTGAGCACCGGCTGGCACCGGGGGACCGCCGCGCCGATAGCGACGCGACCGCTGTACGAAGTAGCGCACTGCGTTTCGGCTCATGAACAGCAGGTAGTCGTAGCGACCTGGCGCCCTAACCAGCGCGTCCAGCGCCTCGTAGCTGCGCGGTGGGCCGATTCGGATGGCCGGCGCCGTCACCACTTCGCAGCCCAACTCCTCCAGACGCTCCGTGAGCCGATCCTGGCCATCGGTCGGCCTCGTCACGACCACGCGAGGTTGCGTCACGTCGCCGCGCCCGGGTCCAGCACGCCGACGACGGCGCCCACGATCACTACCGCTGGAGCCTCCAGTCCGGACTCCCGCGCGATCGCGCCAATGTTCGCCAACGTCCCCGACACCACCCGCTGCTCCGGCAACGTGGCGCGCTCGACCACGCGCACCGTCTCGTCGGGTGGGCGTCCGCCTTGAACGAGCTTGCGGGCAATTGTGCCCAGGTTTCCAACCCCCATCAGCACCACGATGGACCCCGGGGTGCCGGCAATGCGTTGCCAATCCACCCCGGCATCACCAGACGAACGTGCGTCGTGACCGGTCACGACCGTGAAGCTCGACTCCACCCCTCGATGCGTCACGGGCACGTCCGCCGCGGTCGGCCCAGCCAATGCCGAAGAGATTCCAGGCACTACGACAACCGGGATTCCGGCGGCCCGCGCCGCCAACACTTCCTCGCCGCCGCGGCCGAACACGAACGGGTCCCCGCCCTTGAGCCGGCAGACCGAGAGCCCCTCGCGAGCCAGTGCAATCAGCAAATCATTGATCTCTTCCTGGCTCCGCGAGGCCCGACCGGGCGTCTTGCCAGCGTCCTCGATACGCGCGTCGAGCCGCGCCAGCTTCAACAGCTCGGGCGAAATCAGCCGGTCGTGCACCACGGCGTCCGCCGACTCCAGGACTTCGCGGCCGTGCACGGTAATCAGCTTCGGATCGCCCGGACCCGCACCGACCAGGTAGATGGTTCCCGCTTGCGCCTTCACTGCGTCGCCTGCTCCCGCGCCGCCAGCACGCGGGCGGCCGCCTGCCGACCCAGCGCATCGGCATCGCACGCGCGCCCTCGAAGCGTCAGCGGCTGCGCTTCGCCATCGCCGAACAGCCCCGCCGTCAGCGTCAGGTCGGCTCCGTCCGGCGACGCCAGCGCTCCGGCCGCCACATTGCAGCCGCCCCGCAAGTCGCGCAAAAAGGCCCGCTCGGCCGTCGCCGCCGCCCGCGACGTCGCATCGTCGATTCGCTCGACCAACTGCCGCATGTCGGGTCGATCGGCCCGCACTTCCACCGCCAGCGCGCCCTGGGCTGGGGCCGGCAGGAACTCCGGCGGTTCCAGGATCTCGGCGATGTCCCCGGCCAGACCCGCCCGTTCCAGTCCCGCCACCGCCAATATCGCGGCGTCGAGCTGTCCGGCTGTCACGCGTCCAACGCGCGTGCCCACGTTGCCCCGCAGCGGTTGCACCCGCACGTCGGGGCGCACGGCCAGCACCTGCGCCGAACGCCGCGCGCTGCCAGTTCCAAGGCTTGCGCCCTCCGGAAGCTCCGCCAGGCCCGCACCGGTCCGGCTCACCAGCGCATCGCGCGGATCGGCTCTCACCGGCACGGCCGCAATCCGCAAACCCGCCAGCGGCTGCGTCGGCAAGTCCTTGTAGCTATGCACCGCCACGTCCGCGCGTCTGTCCAACAGCGCCGCCTGCACCCCGCGCGTAAACACGCCCCGCTCGCCCAGCGTCTCGATCGGCCGGCTGCGGTCCAGGTCGCCCGCCGTGTTCACCAGCACGAATTCGACGCCCAGCCCGGGATTGGCAGCCGACAGAAGATCGGCCACCAGCGCCGCCTGTGCTCGAGCCAGCGGCGAACGGCGTGTCGCGATGCGAGCCTTCACCGCCGCACCTCGGTCCCGCCGCTTGCGCCAGCCGCTAAAGCCTACGCCCCGTCGCTCAGCGCTGGGCGTAGGCCTCCGCCAGCACCACCGCGACCTCCGGACGCGTGAACTCCGCCGGCGGTCGCTGCCCTTCGCTCAGCAGCCCCCGCAGCCGCGTCCCGCTGAGGAACACGTGGTTGGCCCCGTCATGCGGACAGGTCTTCGCCGAGCCCATCCCCGCGCATTCCGTGCACCAGAACGCGTGCTCGAAGAAGAGCGGGGTGATGCCCAGTTCGCCCGAGTCGAACTCGCGAAAGATGTGCTGGGCGTCGTGCGGGCCGTAGTAATCCCCTACGCCCGCGTGGTCGCGGCCCACGATGAAGTGCGTGCAGCCATAGTTCCGCCGCACCAGCGCGTGAAAAATCGCCTCACGCGGTCCCGCGTATCGCATCGCCGCGGGCAACGCCGCCAGCACCACCCGGTCGCTCGGAAAGTAGCCGTCCAGCAGCACCTCGTAGCAGCGCCAGCGCACGTCGGCGGGCACGTCGTCTTCCTTGGTGACGCCCACCAGCGGATGCACCAGCAGCCCGTCAACCATCTCCAGCGCGGCCTTCTGGATGTACTCGTGCGCCCGGTGAATCGGATTCCGAGTCTGAAATCCGACGACCGTCCGCCAACCCAGCGCATCGAACCGTTCGCGCAACTGCAGCGGGGTCAGGTGACGCGGATCCTCTGCCCGGTCGGGGGACTGGCCGAAACATCGCACCGGCCCGCCCAGCAGAACTTCCCCCTGCGCATACAGCGCCGCCACGCCCGGGTGCTCGGCGTCAGTCGTGCGGTACACCGCCTGTGCCTCTGCCGTCTTGTCATAGTGAAATCGCTGCCGAACCTCCAGCTCGCCGCAAGGCCGCCCCTCGCCGTCCAACAGGTCCAGCCGGTCGCCTTCCCGCACCAGCGACGCCGTCTCCGCGTCGACCGCCAGTGTGATTGGCAGTGGCCAGGGCTGCCCGTCCGGCAGGTGCATGTCCTTCAGTACGGCCGCGTACTCCGGCTGCGTCATAAACCCCGTGAGCGGGCGGTAGCCACCCACCCGAAACAGCTCCAGGTCAGCCAGTTGCCGCGGCGAGAGCTTGATCGCCGCCGGCGCTGCCACGGCAGCCATCAGGCCGCCACGCAGTCGGTCACCGGCGCCAGGTGGCCCAGGCGTTCCAGGCTGTCCAGGATCTTGGCCGCGCTTTGCTCTACCGACTCCATGTCTGTTTCCACCACGATTTCCGGGCTCACCGGCGCTTCGTACGGGTCGTTGACTCCGGTGAAGTTCTTGATCTCACCGGCCAGGGCGCGTGCGTACAGCCCCTTGGGGTCGCGCTCGATCAACTCGTCAAGCGAGCACTTCACGTAAACCTCAACGAATTGGCCAATCTGGTCCCGCGCTTCGCGTCGACCTTCCGTATAGGGCGAGATCGCCGACACCAGCATCGTCGCGCCGTGCCGCGTCCCCAGCGCCGCTACCCACGCAATGCGCCGGATGTTCTCGTCGCGGTCCTCGCGCGTGAACCCCAGCCCCTTGCTCAGGTGCGTGCGCACCACGTCGCCGTCCAGCGACTCCACGCGGTGCCCTCGACACTCCAGTTCCGGCGTCAGCCGCTCCGCCAGCGTCGTCTTGCCCGCGCCCGACAGACCCGTCAGCCAGATCGTGACCCCGGCCGGCTCCGGCCGCCCGTAGGCGGCAAACCCATTGCAGTCCATTGACTTGACCATCCCTAGGTGTTTCCGTGCAGACCGCATTCGGTCTTGTCGAGTCCTCGCCATCGGCCGCTCCGTAGCGACTCGCCCGGCAGCGGGCGCGAGGTGCAGCGCGTATTGCAGCCCAGGCTCGGGTATCCCTCGTCGTGCAGCCGGTTGTAGGGCACGTCGTGGCGTCGGATGTAGTCCCAGATCTCGGCTTCGGTCCAACCGCTCAGCGGCGCCACCTTCACTAGCCCGAACTTCGCGTTCCACTCGATCACCGCCGTCGCCGCTCTTTGCGCCGACTGGTCGCGCCGCACGCCCGTAATCCAGGCCCGCTTGTCGGCCAGCGCCCGCGCGTTCGGCCCGACCTTGCGGATCCCGCAACAGGCGTCTGGGTCGCGATCCCACAGCGCGTCGCCGTATAGCTCCGCCTGTTCGGCCACCGACAAGTCCGGCAGATACGCCGTGGCCTCGAACCCGTACCGCTGCTCGATCTCCTCGCGCACTTCGTGCGCAGCCTCGAACAGCAGGCCGGTGTCCAGGTAATAGACCTCGACGTCGTTCAGCAGGTCCTGCCGCGCCAGCATGTCCACCAGCACCATGCCGCTGGGCCCGCCGAAGGAGCACGAGAGCGCCACGTCCGGGGCGTAGGCGCGCACGACTTCGCGCAGCACCTCCTCGGCCGGCTGGCCCCGCAGCCGCGGGCCTTCGCGCCGCAGGTCGATTTCAGCAAGTTGCATGTTCACGATTGAGAGAAAACCTCCAATGGCACGGGGCGGATTGCGCCCCTCGCTCTATTTCAGGTGCTCGACGCCGTTCTAGGGCGTGGTCAGTCGGGACCGATCACGCGGCCCGGGCGTGAACGCCCGGCCGGCGTCGAGACGTGCCTGGCATGACCAGGACTTGGCGGGCGTGAGAGGCCTAGACCACCACGCCCCGTATACAGGCGCAGGTGCAGTGGCAACAACAGGACGTGCAGCCACGCGCGAAGAGAATCGCAACAATCTCCGCCGACGCATACAGCCGCTGGCCGCGCTGCGCCGGCGATTGGTCGGACGGTGTGCCTGGAATCAGACCGCGCATTCGCCCTCGCCGCGTTCCAGCACGTACAGCCGGTCGCGGTCCCAGTCCACGAAGTGCTCGGGTTCGTCGTCGTATTCGGGCGGCAGCGCCAGGTCCTTGAGGAGACCGTCGAAATACAGCCGGTCGTACCGGTCGACGTACTCGTTGAAGGACTCATCGTCGGCCACGCGATTCTCCTCGTAGTCGAGGATCAACCGCTCCACGATGGCCGGCGCGCGCTTGGCGGGCACCCGCGTGCGCAGCAGCATGCCCAGCCGCATCGGCGAACCGTAGCGGCGGTTGCCGCCGATGAACGTGTGGTAGGCCGGCACCTGGCGACCGCCGGTCTTGATGGCCGCGCCGTGGAAGCCGATGTTGCCCACGTGGTGCATGCCGCAGGAGTTGGGGCAGCCGCTCATGTTGATCAGGATCTGCCGCGTCAGCGGATCCTGGATGTGCATTTCCTCGACCTTGGCCTGGATGGCCTTGTTGAGGCCCATCGACGAGGTAATCCCCAGCTTGCAGCTGTCCGTGCCGGGGCAGGACACCACGTCGTTAATCTCATACGCGCCCGGATTGCCGAGCCCCAGCGCGCGCAGTTCGCGCCAGACCGGGTAGACGCTGTTGTCGGGAATCCAGCGCAGCACGATGTTCTGCCAGTGCGTCGTACGCGCCCGGCTCGCGCCGTAGTCACGCAGGATCTGCGCCAGACCGCGGAACTGCTCGGGACTCAGGTCGCCCTGGTTGACCTTGACTTCCATGGTCGAGTACCCGGCCTGCACCTGCGGCGCCACGTTCGTCGCGCAGAAGCGCTCGAACAGGTCCGCATGTTCCTCCGCGATCTCCGGGGCCTCGGCCGGCATCTCCGGCGCGTCCGCTTCCTCGTTGTCGATGAAGACCAGGTCGTCCAGGTCGTATTCGCGCTCCGCCCAGGCGCCGGTCAGTTCGGCCTCCACCATCTCGCGGAACTTCTCGATACCGACCCGGTGGACCAGGAACTTGATTCGCGCCTTGGCCCGGTTGCGCCGCAACTCGTCGGACCGGTTGAAGATCCGCAGCACGGCTTCGGAGACCCGCAGGTAGTCGCTGAGCGGCACGAAGTCATACAGCTCAAAGGCGTGCTTGGGCATGATCGACAGCCCGCCGCCGGTCAGGATCCGGAACCCGCGCTCTTCCTTGCCGTTCACTTCCTTGATGGTCGAGAAGAACGCCAGGTCGTGAATTTCGCCGATCGTGCGGTCGGTGTCGGATCCGCTGAAGGAAACCTTGAACTTCCGCGGCAGCAACTGCGTCAGCGGATTGCGAACGAAGTAGCGCACGAAGGCCCCGGCATACGGCGTGGCGTCAAAGGTTTCGTCGGCGGCGACGCCCGCCCAGGGGTCGCCGGTGACATTGCGCACGGTGTTGCCGCAGGCTTCGCGGGTTGAAAGCCCCGCTCGACCCAGCACCCGCAGCGACTCCCAGGCCAAGGGCAGCGGGATGTGGTGCAACTGGATGTTCTCGCGGGTGGTGATGTGGCCCTTCTTCAGCGGGGCAAACCGCTCGGCGACCTCGGCGAAGGCGTCCAACTGGTCCGCGGTGACGCCGCCCATCGGCAGCTTCACCCGCAGCATCTGGACGTTGGGCTGCCGCTGGCCGTAGACGCCCTGCTTGAGCCGGTAGCCGATGAACTTCTCTTCGACGCGCTGACCGGCCAGGTAGGCCCGGGCCTCCGTGGTGAAGTCCTCGAATTCCTCGTCGAGGATGTCAATCACGTAACCGGCGGTGTCTCTGCGTTCAGTTATCGCCATGCCTGGCCTCCACGCGCCGCCGTCGCGGCGGGGTTGTAAGCCTACCTGGATTCCCCGCGCAGGTAGGTGCGCCGATTCTATGAACTAAGGGCCGCCTGGCGCCACTCGGATTACACCCGATCGGCCGACCACTCGTGAAACGCCAGCGGCAGCCCCGGATCGCTGACGCCCGGCGGACGCTCCGGCCCGAACAGCAGCTTCACCGCGTCGTTCCGGCTCAAGCGGACGCGCCGGCCGCCCACCGTCATCGAAATCGTGTCGCCCTCGTCCACCGGATCCAGGTCGTCGCGCCCGTAGGCCCGCACCAGTCCCACCGGGTCCTCGATGCGGATCATCCCGATGTAATCGGTCGACCGCATGATTCCGACCGCATCCAGCGCGTCGGTCACGTCGTCCGCCCGCGCCGGCGCCGACAGCGTGGCGTGCACCGTCGGGCTCTGCCCGGCCCGGCGCTCGGCCACCGACTGCGTTGACGTCTTCACCGCCGGGTCGTCCCAGTCCGCCAGCAGGCGGGCGATCATCGGCACCACCAGGTCGGCCGGCCCGCCGTATTCGGCCATCGACGTGCCGCGCGCGAACACATAAGCGCCGGCCCGGCCGTCGCGCTCGGCCACCCACACGGTCGAGTTGCGCCGCACCAGCATTGCCCGCATGTGACGAGGCGGCCGCACGGCACCCCAGGCCCGCGCCTCGTTGATCTCCGAGAGCGCCTCGAAATCATCATTCGTCGCCGGCCGGATCTCAGGTACCGGCTCCGACGGCAGAAACGACCGGTTCCCCCGGTCGAACCGATACACCCGAACCGTCCCGCCGTATTCCCAGCCTTGCTTGCGGTACCAGCTGGGCACGCCCGTCGACAGCAGGCTGACGTGGGAACCCAGCTCCGCCATGCGCTCGATGCAGGCGTCGAGCACGCGCGTGGCGTAGCCGCGGCGGCGGTACGGCACGTCGGTCGAGACCCCGTTGATCCCGCCGATCCGCAACTGCACGCCGCCCAGCCGCGTCTCGTGCGGATAGATCGCCGTGGACGCCACGATCTGGTCGTCCTCGCGGACCACAAAGATGTTCGGCACGTTCTCCGGCTGGTGCACGTGCGGCCAGTCCTCGCCGTAGGTGGGATCGCTGCCCACCTCCTGGCGCATGACGCGATTGACGTGGTCGATCAGGTCCTGCCGCTCGTCCAGGCGCATCACCCGCGGCCCATCCGCGCTCATGTCAGACCCTCGTCCCTCATCGTGGATTCTCCGCGCGGCGTCTCACCCTAGCCTGAATCCCCGTCGTCAGCCCGTCCAGCCATGGCGTGCAATCCGTCACAATGGATCGTCGCTTCCCATCCACCGCAACCCGACGAGTCCGTGAACGAATACACCGCCGCCAACCGCGACGCCTGGGACGCCATCGCCGAGAAGCGACACGGCATATGGCCGTCCGCGGACTTCTTTGCGCGCGGTGGATCGCTGCTGCGCGAACACGAGCTGGAAGCCGCCGGCGACGTGCGCGGTCTGAGCCTCTGCCACCTTCAGTGCGGCAGCGGCGAAGAGACCATTTCCTGGGCCAACGCCGGCGCCACTGTCACCGGCGTCGACATCAGTCCGAAACAGATCGACCTGGCCAGGCGCAAGGCCGAAGCCGCCGGAATCACGGCCGGGTTCCTGGCCGCCGACGTCAGCAGCCGCCCCGCTGAGCTGTCCCCCGGGTCCTTCGATATCGTCTACACCGGCGGCGGCGCCCTCGGCTGGCTTCCCGACCTCGACAGCTGGGCCGCGTCGGTACATGACCTGCTCAAACCCTCCGGCCGCCTGATCCTCAACGAGGAGCATCCGCAGCTCGGCAACCTTGAGGTGCGCGACGGCTCCATTGCCATCGTCGGCGACTACTTCGACCGCCGGCCCCACCGCACCGCCGGCTGGCGTCACTTCGCCGGCGCCGAAGACGCTCCCGAACCCAGGTGGGAGTTCAGCTGGACGCTCGGCGACATCGTCACGAGCGTTGCCCGCGCCGGCCTGCGCATCGAGAGCCTGCAGGAGTTCCCAAGCACCGCAAACTGGCGCTTCGGCGACGACCTGCCCACCATCCGCCGCCTCCTCGGCTCCTTCCTGCTCGTTGCTCGCAGGGTGGGCTCGTAGGGTTCCGACCAACCACAAGAGAAAACACAGCCGACGCGACTGGCGATCAGGAATCGGGCTGACAGCGTGGTCGCTACTCACGCCCGGCTGTGAAGTGGACCTGGTGATCTCAAGCACGCAAGGCGCGCCCGGCGTTTCGCGCACAAACCCAGCCGCCAGGGCGCCGCTTCACGTTGTCGACCGAGAAGGGCCCCCCCCGGGTTAAACGTGGGGGGGCGCGCAAAAAAAAAGAAAAAGCGGGGGGGGCCGCCGGGGAGGTTTTGCCAACCCAGGGGGTGCATA
>JAPPKM010000159.1 GCA_028874315.1 Chloroflexota bacterium
GATTCGGGCTCGTGAGGATCACGGCCCCGGCACCTGTTCGGGCTCTGCGCCAGCGTCAGGACCGGGACGACCCTGCAGTCTCGCGGTCTCTTCGGACCCAGGGGAGATCGGTCTGTCCCGGCCCGTGCACTGTCACCCTGGGAAATCCAAGGCTCCGGGAACATACAAGGGGAGAGAAGTGAGAGTCGGAATGGCAGATGCGCTCGGGGTGCGTGAGTGGACGGGGTAGCAAGGTGCGCTGGGATTGATCATGGCGCTGGGTCCCGGCCGCGGACGCCGGGATGGCGGAGGAAGAGTAAGACGGGGACGCGCGGTGCGCGGGGGACGGGCGGGTCGGGGACGCCGATTGCAGGAAGGGGAGAGGTTAGAAGGGAGAGTAGTGAGAGTCGGACGAGGAGGTTGGGAGGGATTGGTCTGGGTGGGTTGCCAGGGGTGACATCGGTGAGGCTTGATGGTTGGGTGGTGCTGGGTCCCGGCCGGGTACGCCGGGATGGCGGGGGATGCGGGTGCGGACCTTGAGTTCAGGCGGGCGGGGTGGTGCGGCCGTCGTTGTAGCCCCAGCATTCGGCGGCGCCGTTGGGGCGGAGGCCGCAGCTGAAGTTGTCGCCGACGGTGACGGCCGCGAAGGTGCCGGGCGGCGGGGTTGACTCGCCTTGGTCGTTCACGCCCCAGCAGGCGACGTGGCCATCCGTGCGCAGGCCGCAGGTGTGGCCGAAGCCGGCGCTGAGGGACGTGAAGGATCCAGACGGCGGAGCGTGCCGACCGTCGGCGCCCGATCCCCAGCAGGCCACGGTTCCATCCGCTCGCACCCCGCAGGTGTGGTTGTCGCCGACGTCCAGCGAGGTGAAGCGGCCCGGTGGCGGTTGGGTCTTGCCGTCGTCGCTGTCGCCCCAACAGGCGACCGACCCATTGGTGCGAATGCCACAGGTGTGGTCCCAGCCCGTCCCGACGGACGCGAAGGTGCCAGGCGGCGGCGACGCCTTGCCGTACCAGTTGGCTCCCCAGCACTCGACGGCACCGTTGGTGCGCACCCCGCAGGCGTATTCCGCCCCCAAACCGCCAGCGCTGACCACGCGAAATGTCCCGGACGGCGGGGTCATGTCCGGGGGGATGACCTCGCGTGATTGCGCCGGCGTATACGCCAGCCGGGTCACACCGGACGGCCGGTTCAGGTCCGCGCCGTCGGCGACGGCTGATCGCGGCGGCGCAGACGTCAACAGGTTGACCCCGGACGGCAGGTTCACATCCGCGCTGTAGACGGTGGTGCCTTCCCAACAGACGAGGGAACCGTCGATTCTGATTCCGCAACTGTAGTCGTACGCAAGGCTGATCGATTTGTAGGCAAGAGGCGGCGGGGAGGGCACGCCAAATGGACCGCGTCCCCAACACGCCACGGAGCCATCGGCACCGAGTCCGCAGGACTGGCCGTCGGCGGCCGCGACGGCCGTGAAGTTTCCCGGCGGGGGGCTGGATTGGGCGCGGTCGTTGGAGCCCCAGCAATCCACCGAGCCATCGGGACGCACGCCGCAACTGTGGGCGATGCCTGCGCTGATCGACGTGAAGGCGCCGGACGGCACGGACATGCGACCGTCCGGGTTGGAGCCCCAGCAGACTCCGGCGCCATCGGGCCGCACGCCACAGGTGTGCGCGCCGCCGGCACTGATCGACACGAACGCGCCCGCGGGCGCGTTGGTCTGACCGGCGTCGTTGTCTCCCCAGCAGGCGATGGCGCCGTCGGGCCTCAGCCCACAGGTGTGCGAATTCCCGGCGCTCACGGACGTGAAGCGACCGGTCGGCGGCGTGGCTTGCCCGCTACTGTCATGGCCCCAGCACTCGACCGCGCCGTCGGGGCGAAGGCCGCAGGCGTGCCCGCGGTAGGAGCCGCCGGAGCTGACGGCCGTGAAGGCGCCTGACGGTGCGTCGATCTGCCCATCATCGTTGGCGCCCCAGCACTCGACGGCGCCGTCCGGGCGCACGCCGCAGGTGTGCCGCGCTCCGGCGCTGACCGCGGCGAAGGTGCCCGCCGGCGGTGAGGATTGGCCGTCAAAGTCCCAGCCCCAACAGTCGACGATGCCGTCGGTTCGAAGTCCGCAGACGAGGTTGCCCCGGCCGCTGACTGCCGTGAAGGTGCCGGGCGGCGTGAACAGCTCGTTGCGAAAGCCCAGACCCCAGCAGTCAACACGACCGTTGGCTCGGATCCCGCAGACGCGCCTGTCGACCGCGACCAAAGTGGTAAAGGCGCCGGGCAGCGGTGTCGCGCGACCGTCGTCGTAGCCCCAACAGGCGATCTCGCCGTTGGTCCGGAGGCCGCAGCTGTGATCCTGACCGAGAGAGACCGACGTGAAGGCACCGGATGGCGGGCTGGCTTCACGGGAGATATTTGATCCCTGGCAGACCACGGCCCCATCGGTGCGCACGCCACACACGTGGAAGTCACTCGCACTGATGGATTGATAGGCGCCCGGGAGTGGTTGCCTGCCTGGGAGACCAATCAGGTCACCCCAGCAGGCCGTGGATCCATCGGTGCGCACACCGCAGGCGTGACCGAAGTGCGAACTCACGTCAACAAAGGTGCCGGTGGGCTGTGACCCCAGGCTGCCCTCATCGCCTGCATCCCCCCAACAGGCGAGAGTGCCGTTGGTGCGGACGCCGCAGGTGAAGCCGCCGCCGGCACTGACCACGGTGAACGTGCCCAGTGGCGGCGCGGCCTGACCGTCGTCATTGTGGCCCCAGCAGGCGACGGTGCCGTCAGTGCGGATGCCACAGGCGTGCGCATTGCCGGCGCTGACGGACCTGAACTCGCCGGCAGGGGCATTGAGGCGATCCAGGTAGTCGAGGCCCCAACAGACGATTGATCCGTCGGTGCGCACGCCGCAGGAATGAACGGAACTGGCGCTGATAGCGGTGAATGTTCCAGCCGGAGGGTCGGCCTGGCCCCGTACCGTCCCGGAGCCGTTGGTGTTGCTGCCCCAGCAGGCGACGGTGCCATTGGTGCGGATGCCGCAGGTGTGGTGCTCGCCGGCGTCAACGGCGAGCCAGCGGGTGGCGGGCTGGGAGCCACCGAAAGCCCAGGCGAAGAGGCTGCGGACATCCTGACGGTGGTCGCGCTGGCAGGCGGATTCGGCGGCGGGGCCGGGGCCGAAGGTGCGCT
>JAPPKM010000060.1 GCA_028874315.1 Chloroflexota bacterium
TGAAGTCCCAGGTGGGCGCAACCATTACCCATCGCGTGCTGACCCGGCTCTTTCGAGAGCGGGGCGTGAAGGTCCTGCGCACGTACCAGTTGAACGTGGGTGGGAACTCCGACTTCAAGAACATGCTGGAGCGTTCGCGGCTGGAGTCGAAGAAGATATCCAAGACCGACGCGGTGACCAGCCAGCTTGAGTACGACATTGGCGCCGAGAACGTGCACATCGGTCCGAGCGACTTCGTGCCGTGGCTGGGCGACCGTAAGTGGGCCTACATCCGGATGGAGGGTGTGGCGTTTGGCGGACAGCCGCTGAACGCCGAACTGAAGCTGGAAGTGGTGGATTCGCCGAACTCGGCCGGCGTGGTAATTGACGCGCTGCGTTGCTGCAAGATCGCGATGGACCGTGGTCTGAGCGGGGCGGTGGAAGGGCCGTCGGCCTACCTGATGAAGTCGCCGCCGATCCAGTACTCGGACGAAGAAGCGCGAGTGATGACCGAGGAGTTCATCCGCACGGCGACCATCGCCGCCGGCGCCAGGAGCGACGCATAGCGCGTGATCACCGTCGTAGCCTTCGCAGCCCAAGCTGAACGGTGGGTACCCCGCCCGCTGAAGTTCGGTTTGGCTCGGCTCATCGGGATGCTGGTGTATTGGCTGGTTCCACGGATTCGGCGGAACACCACGGCCAACATGTCGGTGGTCTTGAACCTGCCGCCCACGGATCCGCGAGTGCGGGCGCTGGCGATGCGCTCGGTGATCAGTTATGGCGAGATGACGCTGGACTTCTTGCGGACCTACCGGATGACGCCGGAGGAATTGCTGCGGTACACGGTGGCTATCGAGGGCCTGCACCATCTGCGGGCGTTCAAGGAGATGGGTCGTGGCGGCATCATGATCACGGCGCACTTCGGCAGTTGGGACTGCTGCGGCAGCCTGGTCTCGGTTGATCAGCCCACACACGTAGTGGCCGAGACGTTTGGCAGCCGATCACTGACCGCGGTGCTGGACAACGTGCGGGCGCGCAAGAACCTTCGGACGATTCAGTTGGGGAACGCGGCGCGAGGGATTCTGCGCTCGTTACGTCGGGGCGAGTTCGTGGCGTTGCTGGCGGACCGGCCGACGCCGGGCAAGGGCGTGCAGGTCATGTTCTTCGACCGGCCGGTCTGGGTGCCGGATGGCGCGGCGGTGTTGGCCCGACACACCGGCAGTCCGCTGCTGGTTGGCGGGATGATCCGGTATCCCGACGGTACGTACTCGGCACATGGCATGCCGCCAATCGTGATCGACAAGGACCGACCCGCGGCCGAGGCGGTTCAGGAGGCCATGCAACAGGTGATGTGGAACCTGGAGACGCTGATTCGCAAGGCGCCGGCGCAGTGGTACATGTTCCGCCCGATGTGGCCGGAGGCGCTTGACGCGTGAGGATTCTGCAGGTCTCGCCATACGACTTCCCCTATCCAGGGGGCGTGACCCAGCACATCCTGAACCTGGAACGGGAACTGCGGTCACGCGGCCACGAGGTGGCCATCATGGCGCCGAGTACCGACAACCAGGTTGAAGAGAAGTTTCCGGGATTCGTGCGCATCGGGTCTCGCGTAGTGCCGCTGCCGGTCAACCAGTCGCGGGCACGGCTGACGCTGTCGCCACAACTGGTGCCGCGGGTTCGGCGCTATTTGCGCCAGCAGCGGTTCGACATCGTGCACCTGCAGGAGCCGCTGGTTCCGGCACTGCCGCTGACGGTGCTTCAGTACTCGACGAGTGTGAACGTCGGTACGTTTCACGCCGCGCGCAATTCGGCGCTCTTCTATCGGACCACCCGGCCGCTGATCCGGCGCTTGCAGCGGCGCCTGCACGGAAAAATCGCGGTTTCGGAAGCGGCGAGGGAACTGGTGTTTCGCTCGTACAAGGGCGCCTATCGAATCATCCCGAATGGCATCGACGTGGATTTCTACGGCGCGCCGCAGCCGCCGGCCAGCGAATTGCAGGACGGCAAGCTGAACATCGTGTTTGTGGGCCGACTGGAGAAGCGCAAGGGCCTTGACTACCTGCTGCGTGCCATGGCGCTGGTGTGCCAGCTGCGACCGCAGGCGCGACTGATCGTGATCGGCGCGTTTCGCCCTGGGCAGCGACGGGCCTACTTGCGACAGATTCAGCAGTTCGGCCTGCGGCACGTGGTGTTCAAGGGATTCGTCTCGGACGAGGAAAAGCGGCAGTACCTACAGACCGCCGACATCTTTTGCTGGCCGGCGCTGGGCGGCGAGAGCCAGGGCATCACGCTGCTTGAGGCGATGGCTGCCGGTACGCCGGTGGTGGCTTCCGACATTCCCGCCTCACGAACCATGTTGACCGACAACGAAGCCGCGATCCTGGTTCCGCCCAAGGATCACGTGGCACTGGCGCGCGCCCTCATGCGAGTGGCCGACAACCCGGAAAAGAGCGGGCGGATGGCGGAGGCCGGACGCCGACGCGCCCTAGACTTCACCTGGAGCACGATTGCCGACCGCGTGCTCGCCTACTACGAAGAATTGCTCAACGAGGAGGAGCTGGGCGGGGCCTACTGGTCGGCGGACGCCGATCTGCTTCGAGCCGGCGGCTCGCCGTCGTGAACAAGGCGCATATCGAGGCGAGCACGCGGCGCACGGTCGAGCGATTGGTCACACCACTGGCGCGCACGGGGATCGATCCCAACGCGCTGACCGTCGCGGGCTTACTGGTGAGCGCGGTGACGGCCGTCTGTATCGGCTTCGGCTGGACCGTGGCTGGCGGGCTGCTGGTGCTGGTTACCGGTGGGTTCGACATGCTGGACGGCGCGGTGGCGCGGGTGAGCGGCAACGGTTCCAGGTTTGGCGCGTTTCTGGATTCAACGCTGGATCGATGGGCCGAGGGACTGATTTTTACCGGCCTGGTCTGGTACTTCGTAGCCCAGGATGCCCGGATCGAGGTGGTGCTGGCGGTGACTACGATGGTCGGCTCAATGTTGATCAGCTACACGCGGGCGCGCGCGGAAGGATTGGGCGTGGACTGCGAGATTGGCATCCTTCAGCGGCCGGAGCGGCTGCTGCTGCTGGGGATCTCGCTGCTGGGACCGGCCTGGCTGTTAAGCGCCGGTTTGTGGGTGCTGAGCGTCGTGACGCAGATCACGGCGGTACAGCGCATCCTGCACGTGCACGGCGAACTCGAGCGGAAAAAGAGCTCGGACGACGAGGACGCGGCGACCGACTAGGCAGTCCTCAGTCCAACGGCAGCATCACGGGCTGTCCGCTGAAGTAGGAGGCATAGCCCGCCAGAAGCGATTCGACCTGGGCGACGCCCGCGTCGGCGTTGTTGATGGACTCGCGACCCTCGTCGATGCACGTGATGAAGTCGTCGATCAGCACCTCGATACCACCGGAGTCCATGGCGTCGACACGAGTTGCTCCCTTGCCGTCGTCGCCGGGCAGGCCGTAGGTCATGGCGACCGGCGGCGACCCGTCGGCCACGATGGACCCGCGCGTGCCCACCACGGAGACCTTGTCGACGCCGCTGCCGGCGTCGGTTTCGCGGCCGTAGCGACCAGTGGTGATGGTGGAGGTGATGCCGTTCTCGAACGTCATGTGCATGACGGCAAAGTCTTCGAGGCCGCGCTCGGCGTGGGAGCCCAGCCAGTACTGGCCGAGCTGCGCGTAGACGGACTGCACGGCCGAATCGGCCAGATACTGCACCTGACCAACGGGGTACAGGCCGATTTCATGTAACTCGCGCTTGGCCCAGACGTTGTGACCGGAGCCCGAGGGATCGGCGTTTTCCGCACGGTAGGTGAAGCGTGACAAGTCCTGCGAAATCGCGGTCGTCCAGTCATCGGGGACGGTGCCGGCCTGGCCCTTGGCGAAGATCAGGTCCCAGTGAATCGTCTTGAGTTCGCCGATGGCGCCAGCATCCAGCTCGCTCTTGATCTGGCGCATCATCGTTGAGAGGTGTCGCCCGTAGATCACGGTGCGGACGTCGCGCTCACGTGCGGCCGATGCGATGGCCTTTGCCTCGGCGACCGTGATGGCGTTGGGCTTGTCCATGAACAGGTGCTTGCCGGCGTCCGCCAAGCGGGCCGACACGCCGCCGCGGCGCTCGAGCTGCGGGCAGACGCTGACGATGTCGATTGACGGGTCGTTGGCCACGGCGTCGATGCTCTCGATGTACGGCACGCCGTACAGGTCGGCCTCCGACCGGTTGGTCTCGACGACGTAGTCGTCGATCTCGCTGGGGTCGTCCGCCACGCAGACGACCTCGGTGCGCGGGTGGGTGGCGAACGTCGGGGCGTACTGCTGCGGCTGGTGCATGGCGCAACTCACCAGCGCGACTCTATAGGTCGGCTTGTTGCCCACGGGCGGTGCTCCTACGGCGCGGTGTGAGGCCCAGCGTGACAAGCCAGCCGCCTGGTCGGCAAGTCCGCCGACCGCCGGCGGACGGGCGTAAGGCTGTGTCTAGCTGGCGCCGCGTAGCGGCGTGCCCCAGCCAGCGTCGGCTTCGACGTCGTAGGAGAGCTCCACGCCGGTTGCGGGGGCCATGTACTCGTATACGACGCCGCGACGCCCGTTCGGAGAGGTGTTCGGCGCCGAATAGTGGTAGGTCAGGCAGTGAAACAGCAGCGCGCCGCCAGTCTTGAGCTCGGCGGCCACGACTTCCGACTGATCAATCAGCGACTCGTGCAAGGGGTCTTCGAACAGGCCGCGTCGGTGACTGCCTGGGACGACCTGGATGCAGCCGTTCTCAAGCGTCGAATCGTCCAGGTAGTACTGGATGGCGACGACCGGCACCTGCTCGGGCTGCAAGTCGGTTCCCCACGGGCGGAGACGGTCGGCTTCCTCGTGCGTGATGAAGCCTTCCGGCAGGTCCTGGTGCCAGGGCTTGGCTGAGCCTTCGAACGGCGGCTTCACCATCATCTTGGAGTGATGGAAGCGGATGTCGGGACCCATGAGGTCCTCCATGAGGTCCAGCACTTCGTCGCGGCGCATCAATTCGTCCCAGATCACCCCGCCGTATTTGTGAATGTGGTTGATTTTGCGGATCGCGAGTCGCTCGATGTGGAGCGCATTCGGTTCGCGCTGGAAGTCGCGGTGCTCGTGGCTCTGCGCCCAACTCTCCAGAGCGTCCATGCTGGTCCGCAGGGTGGCGATGTCGTCGTCGCTAAGAAAGTCCGGCAGGGCGAGATATCCGTCGCGCCAGAATGCGTCGACCTGCGCTGGCGTCAAGCGTGCGAGCGTTTGCGTGGCCATAGTGCGTCCCCCTTGGTCGGCACAGCGTCCGACGAGCAAACAGACGCCACCGACCCTCCGGCTAGACTGATTCTCCCATGCTTTCGCGACACTTCCACCCGCCCGCGTTGGCGCTGTCGTGACTTCTGTGGCATCGACCCTTGATCTGGCGGCTGATCCGTTGGGTTTCGCCGTAAAGGCGCTGGCGGATGTCACAGCGCACGTCGACGACGCATCGACTAGTGCGCATGCGCAAGTCGCAGCGGCCCGAAAGGCGTGGGCGGTGGTGGAAGCCGAATCGTTCCCGACGGCCTCTACACACGCCGCTCGGATGCTGTCCACAAGCGTGCGAGCGCTCGTGCTGCACGGTCAGCCGGTTGCTCGCGCCGTCGCACTTGAAGCCGTCGCAGCGGCGGAGCATTGGCTGGAGGGAACCGGACAAAACGAGCAGCCCGCGCAGGCTGAGGCGCAAGAGGCGCGTGGCGTCGCTCGCCGGTTAGCTGCCGACTCTCCAGGCGCGTTGGACGGGCGGATGCTGGAAGCGGCGGCGATGGACCTGCTGGGAGCCGCGCAGTACCGACAGACCGCGGGCGTGCCCGAGGCGGCGGCGCGGACGGACCTGGAGATTGCCGAGGCGTTCGCCATCTATCCGGCCGATGACCGCGCGCCGCTGATCGAGCGGGCGGTGGGCCACGCACGACGCGCGGCGGCTACGTTGACTCCGCACGTGGACGCCACTTCGCATGCCCGCTGCCAGCTGCTGCTGAGCGGGCTCCTGCTTGACCATCCCAGGACCGATCCGCAGCAGTTCGCTCCCGCGGCCGCGGGGTTGGCGGACATTGCGCTGACGGTGGTTGACGGCGAGCGAGCGCCCCTGGTCGCCGCCCGGGCCTGGAAGGCGCGAGCTCGAGCCCTGGAGCTCAGCGGAAGCGGAGACCACGAGGCCGCCTATGCGAGGGCGGCCGAGTTGCTGAATGCCGCGGGGCTTACCGCCGAGAGCCGACGACTTCGCCGGCGCGACCGTCGCCCGTGAGCAGCGGGTACGACGCGCTGATCCTGGGCGGCGGGCCGGCCGGCTCAACGCTGGCCACGCTGCTGGCACAGGACGGGCTGCGCGTGGCGCTGGTGGAGCGCGAGCACATGCCGCGGCCGCACGTGGGCGAATCGCTGATCCCCGGCGTGCTACCGGCGCTGGATGCCAGCGGCGCGTTGCCGCTGGTGCAACAGGCCGGATTCACGCAGAAGTTCGGAGCGACGTACATCTGGGGACGCTCGCGCGAACCCTGGACCGTCAAGTTCAGCGAGGTGTATCCCGATCAGGCCTTCGCATGGCAGGTGGACCGCGCGAGGTTCGACAAGCTGCTGCTGGACCACGCAGCCGCCGAAGGTGCCGAGGTCCGCCAGGGCGTAACGGCGCTGGGGCCGCTGGGCTCTGTTGACGACGTGCAGGGGGCGCGGGTCCGCGCGGAGGACGGGCGAGAGAGCGCGCTGGCCGCCGACCTGACCATCGACGCGACGGGACAGGACGCGCTGTTTGGACGAGCGTTCCGCACGCGCCAATACAACACCGCGCTGCGGCACGTGGCCCTGTACGGGCACTGGAGCGGCGGGCGCGACCTGCACGAGGTGATCGAGTCTGACGATGCAAACGACGCAGGGAACATCCTGATCGTCACGGTGCCGGACGGGTGGATCTGGCACATCCCCATCGCGCACACGATGCGCAGCGTGGGACTTGTCACGGATCCGAACGCGGTGGCCAGTCTCAGCGCGGCCAACCGCACGGACTACTACCTGGAGCAGGTTCGAGCGTGCCCTGAGATCGCCGCTCTGCTGGAGGGCGGCGAATGGGTCAGCGAGCGTGTGGAGGCGTTGAGCGACTGGTCGTTTTTCTGTTCGAGCTTTGCCGGTCCCGGGTATCTACAGGTTGGCGACGCCGCGTGCTTCATCGACCCAATTCTGTCGACGGGCGTGACGCTGGCGGTCAATGGGGCGCTGCGGGCGGCGCGAGCCATTCGGACGGGGCGGACGGCGCCATGGTTGCACGGGCTGGCGATGGATTGGTACGAGACGGAGTACCGGAGCGTGGCCACGGACTTCGCCGACCTGGCCGAGCACTGGTACGGCGGGCACGCCGAGGCGGATGCCTGGTTCTGGCGCGCCAAGAAGCTGGCCGATCCGACGCGCAACTTCTCAATCCGTCAGGCCTTCATCCACCTGTCAGCCGGCGTTACGGGCACGCAGGGGGCGGGCGGGAAGTTGCGGTCGGCCGGCGGCTACAGCCCGCGGCAGTTGGAATTGATCTACGACAACCTGGCGACGGACCTGGACGCCGAGAGTCAATCCGAAATCAGCCAGGAAGAGGTGAGATTCGGGCATTCGCCGACGCGAACCCACACGACCACCAGCGTGCTACTTGGGCGACCGCGA
Organism: Chloroflexota bacterium; assembly: GCA_028874315.1. Taxonomy (GTDB): domain Bacteria; phylum Chloroflexota; class UBA11872; order UBA11872; family UBA11872; genus UBA11872. The sequence goes on from JAPPKM010000060.1 coordinate 7,652, forward strand.
CTGGGTGAAGCCATCAGCTTTCGCCCCCACATGGCTGAACACGACGAGATCCTGCGGCCGATCACGCGAGTGACGCGGGTACACCCCAACGCCGGACCGGAGCACATCGAGCTACCGATCGCGGCGCTGCCGGTGCTGGAACGGCTGGACGGTCGTCGCAGCGGGTTGGACATCGCCGCCGACCTGCGCGAGCGCTACGCCGGCACACCCATTGAGTCCGACCTGCGCGACCTGGTGGCGCAGACGCTGCGTCGCCTTGCCGAGACTGGCGCGGCCGACATCGCCTAAACCGACGACCAGTCTCAGCCGCTGCGCTTCAGGCGACCGTGGCGCAGGGCGTAGCGTTCGGCCCAGCCGAAGACCCAGACGCCGACGGGCATGGTGACGGCGGTGATGAGCATCAGGGGACCGAAGTGGGGCAGCAGGTCGACCAGGGTGACGCCGTCGAGCACGGCGGCGCGCATGGCGTTGAGGACGTAGGTGGCGGGCGAGATCACGGAGAACCACTCCAGCCAGTCGGGCAGTACTTCGACGGGGTAGTAAACGCCGGAAACGAGCAGCAGCGAGGCCTGGACGACCACGGTCATCTGCGAGCCGCGTTCCAGGAACAGCAGGGGCAAGGCGGCCGCCATGATGCCGATGCCGAGCAGCCCCAGGCTGCCGATGGCCAGCACGGCAAAGGCGCCCACCCAGTTGGCCGCGGCCAGGTCGAGATTGAAAAACAGGGCCACAACCACCAGGATCACGACGGCGCGGGCGAACGAGTAGAGCACCGCGAAGGCGGAGCTGCCGGCGATGAACGTCACCCGGCGGATGGGGGCCATGAAGGTGCTTTCGATCGTGCCTTCCCAGCGCTCCCACGAGACCATGAAGGCCACGGAGTCAAAGACGCTGTCGAGGTAGGCCCAGACCACGGTGCCCACGACCAGGAACAGGATCAAACGGTCGGCGTCGAACTGCTGGCCGGCCACCACCACGCCGCCCGGCGCGATGTAGGCGACGGTGAGCGCGCTGACGATGGAGTGGAAGAGGAACACCACCTCCCAACCCCAGTAGCGGCGCACGGCTCGGAAGTTGCGTTCCACGAAGGCGTACGAGGCGCCGAGTTCACGTCGCAACGGAACCATCAGGTCAACCTCCTCCGCCGTCGGCGGCGTCGTCGGGTTCGTGGACTTCAACGGCGTGACCGGTAAGCCGGATGAAGGCGTCCTCGAGGGTCTCGCCTTCGCGGCGCAGGGCGCTGGGCTGGTCTTCGATCAGGATGCGGCCCTTGTCGATCACGGCCAGGCGGTCGCAGAGCTGCTCGGCCTCGTCCATGTCGTGGGTCATCAGGATCACGGTGGCGTCGTGGGTCTCACGGACCTCGCGGATGAAGTCCTGGACCTCGCGCTTGGAGCGGGGGTCAAGGCCGGTTGTCGGTTCGTCAAGGATCAGCAGCACCGGCGAGGTGAGCAGGGCGCGGGCCACGGCGACCTTTTGCTGCTGGCCCCGGGACATCTGGTCCATGGGGCGGCGGATTGCCTTCTCCTCGATGTCCAGGCGCTTGAGGATTTCGAAGATGTGCTGGTGCGCTTCGCCGGCCGGGAGGCCGTAGATGCGGGCGGTGAAGGAGAGGTTTTCGAGCGGACTGAGCTTCTTGAAGAAGGACGCCTCGACGGAGACCCGGTTCATGAAGCGACGCACCGTGCGGGCCTCGCGGACCACATCGTGTCCAAAGACCTGGACCTCGCCCGAGTCGGGCAAGAGCAGCGTAGCGATGACGCGGGCCAGGGTGGATTTGCCGGAGCCGTTGGATCCGACGATTCCATACACCTCGCCGCGCTGGACCTTGAGGCTGATGGCGTCAAGCGCCACGATCGGGTCCTTGAGGGGCCGGCCCAGGACGCGCCGCCACGCGCCGCCGACGCCGGCGGGGTCGAATCGTTTGACCAGGTGGTCGATGGATACGGCGGGTTGCATGGCCTCAATTTCCGAAAGTTCGCGACAAACAAAAAACCGCGGATCGCCCGGTGAGTTCGGCGCCTGATCCGCGGTGGCGGGGTGCGACGGGCACGGACTAGGGCACGGCAGAACTCTGGAGGGTCCGGCTGGGCATGGCCGGGGTGTTCAGGCAGCGGAAGCGCATTGGGGATGCTCGCGAGTGGATTGGCCGAAGCAGTCCTCGGGCCGAACCTGAGGATAAGCCAGCCCTTGCGTCTGTCAAAAAGAAAAGGGCGGTTGCCACCCGCGTTCGAGTTGGCGCTGCGCGCCACGGCCCAGGGCGACGGTCGCGATCGCTTCAATGACGAGCGCGCCGCCGATAGCCGTAATGCCGATAACACCACCGGACAGGTCGGTGGCGTTGACGCCGATGAGCAGGATGGCGACAAGTCCGACGAGCCGGATCGCGTTGACGTATACGAGGAGATGGGCCCGGCGCACGCGCAGGATGGCGCTGGTGAAGATGGCTTCCTGCACAAAGATGGGCGGCAGCAGGGCCAGGATGCGCAGGCCCGTTTCGGTCATCTCCTGAAGCCGGCCGGTGGCGCCGAGCCATTCGTGGACGACCAGGCTGGTGAGCGGCGGAATGAACGCGACGACGGCGGACGGACCCACGGTGATGAGGCCCACGATGTTGGCGAAGCGCCGGGCGGCCGTGGGGTTCTCGCCGCGGGCCATGAGGGCCAGCAGGGTTGGCTGCACGCCCCAGAGGGCGATCAGGAAGATCTGGTTGACGCCAAAGGTCAGCGACACGGCGGCCACGCTGGCCTCTGGCTCCGGGGCGCGCGTGAGGATGGCGTTGATGACGGGCTGAGTGACGGCTGGAAGGAAGGCGGCCACCAACAGCGGCCCGAAGAAGCGGAGCAGGGCGCCGTAGGTGGGCGGCGAGCCCGCTGACGGGGCGAGGTCCCGTCGCAATGGTCCTGCCGTGCCAGCGAGGAGAACGAGGGTCTCAACGCCGGCGCCGGCGGTCACCGCGATGGCGGCGATGGCTGCACCGGCCGACGGGTCAAGCCAGAGCACCAGCGCGGCAACCGCAATGACCGCGACCGCACCGGCGCCGGTGCCGATCCATACCAGGCGCGGGCGGCCGATGCGGAGCGCAACGCCGTACAGATGAGTGCGAACGATGGCAAGGACCGGGAAGGGCGCGAGGGCGACCAGGGCGGCTGCGGACTCGGCGCGGAGGGTGCCCGTGGTGGCGAATACGCCGTCCAGCAGCACGTCGAGCACGGGTGTAAAAGCGACGACGGCGGCCACGAGGCCGCTGAGGAGCGCGAAAAGCGCGACGAAGCGTCGGAGCCGGCTGAGCGAGTCCCGGTCGTCCAGAAAGACCAGCGTCAGTTGCTGGATGCGCATCTGGGGCAGCGCCACCAGGCCCATGACGCCCATGGCGATGGCGTAGCCGCCGATGGCGGCCTCGGGCTCGACGCTGCGGGCCATCAGGCCATTGAGCGCGGGCGCGAGGACGTGGGTGATGCCGAGGTTGAGGGAGGCCGGAAGCAGGAGAGTAGTCGCGCGTCTATTGAACGAAGGGGACGCGCTGCTTTCGCTGGATGCCGCGGGTTGTGCGGCCGCGCCGCTCAAGCCCGGGTCAGGCGTCGAAGCCGTCGCTCGACCTTGGCGGCGTAGGCGTGCAGCGAACTGCCGAGATGGACCCAGGCGGGAGCCAGGGAAGCATGCAGTTCGGCCTCACGCAGGGAGGCCAGGAAGTCCTGCGGGTTGTCCCAGGGCCGCATGGACTGGCAGCAGTGGCCAATCTCGGCGGCGAGATGGGAGTCTGAGCCGACGGACTTGATCAGGTCGTGTTCGTCGGCGTAGCGGTCGGCGGCGTCGTTGTCGCGGCGCCGGAGGGTGCGTCCGTTGAAGACCTCGAGGATATCGATGTCGTCGACGATTGAATCAACCGCCTCGCGGCCGAGGGCCGAACGGCGCAAGCCGTCGAACGGGTGGGGGGCCAGCACCAGGCCATCTTGTTCACGTATGGCGGCTACGGTTTCGGCAGGCGACATGTCGCGAGGAATCTCTTCAGACAGAAACAGGCCGATGATGTCGCCTTCGGTGCTCTTGATTTCCTCGCCGAGGATGACGGGAAAGGGGAGGCGTTCGGCCATCTCGAAGGCGCCGGCCATGGTGTTGTGGTCGGTCACGGCCACGACATCGATGCCGCGCTCACGGTTGACGCGCGTGATGGTTTCGGCCGACAGGCGCGAATCCGGGGACGCGTGGGTATGCGAGTGAAGCTCGACGCGCAAGCGTCCGGACTTCGAGGCTTGGGCCTCGCTTGCGGGAGGTGTCAGGCCTGAACGGACTCCGTCTTACGGCCGGTTCCCATGATGCCGTCGCTGTTGATCTTCCGCTGGAGGGCCATGATGCCGTCGATCAGGGCCTCGGGGCGGGGCGGGCAACCGGCGATATAGATGTCGACCGGAACCACGCGGTCGACGCCCTGCAGGGTGCTGTAGCTGCGGAACGGGCCGCCGCAGGTAGCGCAGGCGCCCATGGCGATGACCCACTTGGGGTCGGGCATCTGGTCGTAGAGGCGCTTGACGACGGGAGCCATCTTGTTGGTGACGGTGCCGGAGACGACCATGACGTCCGACTGGCGCGGCGAGGCGCGAAACACGGTTCCGAACCGGTCAAGGTCGTAGTGCGGCGCGGCGCTGGCCATCATCTCGATAGCGCAGCAGGCCAAACCAAAGCCCATGGCCCATAGCGAGTTGGACTGGCACCAGGTGAAGAGCTTGTCCACGGTGGTGGTGAGCACCTCCAGCCCGCCAACTAGATTGGTGGCCTGGACGAGCGGGATGGTGTCCTCGCCAAGCTCAAGCTCGGCGCGGCCCCAGGGCTGGTGGCCCAGCGGAATCTGGTCGAGACCGAAGTCGTGCCGGTGTTCTGCGCCCTGATCGGGGGCGTCCGCCATGGCGTGCCTCTCCTGGGTCCATTGCGTGGACCGTTCATTGTACCCATGCGTGCCGGCGGCATTGGTTCGCGCCGGTGGCGTGCGAAGATCAGGACCATCCTTCGCTTGCGCCGTCCCGGCGAGATTCCTTGATCGACCTCGACCCCATCGTCCGTTCACGCTTTCTGCCAGAGGACCGCGAGATCGCCGCGTCCGAGGGTGTCACGATCCTGGACGCCGCCCAGGCCAACGACATTCCAGTGGAGACGGTCTGCTCGGGCAAGGGCTCGTGCGGCACCTGCCGGGTGCTGATTCGCGAGACCGAGCCGCCCCTGCCGAACGCGCACGACCGTCGCCGGCTGTCGGACCAGCAATTGGCGCACGGCTGGCGGCTGGCGTGCCAGCATCCGGTGGCGGAGGACGCGGTCTACACGCACCCGGTCGGGGTGCGAGCCGTTCGCGTGGTCGAGAGTTCGGGGCTGGGGCGAATTCGCCTGGATCCGGACGTGCAGAAGATTTATGTCAAGCCAACCGAGCCCACGCTGCACGATCAGAGCGCCGACTGGTCGCGCATCCAGGACGAACTGGCGGCCGTGGCGGGCGACCTGGATCCGTCGCTGGAAGCGCTGCGCCGGCTGGCGGCTATTGGCGAGGACATCGGCCGGGGGATCACGGTCGTCATCGCCGGGAACCGGATCGTCTCGGTGGAGCCGGGCGACACGACCGAACGCGGCTTTGGGCTGGCGTTCGACATTGGCACAACCACCGTGGTGGGCGCGCTGATGAACCTGGTGACCGGCGAAGAAGTGGCCGTGGCGTCCGGCCTGAACGGCCAGCACATCTATGGCGGCGACGTGATCAGCCGGATGAGCGTGACGATGCGCGGGCCGGAGTGGGTCGGGCGCCTGACGCAGGCGGTGCGATCCACGATCAGCGACATCATCGAACAATGTCTCGACGCCAGTGGCGTGGACCGGCATGAGGTCTACGAACTCACCTTCGTCGGCAATACGGTCATGGAGCACCTGTTGGTGGGCGCGGACCCTTCGCGTATTTCGTATTCGCCGTTCGTACCAACGATGGTCGATCCGATCACGGCCACGGCGGCCGAGGTTGGACTTAACGTCTTGCCGTCGGCCTCCGTGTGGGTCTCACCAAACGTGGCCAGCTACGTGGGCGGCGACATCGTGGGGATGATGCTCAGCGCGAACCTCGGGCGGCGTCACGGCAATGTGCTGGCGATCGACGTTGGCACCAATGGCGAAATCGTGCTGCAGAAGGGCCGGGAGTTGTTCGCCACCGCGGCGCCCGCGGGACCGGCCTTTGAAGGTGCTGAGATTTCGCAAGGCATGCGGGCGGCGCCCGGCGCGATCGAGCGCGTGCGCATTGAGGATGCGGCGATCGAGGTGGACGTGATCGACAACGCCGAGCCCGTCGGGATCTGCGGGTCGGGGTTGGTCGACGCCGTGGCCGAGTTGGTGCGAACCGGACTTGTGACACCGAGTGGGCGCTTGCTCTGGCAGGAAGAGGCCGAGCAAGCCGTCCCGGCCCATGCCGACCGGATCATCCCGGACAAGACCGGCGGCGCGATCGTGCTGTACGGATCGGCCGACGACCCTGATTCGGCCATCAAGCTGCATGCGCAGGACATCCGGCAGCTGCAACTGGCCAAGGGGAGCATCCGCTGCGGCGTGAATGTGCTGATGCACCACGCCGGGCTGACGGCGGACGACCTTGACGAGGTGATCCTGGCGGGCGCCTTCGGCAGCTACATCGATCCGGCCGGGGCTATCGCGATCGGCCTGGTGCCCGACGTGGGTCCGGAGGCCATCCGCGCGGTGGGCAATGCGGCGGGACATGGGGCGCGGATGTGCCTGCTTTCGCTTACCGCGCGGGTGCGGGCCATGGACTTGCCGGCGCGGGTGTCCTATGTGGAACTGTCGGCGGTCCCGGACTTTCAGGACGAATTCGCGTTCGCGATGGGCTTTCCGGCGCCGTCGTGACCGGCCCTCTGCCTGCCCGCCCACGGCGCCGCTGGAAGGCCACCGGCCTGCTGCTTGGGGGAGCGCTGCTGGCAGTCGCCGCGATGGCTTGCGGCGAGTCGCCCACCGATCCACCTCCCGTCACGGTGACGGCGGACCCCCCCGCGCCAGCGGCAGCGCCAATAACGCCGGGCGCTGCGCCAACGGCAACGCAGTTTCCGACGACAGACGCGCCACCGCGGCTCCCGACGATGAACCTGCGGGCCGGCGGGCCCATCGGCCGCGTCACGGCGACCCCAACCGCCAGCCCGGTGATTACGGCGCCGCCAGACTTTGCACCACCACCCGCCGCTCCGGGTGCGGCCGCAACGCCGGTATCAATTCAGGCCGACCTCGAGCGCGCGCTCGAGCTTCTGCAGGGCGGTGATCTGGAGGAGGCCCGGAAGGTATTTGAGTCTGCGGCTGAGGCTGTACCGGACGACCCGCGTCCCCTCATGGGGATGGCGCTGGCGGATCAGTTCGCCGGCGACCTGGAAGGCGCGCTCGTCGAGGCGACGCGGGCCGTCGAGCGGGCGCCCGAGTTTCTGCCTGCGCTCATCACCCGCGCCGACATTCACCTGGCGTTGGGAGATGCTGCCGCCGCCGCCGAGGACTACACGGCGGCCATACGAATCGAACCGCTTAACGCCTCGGCGCATCTCGGGCACGGACGGGCCCTGGCGGCGCAAGGCGATCTGGCCGGCGCCGTTGACGCCCTTACGCGTGCGATCGACATTTCCACCAATAACGCGGCCTATCTGATCGAGCGTGCGCGCCTGTACCTGGCGATGGAAGAAATCGATGCCGCCATAAACGACCTGGAGCTGGCGAAGGCCGCTTCGCCCGACGATCCGCGGCCCGCATTGGTTCTGGCGTTGACCTTGCAGGGGATCGGCGAAGTGGACCGAGCGCTGGCCGAGGCGACGTATGCGGTGGAGCTGGCTCCTGAGTTTCTCCCCGCCCTGTTCACGCGCGGCGACATACGACTTGCACTGGGCGACGCAATGGGCGCAGCCGAGGACTATGGCGCGGCCGCGCGTATCGATCCTCTCAATCCGGTGGCGCATGCCGGGCAGGCGCAGTCGCTCAGCGCGCAGGGTGATGTGGAAGGCGCCATTGAGGCGCTGACGCGCGCACTGGACATTGCCGGCGACAACCCCGACTACCTGGCCGAGCGGGCGCGCTTGTATCTCGACCTTCAGAACATCGAGCCGGCGCTGGCGGATCTGGAACGCGCGGTGGCGGCCGCGCCGGAGCGGCTAGGAGTCCGGCTCCTCTACGCCGACGTGCTGCGGTTCGCCGAGCGGCTGGACGACGCGCTGGCCGTGGTGAGCGCGCTAATCGAGGACGAACCCGGACTGCCCCTGGCCTACGAGTTGCGGGCCAGCATCCGCATGTCCCTCGGTGATGAGCCTGGAGCGCTGGAGGACCTGGCGGCTGCCATCGAGATCGACCCCGGCGACGCGTCCGCCTACGCGGCGCGCGCCCTGCTGCACCATCAAGCGGAGCGTTACCAGGAGGCGATTGCCGACTACGACCGGTCGCTGGAGTTACGGGGGGCTGACGCGGTGACCCTGAACAACCTGGCCGACGCACGGATGTTGATGGGCGACCTGGACCTCGCGCTAGAAGCCATCGAGGCGGCGGTGGCGGCAAATCCCGAATTGGGAATTGCGCATTACACCCGCGGACAGATCCTGGACGAACTTGGCCGCTCGGAAGAAGCGCAGGCCGCCTATGAGGAAGCGGCGCGATTGGGATATGAGCCGCCGGAAGACGTGGGCTGAATGCGAACGCGGGGGTTCGCCCCCCACATCGCGACCGGCGGCGCCTGTCCGGGGACGTCGGGCTCGATTCATGATTGCCTCACGTTACAGTCAGCGAGCGTCGTGCCGTCGTCGTCAGCAGGGCTTTGCGCCGACGTACAACGGCGCTCGTCGGAGGTGCCAAATATGAAAGTCTTTGGCTACCGACAAGCCACACAGAACCTGGCTGCCGTGCTGGACGCCGTGCGACAGGACGGCGCGGCCGTGATCCGCAATCGAGCTGGACAGTCTTTCGTCATTCGACCTGAGGGCGCGCGCAAGTCAGCGCTGGACGTCGAGGGAGTCGACCTCCATGTAGCTACGGACGAGATCGTGGCCACGGTTCGCGAGGGTCGCGAACGCGACGGCTGAATTCGCGCGTGGGGAGCCGGGCTACTGTGGTGACGGCTGAGAGGAAACCGGTTCCACCCAGACGGCGCCGTCCTGGAAGAACTCCTTTTTCCAGATAGGGACGCGGGTCTTGAGGGTGTCGATGATGAAGCGGCAGGCCTCGAAGGCCTCCGCCCGGTGCGGGGCGCCGACGGCGATGGCCACGCTGGCCTCGCCGATCTGGAGTTCACCGGTGCGGTGGGACAGCGCCACGGCGTCCAGGCCCCAGCGCTGCATGGCTTCCTGGACGATCGCGCGCATCTGCGCAACGGCCATCGATTCGTACGCCTCGTAGCCCAACTTGACGACTGGCCGGCCTTCGGCGTTGTCACGCACGACGCCCAGGAACGTGCAGATCCCGCCGTTGGACGGTTTGTTGACGTGGGCGATCAGTCGTGGGACGTCGATGGGTTCGGACGTGAGTTCGACGATCATCCGCCGGAGACCGGAGGGATCAGTGCCAGTTCGTCGCCGTCCGCCAAGGGAGTGTCTGCCGCTACGAAGGCTTCGTTCACGGCGAACGATACGTGCGGGACGCGCGAGGCGAAATCGGGTGCGCCCTGCGCCAAATCGCGAAGGGCGTCTGAGACCGTGGCGCCGGCTGTAAGGTCCAGATTCCGGTGCCGATCCCCCATCAGGTCGGCCAGCGAGGCGAAGAACAAGACGCGCACGCTTATGGCGGCCGGAGCCGCCGGCGGTTCCGCAGTCGGTGGACGCTTCGTTTCACGCATGCTTCGAGCCTACCAGTGGGCAGGAATCCGCTGGGTATGATTTCGAATCCAATCCCTTAGCCAAAGTGTGAGTCGCGTGAGTCACGACCATCGGCACAACGCATCCGCATCGACTCGGGAGCACCGGCACGAGGCCGAGCAGATTGGCGCCGTGCCGTGTGCCGTGATTGTGATTAGCGATAGCCGTACGGAACGAACCGACCGGTCCGGGCGCACGGCGGCTGCCCTGATCCAGGCCGGCGGCCACGTGGTGATGCACGAGGCCCTGATTCGCAACGAGGCCGACGACATCCGAGCCGCGGTGGGCGCCGCCATTGACGCCGGCAGCCGGTTCGTCTTCTGCACGGGCGGGACCGGGCTGGGCGATCGGGACATCACGGTGGACACGGTGACGCCGATGCTGGAGAAGGTGCTGGACGGCTACGGGGAGTGGTTCCGGCGTGCCAGCTGGGACCAGATCGGCGCGGCTTCGATCTTGTCGCGCGCGGTGGCCGGCAAGTTGCGCCGGGCCCTGGTGGTATGCGGGCCGGGATCTACAGCGGCGGTCGAACTGGCGCTGGGCGACCTGCTGGTGCCGGAACTTCGGCACTTCATCCGCGAGGTGTCGCGCTAGGCCTCCGTGTCTTCCTGGTTTTCGTCCTCGTCGGCGGGCGCGGGAACCCAGTCAAGACCGTCCGGGGGAATCTGCTCAAGCTCGTCCAGGGAGTCCAGGTGGTCGATGAAGAGCACGCCGTTCAGGTGGTCGATTTCGTGCTGCAGGGCCTGCGCCAGCAAGCCCTGGGCATCCAGCCGGGCAAATCGGCCGTCGAGACCGGTGTACGTCACCGTTGCCGTGTGGGCGCGCTCCACCATCGCGCGATAGCCGGGGAGGGACAGGCATCCCTCGCTCATGCTCTCGCGCTCGCCCAGCCGGCGCAGCTCGGGGTTGATGAGGACGTACCGCACGCCGGCTTGCGGGTCCTTCTCGTTGGGCGGGAGTTCGATCACCACCAGCCGCAGGAGTTCCCCGACCTGGGGCGCGGCGAGCCCAATGCCCAGGTTGGCGTGCATGGTGGCGAACATGTCGTCTACCAGCGCCGCAACTTCGGGCGTGACCGTGGGTACCGGGTCGGCGACCTCGCGCAATACGGGATCGGGGAGTTCGAGGATTCGGCGCATCACAATCCGATGCTAGCAGCGGCCCGAATAGGCACTGATAAGTCAGACTGGCACGTGCTCGCAGAGATCCTTACGACCGGAGGACGCGTTGGGCGATTCTGACGTAGCTCAGATTCCAGAGCTGCCGGCGGCCATTCGGACGCGTCGCCTGACGCTGCGCCGGGTGCGCCTGGAGGACGCGGACGATGTCTTCAGTTTCGCTTGCGAGGACATCTGGATGCGGCTGCTGCCGGACGCGCGGCAGCCGTACCAGCAACGTGACGCGGAGCGCTGGGTGGCCCGGCGCTTCCTGGCGCACTGGCGAACTGAGCCGACCTGGGCCATTGAAGTCGATGGCCGGGTGGTCGGATGGGTCGGGCTGAACATCGAACCCGAACACGCGCAGGCTGAATTGAGCTACGCAGTGCGACCTGACCTTCGAAGCCAGGGCCTGGCGACGGAGGCTGTTCGAGCGGTGGTGGACCGCGTGTTCCTGGACACGCAACTCGGGCGGGTCTGGGGTCGCGTAGATCCGCCCAACGTCGCCTCGGTTCGGGTGCTGGAAAAGCTTGGGATGCAGCGCGAGGCCGTGATGCGCCGCGCCTTTGTGCGCCAGGGCGAACTGATCGATCTGGCGGTCTACGGCATGCTGCGGACGGACTGGACGCCGAAGGCGCTGGACTCATGATCGACGTGCCGCTGCTGCCGGAACGAATCGAGACGGAGCGGCTGGTCCTGCGCCGGTGCACGCTGGCGGATGCGGACGACGTGCTGGCCTATGCCACCGATCCGGAGTGGTCGCGGTTTCTGTCGATTCCCAAACCGTACGAGCGACGCCACGCCGAAGAGGCGGTGGCGATGTGGGTCTTGGAGGACTGGTCGACCCACCCGGTTTGGGCGATTGAGGTGGCCCGGCGCGCGTCTGGCCAAATCAATCTGCGGATCGATCATCAGCAGCGGAACGCCGAGATGGGTTATGCGGTGGCACGGCGTTTTTGGGGGCGCGGCTATATGACGGAGGCGGCGCGGGCCGTGATCGACGCGGCGTTTGGGTCGTTGCCCGAATTAGTGCGCGTGCAGGCGGGCGCGAACGCCGGGAACCAGGCCTCCATCCGCGTCATGGAAAAGCTGGGAATGTCCTACGAAGGCACGCTTCGCCACGCGCCCGGGCGGAAAGAGAGCGATTCTCGCGAAGCAGGTGTGATTTACGCCTTCCTGCGGGAGGAGTGGGAGCCGACCCGCTAATGGACGCCAAAGTCCTGGTGGCCTTGTTGCCTAGTCCTAGATGTTGAGCCCAGCGAAGAACACCCAGTAGTAGATGAGGTAGCCGCCGGCGCCAACCAGGAAGAGCGAGCTGGCGCGGTGGACGTGGGGGAGCGCGTTGCGCAAGAAGCGGGCGACGGCATCCCGGAAGATGGCAGCGCCGATCGTGACCGCGATCACGACCACGCCCATGCCCAGGGCGAAGGCAAGGAATTGGCTGAAGGAGGCCAGAAAGCCTGCCGCGCCCAGCGCACCACCGACGACGACCAGGAAGATCGGTAGGGTGCAGCTCAGCGACCCGACCGCGTACCCAAGCCCAAATACGAAGGCGTTGCCGAGGTTGCGCTGCGGTGTGACCTGGATGCGGCTGGCCGCCAGGACGCCGATGTAGCGGTGGGTAATGAGCAGGTACGCGCCAAAGATCACCATCAAGACGCCTACCGTCAGTCCCAGGAAGGGAAAGACGCGGCTGAGAAAAGTCCCGCCGGCAGCAATCACCGCCCCAACCGCCGCAAAGATCAGGACGAAGCCAAGGGTGGCCATGAGGCCGACGGCCAGCGCCCGCGCCACGCGCCGGGAACCGGAAAGCTGGTCGTAGCCGGCTTCCTGCGTGCCGAGCTGGTAGGCCACGTAGCCAGGCAACATGAAAAAGCCGCAGGGATTGACGCTGGCAACGACGCCGGCGGCGGCGGCGAAGCCGATGGGCAAGGCTCCCGCGAAATCCGACACGGCAGCCTCGGCGTTTGCCTGCACCGATATGAGCGCGCCGATCAGTACGGCGACCAGCAACCCCGGTATGCCATAGCCCAGCGCCGTTCCCACCCACGGGCTTCGTGCCGATCCGGCGCTCACTGCGCAGTCACCTCAGCCTCCTGACGCCTGAACCAGTTCGTTGATGAATTCGGTGGTTGAGGCCTCGTCCAGGATGCCGGTCCACTGGCGGGATATCTGGGACTGTGCGGTGATGAACAGCGTGGAAGGCATGCCCAGCACCTGGTATCGCTGCATGACAGTGGCGTCCGACGTGGTCCCCACGGGATAGGTTACGCCTAATTCCTCGGCGAGCGCCTGGCCTTCCGCGCGAGTGCCGAGGTTGATGAGGGGGCCGACATCCAGACCCACCAGCAACACGCGGTCCTTGGCGGCCTGCCAGGCGTGATCAAATTCCGGCATTTCCACGCGACAGGGAGGACACTGGGCGGCCCAGAAGTTCAGGACCACCGGCTTACCGGCCGCGAGGATCTGGCTGAACTGGACGGATTCGCCGCCGACCAGGTCCGCCCCCTGATAGGCCTCGAACGTAAAGTCGGGGGCGGGGCGAGTCTCACCGGCGGGGAATCCGGACACGTCGGTGCCGGCCGCGGCCGTGGGAGCGGGCGCTGATTCGGTAACCGCAGCCTCGCCGCATGCGGCCGATAGCGCACCGATACCAAGACCGGCCAGAACGCGGCGCCGCCCGATCTCGCCGCCGGCCATCCGGCGAAAACCCATGCAGTCCACCCTTCCAACCACACGTGATCCGTTACAGGGGCATTGTGCGATTCGCAGCGCGCTGGGGGTAGTGAGATCGGCTACAGACGGTCTGCCTTTGGCACGCCGCTATGCTCAATTCCGCCGCTCGGCTACCTGACCGACGCGCGAGGAGCCCGATACCCGTGGAAGAGACGCAGCCCCAGCGGCTCTCGCCGCCACAGCTTTTGGCGGCGCTTGCCGGCGTGGCCGCCCTGGTGGCGCTGATTGTGGTCATCGGGCTGGTACTACGCGGCGGCAATGCGCGCAGCGGGCCCGGCATCATCTCGATTGGTCGCGCCACCGACATTCGACCGCGACCGGCGCCCGATTTTGTACTGACATCGTTTGACGGCCAGCGGATCCAACTCTCCGACTATCGGGGACGGATCGTGGTGCTCAACTTCTGGGCGAGTTGGTGTCCGCCCTGTCGGGTCGAGGCACCCGTGCTGCAGCGCGCGGCCGAGCGGCTGGAGTCTTCCGGCGTGACAATCCTGGGCATTGACGTGTGGGACGACCAATCGGCGGCCACTGAGTTTCTGAATGAGGTGGGCGTGACCTACCCGAACGCGGAAGACGCCACGCGGCTCATTCCAGTGGAGTTCGGCGTGACCGGGCTGCCAGAGACATTCGTGATCGACCGACGAGGCGTGCTCGTCCGGCGGTGGGTCGGTCCGTTGACGGACGAAGACCTCGACGAGCTCCTGGCACCGGTGCTGGCTGCCGCTCCGGCCTAAGCGTTTGCCTCTTTGGTGGGACGCAGCGCGAACGACGCCCGCCCGCCCGTGGTCTGAATGGCCAGCGTGCGACCGGCCAGCGCGTCGGCCACCTCGGGCTCCGCGACCAGGATTATTCGACCGTCAAAGACGACCTTTCGGTCGCCGTCCCAGACATCGCTGACCGAAAGTCGCATACGGTTTGCCGTGTCAAGCGAAATCCGAATCGCACGAGCGGCGTCCTCGCTCCCGTTTCCTTCCTGCAATGCGGTATGCAACGCCAGGGCGGCCTCAGGCGTGACGGTGAGTTCGCCGGCGGCGACCGATGGCTCGTCCGCCCGATCAGGCGTAGAGATCACTGACCTCCACCATGCGTCCGTCGTCCTCGGCCGATCGGTAGGCGGCGTCCAGCAGTTCAACTGATCGATGTCCGAACGTGGCCGGCGAACCGTTCGGCGCACGGCCGAGGCACACGTCCACCAGGTTGGCGGCTGTCGCGAAGCGGGGATACGAGTCGTCCGCGGGGAGCTGGTCGCGCTCGATAGACCCGTCGCGGCGGTGGATCTCCAGCGCGCCCGTGATCGCGTCCAGCAGTACATAGCCGTGCTCGCAATAGACGCGGACATCCAGCTGGCCGGAGTCGCCGACGGGCACGTTGCCGGTGCTGGATACGACGCCCAGCGCGCCACCCTCAAACTCGACGGTCATGGCGTCCACCAGGTCCACTGGTAAATCGAACGAACGCATCAGCGCGCTGACGCGCCGGGCGCGCTGGCCGGTGACGAAGAACATCAGGCCTGACGAGTGCGTGATCTGGAGGTGTCCCTGGCCGCCGCCGGAGAGTTCGGGGCGGGCGTATACGTCGCCGGGGCCGGCGACGCTCCATTCGAAGACCGGCTGATAGGCGGCGTCGTTGCCCCGGTAGAACTCGACCACCATGGACGAAAAGGTGCAGACGACATGCTGGATGGCGCCAAGCTCGCCCGAACCAATGACCTCGCGGGC
This sequence comes from Chloroflexota bacterium, assembly GCA_028874315.1. Lineage (GTDB taxonomy): Bacteria > Chloroflexota > UBA11872 > UBA11872 > UBA11872 > UBA11872. Next base: position 23,111 of record JAPPKM010000060.1, read on the forward strand.
GCGGATGGCGGTGCGGGTGAAGTGCCAGGGGTAGCCGATGATGAGTTCAACGCCGCGTGCTTCGGCTCGTTGAACCAGGTCGGCGGCGTGCTTGGCCGTCAGCACCATTGGCTTTTCCAGCATGACGTTGAGACCGGCCTCCAGGCAGCGCGCCGCCAGGTCGTAGTGCGCCACGTGGGGCACGGCAATGACCACGCCGTCAAGCTCGGTCTCGGCGAGCATTGTCTCGACGTCCACGTAGGCGGCCGGGCCGGGGAATGCCGTGGTCGCGCGCTCGCAGGCCTCCTCGCTGCGGTCGCAGATCGCCGCCAGGTGGGCGTGGGGGTTCTCAATTAGTCCAGGGATGTGGGTGTAGGTGGACCACCAGCCGGCGCCGATGACGCCAATGCGAGCCTGGCGAGCGAACATAAGATTGGATCCCGTCAGATCAGCGCGGCCGTTGATGGTACGCCGGATCGCCGCGTCACGCCGACTGCAACGGTTATGGCCGGTATCCGGTCAGTTCCACATAGCCCAGGCCGGTCTCGCCACCGTCGCCGCTGACGTGCACGGCGCCCTCCCAATACACGACGCCGGTGCTGGCGCGGGTGTCGAGTTCCTGGTCACGGAGCAACGGTTCCAGGCGCAAGCGCAGACCTTCGCCCGGTACCAAAATCGTCCAGCCGGACGGATAGACGATGCCCGTGTGCGGACTGGTCCAGCGGCCGGTGGCTCGGACCTCCAGTTCGTCAGCCCCCAGGTGCCTGGTCTCGCCGGCGGGACCGACCAGGGTGCCGTACTGCAGCACGGTGGATCCGAACTCGTCGCGGACGACCGACGCCGTGAAGTCGCGGCCGTCAGCCAGCTGCACGCTGTACCAGTCCCAGCCGCCGGAGGTGACGGAGATGAAGTCGCCCCACTGGTGGTCGATCCAGGCGGTGCCGGTCACCGGCCGGGGCAGGCCCTGGTCCAGCAGCACGCCGCGAACCTCAGCTCGGGTGTAGGAGTAGTAGTAGCTCCAACCGAAGGGAGAGAAATCCAGGATGCCCGTCTCGTTGTGGATGGCGGCCGGCTTGGTCGGGACGAGTTCCACCTGGAGAGCCACGGTGTCGAGACCGGCGGAGATCGAGAATCCTCCAGGTACATCGCGCAGCGTCCAGCCTTCCACGGAGAGGTCGAGGCCGGCTGGCGGGCCTGGCTGCGCCGCGTAGGGGTCGGCCACCTCGGTGCGCTCGCCGTAGTGGAACTGTTGGCGCCCGACGTCGGTGATGGCGAAGTGGGCGGCGTAGCCGGGCGGGGCGTCTGCGCGAATTGACTGAAACAGGGCGAACTCGAAGCCGAAGGGGTCGCCTTCGGCCGTCTGCAGATGGCCGCTGATGTACCACCACTCCGTCAGGTTGGCGTGCGGGGCATCGTCACGCGGCAGATCGATGGGGGGTAGCGCGGAGGCATCGAATCGGCCGGTCGGCGGCTCAGGCAGCGGCGGCGCAACTGCTCCGCAGGCGGCCAGCAGCACCGCGGCCAGGGCCAGGCCCAGCGCGCGCCGAATCACCTGGCGCTTCGCAGCCGCGGCCAGCGCAGCGCGGGCGCCCACCAGTTCCAGCGCCCCAGCAGATGCATCGTGGCCGGCACCAGGAGCGCGCGCACGATGGCGGCGTCCACAAAGACGGCAATGGCCGCGCCCAGACCCAACGCCTTGATGAGCACAATGTCGGCGGTGACGAAGGCCAGGCACACGGCAATCACGACCAGGGCCGCGCTGGTGACCACGCGGCCGCTGCGTTCCATGCCGATGGCCACGCTCTCGGTGTTGGAGCGGCCTTCATCGTGCGCTTCCTTGACGCGCGAGAGCAGAAAGACCTCATAGTCCATGCTCAGGCCGAAGAGCATGGCGAAGAGGACGACGGGCAACAGGGAATCGATGTAGCCGAGCGGTTCGAAGCGCAGGACGTTCGAGAGCCAGCCGTCCTGAAACACCAGTACCAGCGCGCCAAAGCTGGCCAGCAGGCTCAGCACGTTCAGCAGCACGGCCTTCAGCGGCAGTACGACCGACCGGAAGAGCACGGCCAGCACCACGTACGTGATCACCAGGATCAGCAGCACGGCCTTGGGGAAGTCGGTGTAGAGCCGGTCGACAAAGTCCTTGAGCCCGGCCGCGCCGCCGCCAACGAGTAGATCGAGCCCGTTGGCGTCGCGGTAGGCGCGGATGGCCTCGACGAGTCCTTCGGCTTCGGGCGAGGTTGAGGGCACGCTGGGCTCAACCAGCATGAAGGCGGCGTTCTCGCGCGTAAACGTCTCGGCCAGCGCCCTGGCCCAGGGATCTCCAATCCCAGGTGCGTAGCCATAAAGCAACTGGTACTGCTCGAGCGTGATTCGCGGGTCCAGGGCGGTGATGCCGCCCACCCTGGCGACGCGCGGATCGGCTTCAAGCGCGCCAGTGAGGGCGTGTTGCGCGGCTACCGCTTCAGGCGCGAGCGCGCCGGCGGGGAAGCGTGCCACAAGAAACAGCGGCGTCTGGTGGCCTTCGCCGAATTCGTCCCTCAGAAACTCGTAGGCCACGCGGGACGGCGAGTCCGGCGTGAGCACCCTGGCGTCGGGCGCGTTGAGGCGGACGTGCAGGAACGGCAGGCCCAGCACCACGAGGAACAAAGAAACGCTGAGGAAGATCGGCAACGGCCGCCGCATGACGGCACGAGCCAGCCGCGCCCAGCCATTCTGGGGACCGACGCGCGGCCGCCACACGCGCCACCGGTTGACGCGCGGACCCAGCACGGCCAGCAGGGCCGGCACGAAGGTCGTGGCGGCCCCGACGGCGATCAGCACAACCAGCGCGCCGCCGGCGCCGATCGAGCGCAACATCATGAACTCGAACACCATCAGCGAGGCCAGCCCCGTCAGGACCGCCGCGCCTGAGAACACCACGGCTTTTCCGGCCGTGGCGACGGTCCGAGGCACCGCGTCCGCCACCGGCAGACCGGCCGCCAGTTCCTCGCGGAAGCGGCTGACCAGGATGAGGGAGTAGTCGGCGCCGAGCCCGAGTCCCACGAGCGTGACCACGTTGAGGGCAAAGATAGAGAATCCGACCTGCTGGCCGAAGAGCCAGAGCAGCGCCAGGCCGACGACCACGCTGGCGCCACCGGCCAGCACGGGAATGCCGGCCGCCACCACGGACCCGAAGACCAGCACCAGCACGATCAGGGCGAACGGCAGACCCACGGTCTCCGCTCGCTGCAGGTCGGACTCGCTCAGCGTCTGGATGTCGGAGTAGTAGACGGGAGAGCCGGCGATGTGCACGTCGAGTTCCGACGGTTCCAGCCGCTCGCGAAGCTCGGGCACGATGCGGTGGGCGACGTCGGGATGCAGGTCAAAGAACAGCGTGGCGTAGGCCGTGTGGCCGCCCGGCGCGATCTGGGTCGGGTTGTCCTGGTAGGTCGAGACCCGCATGACGTCCGGCAGGGCCGCCAATGGGGCCAGGACGCGAGCCGCCTCGGCCGCGAATGCCTCGTCCGTAACCAGCCAGTCGTCGTGGTGAAAGGCGATCTGAATGGGCGACCCGACGGCCCCAAAATCCTGCTCGTAGCGTTCGAACGCTTCCTCGGCCTCGATGCCGTCCGCGGAAAAGCCGCCCGCGCGCAGGATCGAACCGACCTGAGGCAGCGCCAGTAACGAAAGGGACGCGGCGAGCAGCCAGGCCGCAATGATCGGCCAGCGCCACCGCACCGTGAACCGGCCCAGTGCCTCCAGCGCGTTACTCCCGCGGCGTCGCGACGCTCTGCCCGGATTCTAGGCGGGCGACGGCCTCCAGCGGAGCGTCAACGTGAGTTCCGCTACCGTCGCTTTCCGCCGGCCGGAAGAGGCCGTGCCGGGCGCTTGGCCGTGGGGGCTGCTACGGTTCGCGCGCTCAACGGCGTCGGCGCCTGAATGACGGCGGCGACAGTCACGGAGACCGGATTTGAGAAGCGCGGTAACCAGCCAGGCCGCTGATCCCGCGGCGCGCCTGGGATCGCGCCGCTTTGTCACGCTGATCGCGATCATGGGACTGGGCGTGGCTGGGTGGTTGCCGGTCGTCAATTTCCTGTCGCTGTTCGTGCGGGACGACCTGGGACGCGGCGTGGCGGGCGCCGGCGTGCTCCTGGTGGCCATGCACGGGGCGAGAGCGGTGCTCGGAATCTTCGCCTCCGTGCCCATCGCCCGCTTCGGCAGCCAGCGGACGTATGCCCTGGGGCTGGCCGGTCTGGCCGTCCTGGTAGCCGTGATGATCGTCACGCCGGACCTGGGGTTGTTCATCGTCGCGGCCCCCTTCGGCGGCCTGGCGCTGGGGTTGCACTGGTCGGCCTCCCAGACCTACGCCATGCAGGTGGCGCCGGCGGCCCGGCGGGGACTGGCGTCGTCGCTGGTGAGC
>JAPPKM010000134.1 GCA_028874315.1 Chloroflexota bacterium
CCGGCACCGGCAATCTGACGGACGCGCTGCTCACGCATGGGCTGCGCGTGATAGCTGTCGAGATTGAAGAAGTCTTGGTCGCGCGGCTGCGCGAGCGTTTCCACAACCGTGACCACGTCAGAGTTGTGGCAGGAGATGCGCGCCGGCTCAACCTCCGCGAACTGGCCGGCGGACCGTTTCACGTCGTGGCGAACCTGCCCTACAGCGTGGGCACGCGGCTGGTGGTGAGTTTCGTCAGCGACGCTGAGCCGCCGCGCAGCCTCACAGTGCTCTTGCAGCGCGAAGTGGCGCGCCGCCTCACGGCCAAGCCTGGTGACCTGGCGCTGCTGAGCGTCATGGTGCAGTCCTATGCGCGTACCCGCCGTCTCTTCGATGTGCCACCCGAGGCGTTTCGGCCGCGGCCCAAGGTCGTTTCCAGCCTGGTGCGCATCGATCCGCTTCGAAGTCCCGGCCTCGACGTCTCCACGGTGGAATCACGGATTTCGATGGCGCGGCACGGGTTTGCGCAAACGCGCAAAAAACTTCGGAACTCATTGGCCGCCGGACTGGGGCGCCGAGAGCCCGAGGTCGGCGCGGCCCTCGAGTCGGCGGGGATCGATCCCGGCCGTCGGCCGCAGACGCTCGCGCTCGAGGAGTGGGATCAAGTCGTCGTCGCGCTGAGCGCCAGCCAGCCGGCCAGCCCCGCCGAACGCGCCGGGGCATGAAGCGCTGGATGCGGCGCTGGCGCCGCCAGGCGAGTCCGTCGTTCAGGCCCTGCCGGCTGATCATCGGTTTGGGCAATCCCGGACCTGCCTACGTGGGCACCCGGCACAACCTGGGTTTCCTGGTCTGCGACCGCCTGGCCGCGCTCGGTACAGGCCGCTGGCGCGCCGCGCGATACCGTGCTGAAGTCTGGACAGGACAGATTGACGGTCTGGGCATCGCCCTACTGAAACCGCAAACCTTCGTGAACGAGTCTGGCCCCGCCGTAAGGGCCGCGCTACAGACATTCGGCTTGGAACCTTCGTGTCTCATCGTGGTGCATGATGATCTTGATCTGGCGTTTGCCCGCATTCGTGTCCGCCCTGAGGGCGGTAGCGGAGGTCACAACGGCATGCGCTCGATCATTCGCACCCTGGGAACCGACCAGGTGGCGCGTGTGAAGATCGGCCTGGGACGACCGCCGGCGGGAGTCGATCCGGCGGACCATGTGCTCGGTCGATTCACTCCCGCCGAACGACCGGACGCCAACGCTGCCCTGGAACGCGCCGTCGACGCGGTCCGAACCCTCCTGACAGAAGACGTGGACTCGACCATGCAGCAATTCAATCAACCCGATGGCGCTCACCGGCCTGCTTGACCTCCTGGCCGAGGAGCCGACGCTGGCTGCCGCCGCGTCGCGAGCCCTGCATGGCCCGCATCCGCTTACGGTCGAAGTTCGCGATGGCGCCAAATCCGCCGTCGTTGGCCTGCTTGGACGCCGGGCCACCCGGCCGCTGATCGTGGTCACGGCCGAGGACGGGCGAGCGGCGGAACTGGCGCACGACATCCGGATGTGGACCGAGGCGCGCCCCGTCATTCACTTCCCGGATCCGGACCAACCGGCATATTCCATGTTGGCTATCGGCGGGGACGTACTCGCGCAGCGGGTTGCGGTGCTCGGTCACCTGTCGCGCGTCCGCCAATCCGGCGCTTCGCCGGCGCCTGTCGTCGTCACGTCTGTACGGGCGCTGTTGCGCCGTCTGGTTCCGCCCGACGAGTTCCGTACGCACTTTCTGTCGCTCTCGCCCGGAATCGCCGCCGACCTGCCGGATGTGGTCCGGCGGCTGGCCGCACTTGGGTACGAGAACACGCCACTCGTTGAGCGGCCCGGCGAATTCGCCCACCGAGGCGGCATCGTGGACATTTTCCCGCCGGACGCCCGTTTGCCGGTCCGCGTCGACTTCTTTGGCGACGACATCGAATCGGTGCGCCACTTCGACCCGGATACCCAGCGCTCCCTCGGCCCGGCCAGCGACGTATTGCTTACACCAGCTACCGAGGTTCCGATCTGGCTCGGCGAAACCGTGGCGGGGCGTCTGCGCGAACTTGAACTGGAGTCGCTGCGACCGGAAGACCGGGTGGTTTGGCGCCGCCACCTGGAACAGCTCGAAGGCAACGAGTACTTCGACGACGCCGCGTTCTACACCATGAGCCTGATGCCCGAGGCGGCGTCGCTGTTCGACTACGCGCCAGACGCCCTGGTGATCGTGGACGAGCCCGACCAGATCGCCGTCGCTGCCCGCGATGCCGAAACCGCCGCTGCCGCCAACCGCGAGCGCCTTACCGCCAACGGCGAACTGCCCGCCCGCTTTGCCTCGCCGCTCTTCCCTGGCGCCGCGATCTTGCGGAACCTGGACGAGTCGCAGGTGCAACTGACGTACGTGCCCGGACTTCCAGGAGAAGACGGATCGGGCCGGGCCGTTGTCGAAGGCTTCCAGGCGCAGCCCCCGTATGCCGGCCGCCTGCAACACATGGCCGAGGACCTCTTGGCCCTGCGCGACGCCCGCGCGCGCATGCTCATCGTCAGCTACCAGGGCCGGCGCCTGCGACATCTTCTGGCCGAGCAGGGCGTGGCCGCCGAGGTACTGGAGCGCTTGGACGATCCGCCGCGAGCGGGATCCGTCACCATCATCGCCGGCACGCTGGCCGAAGGCTGGCGGCATGGTCCGTCGGACCTGGTACTGGTAAGTGATGCCGAGCTTTTCGGTCGCAAGCGCATCCGTCGTATCCGGCGCGGCGCACGCGGTGTGGACCGGTCGTTCCTGGCCGACCTCGAAAAGGGCGACTACATCGTCCACGTGGAACACGGTGTCGGGCAGTTCGAGGGCATCGTCCAGATGAGCGAGGGCTCCGGCGAACGCGAGTACCTGGCCATCAGCTACGCCGGCGAGGACCGCCTGTACGTGCCCGTCGACCAGATTGGCCGCGTGCAGAAATACGTCGGCATGAGCGAGCGTGCTCCCAAACTCAGCCGTCTGGGCACCGCCGACTGGACGCGCGCCAAGAAGAAGGCGCAGCAGTCCGCAGAGGAAATTGCCGCCGAACTGCTGGACATCTACGCCGCCCGCGAACTGGCCAGGGGCTACGCCT
>JAPPKM010000052.1 GCA_028874315.1 Chloroflexota bacterium
TTTGGTGGGTGTAATTGGCCAACCCGCCATCAAGTCGTAGCCCCGGTTTGACGTGTAAACCCGCGTGGGGGGGGCAACCCCCCCCCCACCGGTCGTTTAAGGGTCGTTTGCCGTCGGTCGCCACCAAGGGCCATCCTGTCGTGGGCTTATGAATCAGCGTTGACTATTAGGGAGCGGCGATCGCTGGCCGTCGCGAGACTCCGGCCAATGCCACGCGCCTAGCCAGTCGGGCGATCACATACCTCGCGCTCTGGCTGGGGAGTTGCCTATTCGCCGTTCCGTTCCTTTGGATGCTACTCACGTCGTTCAGGCAGATCGACGCGGATCCCGCGGCCCCGACACACTTCTGGCCCGATGGGTGGACCTGGCAGAGCTACATCGACGCGTGGGAGACAGCGCCGTTGGCAAACTGGCTCGCGAACACGTTGGTCCTGGCTGTGCTGGGCCTGTTCGGACAGACATTCGTTAGCATCGTGGTGGCCTTCGGCTTCGCCCGAACGCAGTTCCCGGGCCGAAACCAGCTATTCATGCTCGTGCTGGCGACGCTGATGCTGCCGTACCACGTGACGGTTGTGCCCTGGTTCATCATGTTTCGCAGCGTGGGTCTGCTCGACAGCCTGTGGCGAATCGCGCTGCCGGATCTGTGGGGCAACGCCTTCTACATCTTCATCCTGCGGCAGTTCTTTCTGACCGTCCCGGTGGAGCTGGACGACGCGGCCAAGATCGACGGCGCCAACCTTCTCCAGGTGCTCTTCCGCGTCGTGATCCCGCTCTCCAAGCCTGCAATCGCTACGGTCGCGGTGTTCAACCTGATCCACAAGTGGGACCAGTTTTTCTGGCCCTTCGCCTTCATTCAGACGCCTGAGAAGTTGACCCTGGCCGTGGGCCTTCGGTGGTCTCGGACGCAATACGCCAGCGAGTATCCGATGCTCATGGCGGCATCCATAGTCTCGGTGGCGCCAGTCGTCATCGTGTTCTTCTTCGCGCAGAAGCACTTCGCACGCGGCGCTGGGCTGAGCGGCATCAAGGCATAGCCCGCCAGGCTCGAGCGCCGGGCGAAAGCCGGGGCTCTGCCTGGCCGCGACGCAATCTCGGCGATGCTAGGTTTGCCAGGCGGATCCAATTGCGGGTGACGTGCGATGCGCTATCTGACAGACGCCCGCGTATCCGGCCGAGAGGATCGGCCGGCAAGGCGCCTCGCGGATCCGGCGGCGGCAACCTGGCGCCGAGGCGAGTTTCCAGCCCGCTTCCTGAACAGGCGTCTGGTCGGGCGGATCCTCACCTACGGGGTGCTGTCGCTGGGCAGCGTCCTTTTCCTCGCACCCTACGTCGAGATGGTGCTCACGTCGTTCATGGGGCCGCACCAATTCCGGGACGCACAAATGACAACCTGGCGCGTCACCCGGACTCTACAGAACGAACTCTGGCCCGACCCGTGGACGACACAAGGCTATATGGCCGTGTGGGAGGCCGCGCCGGTCTTGAGCTGGATTGTCAATTCTCTGATCCTGGTGGTGCTGGGACTGTTCGGCCAAACGTTCGTCAGCATTCTCGTCGCCTTCGGTTTCGCACGTACGCAGCTACCCGGCCGAAATTTCCTATTCATCGTGGTCCTGGCCACACTGATGCTGCCGTACCAGATGTTCATGGGACCCTGGTACGCCATCTTTCGCGAGATAGGTCGGCTTGGCAGCCTGTGGTCAGTTGCGCTGCCGGACCTATGGGGCAACGCGTTTTACATCTTCATCTTCCGGCAGTTTTTTCTGACCATTCCAGTGGAGTTGGACGAAGCCGCAGAGATTGACGGCGCCAACCTCTTGCAGGTGCTCTTCCGCGTCGTGGTTCCCCTGTCGACACCGGCCATCGCTACCGTTGCCGTGTTCAACATCGTCGCCAAGTGGAATCAGTTCTTCTGGCCGCTTGTCTTCATTCAGTGGCCTGAGCGGTTGCCGGTGGCCGTGGGCATCCGCTGGTTTCGCACCCAGCATGGGTACGACCCTCAGCTACTCATGGTGACGTGCATCATTTCGATGGCGCCCGTCGTGATGTTCTTCTTGATCGCGCAACGGTATTTCTTACGAGGTGCCGTGCTGGCGGGAGTTCGGCCCTAGCCCGATTCCTCGCTGCCGGAGAGGTCCGGACGGTTGCCGCAAACGTTGCGCGCTTGCAGAGGAATGCCGCCGACCGTCACACTAGCGTGACGAGCCCAGCCAAGTTGGACCCCTGATGCGCTTACTCGTGGCCGCCGGCGCTTCCGGTGACGTGGACCTGGAAAGCGCGCTGATCGACGCACCGTCGCTGGACATCGCTGGCGACGAGCGCCCTGATGCGCAGGCGATTGTGCTGACAGCCGCCGATGCAGGAAGCGCGACCGACGGCGAGACTCCCTGCGCGGTGTTCACATCGGCCGTGGCGGGGACGGCTGGGCTGTCGGCGCTGCGGGCGGATCGAGGATCAGGTGTCAGCGTGCTGGCGCCCGCCCTCCACCGCGCGCCACATAGCCTGCTGCGTGCCTCGCTAGACACCGGGCGAATCGGCTCCCCGCGCTTTCTGCGCTGGACGCGCTGGGCGCCGGCTGGTCCCGACGAACTTGCGGGCGCCCTGATTGACGAGTTGGCCGCCGTGCTGGATCTGATGGGTCGCCCGGCGGTGACCGCATACGCGGCAGGCCAGGCCGTGGGCGCGGAGGGGCCTGACTACGTGACGGCCATCCTGACGTTCCAACGCGGCCTGACGGCCGTGCTGGACGTGGGCGCGGCATCCTCGGGTGGACAGCCGTTCGACCGCGCCATGCTGATCGGCGGCAACGGCTCGATTCACGCTGACGGACGAGCCTCGGCGGCGCTTCGGCTTGACGCTTCAGAATCCACGCCGCTCGACCTGGATGGCCCGTTTGCCGGCCACATTCGGGCGGTGGAGGCGTTTACGCGCGGCGAGTCGCTGGACCTTGATCAAGCAACGCAGGCCGCCGCCGTGCAGGACGCGGTGCTCGCATCAATGGAATCCGGCCGGGCCGAGGCCGTTATGGCCACGACGGGCTGATCCAAACAGACGGCACGACGTCAGCCGGCGAAGCGATCGACGAGCACCGCAATCAAGGTGCCGACGACGCCGAATCCCAGACCGGCGATCCAGCGCGTAAGGCGCGTTTCGAGATTGTGCAGCTCGGCTTTGAGTTCGGCGAGGTCGGCTTTCGTTGCCAGGTGCGGGAGCGTGCTTTCCACCTGACTGAGGCGGCGGTCGTAGTTGAGCGGGTTTGACTCGGCGGCCATGGATCGACTCCTGCCGCCCGTTTGATGACCAAGTGTATTCGCTCGCGTAAACGTCGGGCGCCGGAACATTCGTCCGGCGTCCAACTCTCCGTCAATCCGGTCCTCAGGAGTTGACTGGGGCGTAGGGAATCGGCTCCCCTTCGGGTATCTCCGTCAGTTCCACAATGTTCTCTTCGGGGTCGCGCGTGTAGATCACACGTGTCCAGGTATCGAACCAGGCCACCGGACCGCCGATGGACTCGATGTCCGCCGAATCGAGGCGTTCCAGGATCGGGTCCAGGTCATGCACGATGAAGTGCACGTGATTGGGGCCGTGAGTGTTGGGCTGGCGCTGGACGGGCGCCGAGGGGTGGCGGACGTAGTGCAGCAGCTCAATGGCCGCCGGCCGGTCGGGCGTGCCCAGGAACACGACTTCGAGGCGCACATTGGTCAGGCCCAGCAGAGCGTCCAGCGGCGTGCCCTCGCGGCTGATCCGGCGCGCTTCGGACAGGCCAATCACATCCCTGTAAAACCGCGCGACCCGGTCCAGATCCTGAACCACGATTCCCGTGTGTCCGGCGTGAATGGCCACCTGAAACGCCTCCTACAATCGTGATGTCTGCCGACATTGTGACAGCGCACCGAAGCGAGGAGCGTCCCTGGCCACACAGCGAGCCCACATGCGGGTGGCCCTGGCAGCGCTGGAGCAGGCGCCGGACTCGCTGCGAAGCATCGCGCACGCCGCCCAGCCGGCCTATTACGCGGGTGCCATCGCGCCGGACGCCCGCGTTCGCAACGAAGCCGCCCGCGAGGCGACGCACTTCTACAGCTTTCGCGACTCGAGCACCTGGGGAACGGCCACGCGTCGGCTGTTTTCCGCCTATCCGGAGCTCGCCGATCCAGCATCGCTCACGCAATCTCAGACCGCCTTCGTGGCCGGGTACCTGACCCACCTGGCCGCCGACGAAGTCTTCGTGGTCCGGCTCGGTGAGCACGCGGTCCAGGGTGACGGTTCGGCTATAGGCGGGCTCTCCTGGGCGATTGAGGCTGGATCTCCTCAGCCGCCGCACGGGCTGGCTGCCGCTTTTCAATCCCTTGCGGGATTCCGAGCCGATGGCCTGACGACCATCGCGGATTCCGAGCTGCTCGAACGCAAGGCGGCCGGCGTGAGCACGATCGACCCCGGCTTGCCGCTCGGCGAGTTGCGCCGGGCCATCGTTGCCCTGAACGAGCTTGAGGTGAGCTCCGCGGATTCCGCTCGCGAGGTTGAGTTGCGTGCGGCCATCGGGCGCAATCTCTTCGGCCCCAAAATCGCCGTCGAGTTCCTGGCCGCGGCCGAAGCCGAGGCCATCCGCCGACTTCGAGCGTTCGCCGCCGGAACCGCAGCCGCCTACGATGCCTCCCACTTGTCTGACTTCGCCGGATGACCTGATGCACGACCTCTGCATTCGCGACGCCTTGATTGTGGACGGGTCCGGCGCTCCCGGCGTGCGCGGCGACGTAGCCGTGGACGGCTCGATTATTGTGGCCACGGGGCGAGTCGAGGACCGCTCCGCGCGCGAAATCGATGCGGGAGGCCGCGTCCTGGCGCCCGGGTTTATCGACGTCCACACCCACTCCGATCTGCTCTTGCTGGATCGCCCGGACCACCAGCCAAAGGTGCGGCAGGGCATCACCACCGAACTCACCGGCCTTGATGGCATCGGCTACGCGCCGCTGGCTGCTGAGAACCGCCAGCCCTTCCTGGACTACTTCGACGCGCTCAACGGCCAGCCGGACGTGGACGGTCCCTGGGAGACCGTTGGCGGCTGGCTGGACAGTTTCGACCGCACCGTGGCTATCAACGTGGCCCACCACCTCCCCCACGGCTGCGTACGCGCCGCCGTGCTGGGCTGGGAAGACCGGCCGGCCACGCCGGAAGAACTGGCGCAGATGCGCCAGATCGCGCATGAGGCGATGCGCGACGGCGCCGCAGCGGTATCAACCGGCCTGGACTACGCCCCCTGCACCTTTAGTAACACGGATGAGCTGGTGGCGATCAGCGAACCGGCCGGGTGCTTCAACGCGCCCTACGTCACGCACATGCGCTACAAGCTGGGAATGCGCCAGGCCATCCGCGAGACGCTGGAAATCGGCCGTCGCGCCAGGTGCCCGGTCCACATCTCGCACTTCAACAGCCAGGACAACAGCTGGTGGGTCAACCATGACGAAGCCGACCGGGGGATCGACCTGGGCGTCTCGGTGTCGTTCGACACCTACGCCTGGGCCGCCGGTAGCACGCTGATGCACTTTTCGTTCCCGGACTGGGTGTTGGACGGTGGGGTGCCGGCCATGCTGGCAAGGCTGGCTGACCCGGCGACTCGGGCGCGCGTCGAGGCGGAAATGCGAAGCGCCGACAGCGGGCGACGGCTCGACGGATCGAGCGTCCGGCTGGCCAGCGTCCCGTCGCCGACAAACCGTCACCTGGAGGGTCGCATCCTCGCGGACATCGCCGCCGAACGCGGCGTCGCCTCGGAAACCCTGCTGGTGGACCTGGTGATCGCCGAACGAGGCGTGGCGGCCGCGGTCATCCACAACTCGGCGACCGACGCCGACTTCGAAATGACCATGCGGCATCCCGCCCACATCTGCTCAACCGACGCGCTGCTAACAGGCGGCTCACCACATCCGCGAACGTTCGGCACCTATCCGCGCTTCCTTGGACACTTCGTGCGCGACCGGGGCGCCCTGCCACTGGAAGAGATGATCCGCCACATGACCTCGGCGCCGGCCCGCCGCTTCGGCCTGGTCGACCGGGGACTCATCCAGCCCGGCATGGCCGCGGACCTCGTGCTGATCGACATGCCGCGGGTGAAATCCAACGCGACGTTCGATGACCCGACGCAATACCCGGATGGCATCGACATGGTCTTCGTGAATGGTGTCGTCGTGGTCGACCATGGTCGCCACACCGGCGCCACCCCTGGCCGCGGGCTGCGACGCGGCGTTCCCGCCGCCGCGTGAGCGCTGCAGGTCCCGGGTCAATCGGTCGACCGCCAGGCTATACCGGCGGCGGACGGCTGTCGGGCTTCTTTTGGAGACTCTTGCGGCGCCTGCTCTCACGGCGCTGTCCGGTCTGCGAAGGATCAGGCGTCAATCCTGACGGACCACCGGCCCGCCCCAGTGGCCGTCCACCGCGCTGTCCGCGGTGCTTTGGGTTCGGGCGCGTAGCCTTCCCCTGAGTGGGAATGTCCGAGGCTGCCGTGAACCTGAACCGCGCTTTGATCCAGTCCCTATTCGAGGCGCCAACGGCCGCGCAGCCGCAATGGTCCCCCCGCGGACGTCACCTCGCGTACACCGTCGGCGTTCCCGACGTTGCCGCCAACAGCACGACCAGCGAAATCTGGATTCTGGACGCCGAGAGCCTGCAGTCCGAGCGTCTCTGCGAGGGCGCTTCCGGCAGCAGCCTGCCGGTCAGTTGGTCGCCCGACGGCGCGCGCCTCGCCTTCGTTGAATCCGGCGACGAGACCGACCACATCGTCATCGTCGGCCTGGACGGCTCTCGAAGCGAAATCGACCTCACGCTGGCCGGCCACGGTCGGCTCGCGCTGCACGCCTTCTTCCGCACCTTTGCCTGGTCGCCCAGCGGCAACCGCATGCTCTACACCGCGTACAACAAATCGCCCGAAGTCTCCGCCGATCCCGCCGTGAACCCGCGAAACGATGGCGATGGACTGGGCGAAGTCGAAAGAATCCGCCTCTGGGCGTGCAACCTCGACGGGGACGATCCGCCGCAAGCGCTGACGTCGGACGGTTTTCACAGCGGGGCCGGTGTGTGGATGCCGGACGGTCAGTCGATTGCCTTCGTTTCCAATCGCAGCGGACGCGAAGAAGGCGCGGTTTCGAACCTCACCCAGCCGTTCGGAATCTGGTTCGTCGACGCGTCCGGATCATCCGAGCGTCCACTCGTCGGCGGTTCGAACGCCGTAATCGCACCGGCCCCATCGCACGACGGGCGGCGCCTCGGCTTCCTGGCCGCGCCCACCATGGGGCCGCACTCGGTCAACATGGAACTCACGACTGTCGACCTCCACGGCGGCGACCGGATATCACTGACGTCCGGGCTTGATCGAAGCGTGGACACCGAAGCGCGTCCGGCGGCGGCGCCCGATGGTTCCTGGGTCGTTGCGCTGATGGACGGCATGTGCAACGTGCTCGTGCGGGCCCGCGAGGATCAGTCACCGGAGACGTTCTCGCTCCACCGTCCGCACGCGTCCACGCCCCACGTTGACGCGCAGAGCGGCGAGATCGCCTGCATCACGCAGGCCGCCACGGCGCCACCCGAGGTCGAACTGCTCACGCCTGACGGCCGCTCACGCTGGCGCTCCGCTCACCACACGGTCGAGAGTTCGGCGCGGGCCCGCATCTGGTCGTTTGTGCGAGACGACGTCTCCGTGGAAAGTCTGGCCCTGGCGCCGGCCGATGCATCACCCGCGGGCGTGATCCTGTGGCCGCACGGCGGACCGCACAGTCGGACGTCCCACGAGTACCGTCCGGAAAGCGAAGCGGCGATACGCCACGGGTTCGCCGTTGTTGCGCCCAACTTTCGAGGCAGCCATGGCTACGGCCTGGACTTCCTGGTTGCGGATCGTATGGATCTTGGCGGCGCCGACTTTGAGGACTGCGTGCAGGCGCTCGACTCGTGGGTGGCCAACACTGGCAGCGAGAACTTGCCAACCTACGTGACCGGAACCAGCTACGGCGGTTATCTCACAGCCTGGGCGGTCGGACACACCCAACGCTTCAAAGCCGCGGTTGCCGTCAACGCCGTCACCAACATCGAGAGCTTTTTTGGCCAGACCGACATCCCGAGTTGGGTCTATTGGGAGTTCGGCGGATCGCCGCTGGAGCAGCGCGAACTGATCCGCGACCGCTCGCCCGTCCAACACCTGGCCGGGGCCACAACGCCCACGCTCGTCATCCACAGCGAGGAGGACCGACGTGTGCCGATCGCCCAGGGACTGGAACTCCACGCGCTTCTGCTGGCCGCCGGCGTTGCCACCGAACTCGTGCGCTATCCCCGCGAGTACCACCGCATCGCCGAGCCGGCCCATCGCGTGGACCTCATGTCGCGCACGCTGGACTGGTTCTTCCGCCAGGCGGACCACCGGACCTAATCGCGCACGGCCGAGTCCGCACTGGCTGCCGTAGACCACGCAGCTGCGCATCGTGCAGAGATTTGCGCTTTACCGCGCGGTGCGTTGGGCGCTATTGTCAGGTTAGGGGAGGCGCAGGTTCCGCGGGCCAGACTCGGCCCTCGCTGGCTGTTGGCCGGAGAACGGCGCCATGTGCGGCATCGTTGGGTATATCGGCGATGGGTCGGCCGCCCCGACCATCTTGGACGGGCTACGTGCCCTTGAGTACCGAGGCTACGACTCCGCGGGTCTGGCCGTCCTTACGCCGCATGGTCTGAGCGTCCGTCGCCGGGCCGGACGTATCGACGACCTGGCAATGCTGGTCGACGACCAGTTGATGTCGGGCGCCATCGGCATTGGGCACACCCGCTGGGCAACCCACGGCGCGGTGACCGACTCGAACGCGCACCCGCATGCCGATGCTTCGGGTCGACTGGTTATCGTCCACAACGGCATGACCGACAACGTGGCGGAACTTCGCGCTGAACTGCTGGCCGATGGCCACGTCTTCGATTCCGAAACCGATACCGAGGTGATTGCACATCTCATCGGCGCCCAGCGCGACGCCGGATCGTCGCTGACCGATGCCGTAGGACGAACGCTACGCCGCCTGGCAGGTGCGCACTCCGTCGTGGCCCTCGCGGCCGACGAGCCGGACCTGCTGGTTGGCGGGCGCGTGGGGTCCGCCGGCGGCCTGGTCGTGGGGCACGGCGCATCCGAAGCGTTTCTGGCCTCGGACCTGCCGGCGGTCGTCCGCCACACCCGGAATCTGCAAGTCGTGGAAGCCGGCGAAATCGTGGCACTCCGCAGCGACGGGGCCGAGTTCCAGGACCTGCACAACCGACCTCGCCAACGCCCCCTGATCTCGGTGCCCTGGGGGCCAATGGCGGCAGCCAAGGCCGGCCACCGGCACTTCATGCACAAAGAGATCCACGAACAGCCCGACACGTTGTCCGACACAATCCGACCTCGGGTCACGCTGGATCCGGCCGAGCTACGCCTGCACGACTTTCGGCTGCCGGTTGACGCGGAGGAAGTCGAGCGGGTGGTGATTGTCGCGAGTGGGAGTTCCCACTTTGCCGGCATGATCGGCGCGCGCTATCTGCGGGATCTGGCACGACTGCCGGCCACGACGGAGGTGGCCTCTGAGTTCGCCTATGCGCCAGGCCCACTATCTCGCGGAACGCTGGTGATCGCGATTTCGCAGTCAGGTGCCACGGCCGACGTGTTGCTGGCGGTTGAGCGCGCGAAGGCCGAAGGTGCGCCGGTTGTAGCGCTGGTCAACACCGTCGGTAGCGAACTTACGCGCACGGCCGATGCCGCGTTTCACCTGCATGCGGGTCCTGAAATAAGCGTTGCCGCAACCAAGACCTTCGTGTCCCAGCTCGGGGCGTTGTACTTGCTGAGCTGTCATCTGGGGATGTCTCGCGGTGTGCTGTCGCCGGACCAGTTGGCGCGCCGACTGGCCCACATTGCCCACGCCCCGCTGGCGATCGCACGTGTTCTGGAGATCGAGAATCAGATCGAAGATCTGGCTCGTCGCTACCACGGCGCGGGAAATTTCCTCTACATGGGTCGAGGGCTCGCACATCCAATCGCGTTGGAAGGCGCGCTCAAGCTCAAGGAGATCTCGTACATCCATGCGGAGGGCTTTGCCGCCGGCGAGCTCAAGCACGGACCGATCGCGCTGGTGGCGCCCGACATTCCGGTGGTTGCGGTTGCGCTGAGTGACGAGTTGCGGCCCAAGATCCTGAACGCCGTGGCACAGACTCGATCCCGAAACGGCCGAGTGATCCTGGTCGCCAGCGAAGGGGATGACTTGCACGCTGACATCGCCGAGGAAATCATCACCGTTCCTCGCACTCCGCCGTTAATTGCGCCTATCGTCAGCGTGGTTCCGCTGCAACTCTTCGCGTACCACATTGCGGTCTGGCTGGGGTTGGACGTGGATCAGCCACGCAACCTCGCCAAGTCGGTGACGGTCGAATAGTGCGAGTGCCGGCGACGTCGCCAGCCAGCGACCGCGCGCGCCTCCTGGGGCAGATTCTGGCCCTGGTCGGCCTACTGGCGCTTGCCGCGGTAATCGTACGCGAGACCACGAACTCACCCGCCTACGTGGCGGCCAACGAACGCATTGAAGAGTTGAATACGCAGATCGAAAGCGTCGAGCGATCCAATGTGGATCTCCGCGAACGGCTGGCCTACGCGGAGTCGCTGACCGCCTTGCGAGAAATCGCCAAGCGTGACCTCGGACTGGTCGATCGCGGCGATCGCGCCATCGTCATTATGGACGATCTGACCGGAGCGCCCCTGCTCACCCCGGTGCCCGTGGAGCCGCCGTCGCCAGCCCCCCCGCCGCCCCTGACGTTCGGCCATCTCAACGCCTGGCTGGAGGCCTTTAGCGGCGGCTGAACAATCGGCGGGGGCGTAGACTCACGGCGCCATGCGCGTGCCAATCACTCGCGTCGACCCCTCGCTACCCCTGCCCGAATACGCCACCGACGGCTCCGTGGGGTTTGACTTTACGACGCGCGTAACCACCAAGGTTGCGCCGGGCGGAATGGCGCGGATTCCATCCAACCTGATCGTGGCGACGCCCCCGGGCTACATGCTGCTGGTCGCGGTACGCAGCAGCACGCCCACGCGCACCGGGCTTCGCCTGTCCAACGCGATCGGCATTGTCGACCAGGACTTTGCCGGGCCTGACGATGAGATCCACATCGACGTCTGGAACACAACGGACCGTCCCGTGGTCGTGAAGCGGGGTGATCGAATCGCGCAGGGCGTGTTCGTGTCCGTCGCGGTGGCAACCTGGGATGAGCGGGAGACGCCTGATGCCCCCTCGCGCGGCGGATTCGGCAGCACCGGCTAGTCGCGCGCTTCCGCGGCGCGCCGTGCGTTTGGTTCAGGACGCGGTCTACCGATCCACGGTTCGAACCGCTGGGCTCACCGCGCGCGATCTGCTTGGCGTGGCGGTGTCGGGCGGTCCTGACTCCATGGTCTTGCTGGATGCCCTGCAGGCCGCGCGCGAACGCGGGGGACCAATGCTCCATGTCATGCACTTCGACCACGCCTGGCACGACGGCAGTGCCGCCGTAGCCCGCGACGTGCAGGTCTTCTGCCGCGCCAGGGGCGTGGCGTATACAAGTGAGCGGGCCGCACAGTCCACGGCGGAATCTGGCGAGTCGCGGGAAATGGCCGCCCGCCGTCTGCGGCAGGACTTTTTTTGTCGCGCTGGCGCGCGGTTGGGCGTCGCTCGCGTTGCGACCGCACATCAGGCCGATGACCAGGTGGAGACCATCCTGATGAACCTCGCGCGCGGCGGCGGTCCCGACGCCCTTCGCGGCATGCGTGTGGATGACGGCTGGTCGCTACGCCCGCTCCTGGCGGTGTGGCGTCGCCAGGTGGAGGCGTACGCGGCCGCTCGATGCTTGCCGACGCACCTCGATCCCGCCAACCACTCACCCGCGTTTCGTCGGAACCGTGTTCGCCATGAATTGATTCCCCTGCTCGACGACATCTACCCGGGGGTGCGCAAGACCCTGCTCCGCGCCGGTACGCTGGCGGCGCCGCCAGCCGCGTCCATGGTCGGCCCGGCCCGCGGAGTTCGGATGCCGCTGGCTGCCGATCGGCGTGCCGTGCCTGCCGGACCGCTGCGCGAGGTCCTGAACGCCGCACTGCGAGTCAATGGGCAGTCATCCCGCCAGCTCGGCGAGTCGCATTGGCGAGCGCTCGAACGGGCATTGGCCGAAAACACGGCCGGACGCTGGATCCAGCTGCCTGGCGAGTGCTGGGCGTACGTGCGAGACCGCGCGATTGCGTTATACGGGGAACGGGCCAACGACCCTCCGTGGCCAGCGCCGGTCAAGCTGTCGGTTCCGTCAGACGTCGATCTTTCCGTTGGCCGGCTAATGCTCCGGCGCGTGACGTCCGCTGGCGAGGCGTGTCACGCACCCGGAATCGATGTTCTCGCCGCTCCCAAGCCAGAGGCTGAGCTAGCCGTCCGGTCGCCGCGGCCAGGCGATCAGATCACGTCGCCCGTCGATGGACGCCGGCACGATCTCATTCGACTACTGCGTCGTCGCCGGCTCCCCGCCGCCCTTCGCGACGGCACGCCGGTGATTACGGTGAATCAGCAGCCGGTGTGCGTCCCGGGTGTCGTCGTAGACGCGGCCCATCGCCCGCCGCCGGATGCCGGCACCGTGCTGACCGCTTCGATGCAGTGGGCGCCATTGCGCCCCGCAGGCGGGCCAGGTGGTTTCGTTACGGAACCTTGAGTCGGCGCTCGTAGACTCAAGACATAGCAGTGATGCGGATCAGGCGAGACGGGGTCGCTGATATAATCGCCGACATCCACGCGGCGCAGCGCCTGTCTCGTTCTGTCCAGGGACGAAAGGCTGCCCTTCCATGAACAACCGACTCGTCCGCAACGGCTTCATGTACATCGTGCTGGCCGTGGCGATTCTGGTCGTGCTGTTCGTGATGTTCAACCCCAGCCCGCGTGAGCAGAACGTGCCAATCTCCACCCTGCTTGCCGAGGTCCAGGCCGCCGCGGATCGCGGGAGCCGACCGCAAATTCGCCTTGGCGGCACACGCGTTTCGGCCAGTGTGGACGGCCGCACGATCAACTCCGTCGTGGATGACAACTTCGACATCGGCCGTGAGCTGGCAGGTCGTGGGATCAACGTCGGTGGCGAGCAGGTCACGGTCGAGTTCGACGAACCCAGCAACGCGCCCACCATCATCAGCATCCTGACCTCGGTGCTGCCGCTGCTGGTCTTCATTGGTCTGCTCATATTCCTGATGCGGCAGGCCCAGGGGTCCAATTCCCAGGCCCTCAGCTTTGGCCGCAGCCGCGCGCGCATGGTCACCGCCAATCGACCCAAGGTCACGTTCAAGCACGTGCAGGGCGTTGACGAAGCCAAGCAGGAATTGGCGGAGGTCGTCGAATTCCTGAAGTACCCCGAGAAGTTCACCAAGATCGGGGCCGAGATTCCCAAGGGCGTGCTGCTTGTCGGCCCGCCCGGGACTGGCAAGACATACCTCTCCAAGGCGGTCGCCGGCGAGGCTGGCGTGCCGTTCTTCAGCATCAGCGGGTCGGAATTCGTCGAGATGTTCGTGGGCGTTGGCGCCTCGCGTGTGCGCGACCTCTTCGAAAAGGCCAAGCAGAGCGCCCCTTCCCTGGTCTTCGTGGACGAGATCGATGCGGTCGGACGCCAGCGTGGCGCCGGCCTCGGCGGTAGCCACGACGAGCGCGAGCAAACGCTGAACCAGATTCTGGTCGAAATGGACGGGTTTGAGTCCGAGCAGACGGTAATCGTGCTGGCGGCCACCAACCGCCCGGACGTCCTGGACCCTGCCCTCCTGCGTCCTGGTCGCTTCGACCGCCGGGTCACGCTGGATTTGCCCGATATCCGCGGCCGCGAGGCAATTCTGCGAGTTCACGCCCGCGAGAAGCCGCTCGATCCGGATGTGGATCTGGAGACCGTTGGCAAGCAGACGCCGGGCTTCTCGGGCGCCGACCTGAAAAACCTCCTCAACGAGGCGGCAATCCTGGCGGCGCGGCGCAACCGCTCCGTGTTGAGCATGTTTGAGATCGAAGAAGCCATCGACCGGCTGATCGCTGGCCCGCAGCGCAAGAGCCGCGTGATGAGCGCGCAGGAGAAGCGCGTGACCGCCTTCCACGAGATCGGCCACGCGCTGGTGGCGCACATGCTCAAGCGGTCAGACCCGGTCTACAAGGTCACCATCCTTCCGCGCGGGCAGATGGGCGGTTACACGCGCCTGCAGCCGCCCGAAGACCGCCACCTCTACACCAAGTCCTTCTTCGAGGACATGCTGGCCATGATCATGGGTGGCCATGCCGCCGAAGTACTGGTCTTTGGCGAGATGTCCACCGGTCCGAGCAACGACATCCAGCAAGCCACGGAAACCGCGCGTCGCATGGTCACGCAGTTCGGCATGTCCCCCAAGCTGGGGCCGCGGGCATTCGGTCGCCGCGAAGAACTGGTCTTCCTCGGACGTGACATCGCGGAGCAGCGCAACTACAGCGAGCGGGTGGCTGAGGAGATCGACAACGAGGTCTCCCACTTCATTGACGATGCCCACCGGCGCGCGATGGATATCCTCTCCCGGCACCATGACTTGCTGGACAAGCTGTCAGAGCGGCTGATCGAGGTGGAAACGCTGGACGCCGAGGAGTTCACGCTCCTCATCGACCAGCACCAGGGCCGAGCGCCGATCACCCCGCCCGATCTGCCCGAGCCGATGCCCGAGGCCGATCCCATGGACGGAGAGTCCGCCGAGGCCCCGGACGTACAGCTCCCGCCGAACCCCAAGCCTCGCCCCGCTGAAGGCGCCGTCTAGCAGCCGAATCGTCCGGCAGCGTTTCAGCGTCTAGCGCGATCCCTCGCGCCACTGCCGCCAGACGGTGCCGGCCCGCATCAGGGGCAGGCGCAGCAGGCTTCGGTACTGGTTTTGGAGGTGCGCGCCAATCCCTGGCCCAGGGTGTTCGACCCGGCCGACCGCGGGCACAGTCGTACGTTCTTCCAGGGCGCCTCGCAATTCGGCGGCGCTGCGGCCCCTGAACAACGTGACGGCCTTGGCCAGGTCGCCAAAGTGCGCGTCGCTGGCGCCGACCTGCGCGCCCACACCGTCGCCGTGGTCGTTCAGGAATGCGGAGAGCCGATCGCGCGCGCCCTGGCGCATATACGGGTTCTCAGCCTCGATCCCGTCGAACTGGCAGTGTCGTAGCGCCTCGACGAGTCGACGGGACGAGATGGATGAAGGCAGTCCCAGGAAAGGGTGCGCAACCACCGCCAAACCGCCCTGTGCGTGAATCTCGTCCACCGTGTCAGGCACCGATCGGAAGATCCCCGGGGCTCGTTCCAGGAAGAGGCCCACAATGTGGTCCTGGCGCCGCGTCGTAACTTCCATCCCCACAATCACTTCGACCCGGGCGCCGATCGCTTGCGCATGGTCGCGAGCACGCAGGGCTCCATGGATGGTGTCGTGGTCGGTCACGGCCAGCACATCGAGTCCAAGGCGCTCTGCGGTTTCCACCAGTTCGGTTGGCGAAACGACGCCGTCGCTAGCCGTCGTGTGACAGTGCAGCTCGGCCACGCCCCAACCGCCCGGCGGGCCCGGTGGCGGGTCGAGCGGTAGGCAGGGGCGCTCGTCGCGGATTCCCGATGTGCGGATGGCAGCAAGTCTCGGTAAGTCGTCGCCCATTCTGGACAATCCACGGCAACTGGCACTACTGCCAACGACAGGCCGAGCGGCACTGCGCGTGATCGGCCGGACTGGAGTAGGCTTTGCGCCCGACGCACGAAGTGAAGGCTGCGAAGTGAGCACGGTGGAGTCTGGACCCGCCTGGAACGTCGAAGACTTTCCATCCAGCTACAACGGCGCTCCGATCCAATGGGATCCGGAGCGGTATGACACGGCGGCCATGCCGTTCATTGTGGTCATTCGGCAACACTTCTGGTCGTGGCGGATCACGCGCTTCGCCGCCGCCACCGGCCTGGTCGAGGTCGACCTGGCCCTGCCGAGCGTGATGCCGGACGGCATGACCATGATCGGGTTTGATCCCGGTGACCAGCCGCCCGCCGCCCTGCTGGATGAATTCGCCGAACTGTTGGACGGCATGGGCCGCGTAATGCTGGACGACCCGTGGACCTACCGCGTGCAGGCAACCGACGGCGCGAGGACCGAGCAGTTCGAGGGCGCGTTCGGCGGCCCCGCGAGTGACGACTGATGTGGCCCAAGTCTCCTGACGCCGCGCTAACCGCGGACCGCACCTATCTCAGGGACTACGCCGGCTGGGTGTCGTCGATCCACGGCGTGGAGGCTCGGGCGCTGGTTGCCGCGATTCGCCAGTCCGACGACCGCAACCTGCGCAAGGCCCTCAGCACGCGTCTCATGCAGTCGCGCATGAGCGCGCTGCTCTCGGTCGGCTTCCTGTACGTGGCAATCCGCGAACGCTTCGGCTCGTCCTTGCTCCAGGCACGATTGCGCGCGGATACATCGTCGGCGCGTATGGCGCTGCGCGAGGCGTCACTCGCATCCGGCGCCGGATTCTGGCGCTTTCTCCGGCTGCCCCAGCCCGCGGAGCTTCGTGAGGCCAGCGTGGATCCCGCCGCCGTGAACGAGTACGTGGATTCCGGTGAGCAACGCCTGGCCAACCTGACGCGCATTGGTCAGATCGCGCGCCAGGACATGCTGCTGAGCACGCTTGATGCCGGTCGCCACAACCGCATCATCGTGGCCTCGCCGCGCAGCGTGGGGCTGATCAAGACCGGCCAGGAGTCGGAGCTGCACGGACTGAGCAACACCGCCTTCTACCTGGTGGACCTCTCCGGTGGTGAATTGCAGGACGAAGGTGACCTGGTAGCCGTGGCCAGCCCCACGACGCCGGCCGTGATCGAGGAGATTGCGGAAGAGATCGTGTTCATCGACGCCGAGGCGGCCGCAACGGCGGCGCTGGTCAGCCTGGTGGCCGAAGCCGGCCTGCTGAAGTCCGGCGACAACGGACCTGCGTTAGGCGACTTCCTCTAGAAAGCGCGCGTACAGGCCAGCCACGTCCGCGTCCTCGCAGGACCCGTCGTGCGCCCCAAACCGAGCGCCCACGGTCCGCGTCGCTCCGGGTTTCAGGGTTATTTCGTCGTGGCGCCAGGGACTGACGTACAGCGGGCCGTAGTCGCGCGTGAACCAGGGTATGCCGTCGCTTCCTGGATGCGGAAATATCGCAATCCCCGCCGTTTCGGTTCGACTGATCGGGCCTGAGTAGTCCACCCAGTCGGCAACCTGGTCGAACGTCTCGGCCTCGTTGACCTGGCCGTTCGAGTTCGTAATGCGGCCGCCGTCCAGCACGTCAATCTGATCCGCCACGCGAACGGCCAGTCCCGCTTCCTTGGTCTGGCCCATGCGAATCGGATCCTCACCGGCACGCACCGTGACCGTGACGTCAATCATCGTGTGGTCCGCGCGCTCGCCGATCACGATCACGCGCGAATCCTGCATGCGGAGGTCGTCGCTTCCGTCCCGCCAGTCGACCTCCTGGCGAAAGGTCACCCCGTCGTCGTTGATCTCAACCTCGGTCGCGGTCACGAGCATGCGCGGGATGGGCATCGTCCAGCGGGATTCGGGCGCCCAGAAGTTGACGCCGTCGATGTCCTCGTGCGCGAACCAGATGCCGAGATGGTGCAAATGGTCGGCCGGCGCAATCTCGGTGACGGCGTGGCCGCCTGGCGTGATCACCGGGTGAATATAGGGACGGAACTTTCCTTGCTGGACGGCGGCCAGGTAATGACCGTCGGCATAGACCTTCTGTTGATGCTGGAGTTCGCGGACTTCGTAGGTTGGCAAGGGGTTGGGTGATCCGGTGGAGGGCCGGTGCAGTCTACGGGAACGCCCATGGGCACACGGATTTCGTAGCCTTACCCTTCGACACGTACTGATCGCACCTGGCTTGGTCTGAATGACTGACGACGCGCGCTCGTTTGGCCGCGCACTGGCGGCGCTGCCACTCGTCCTGATCGCTGCGGTGGCCACCCTGGTGGTGGTCGCCGTTGGCCTCGTGTTCCTGGTAGCCGCCACCCTGGTGTTGGCCGTGGCGTCGCTGTTTCGGCCGGACCTGCGGCGAGTAATAGTGGGGCTGTGGCGCGCCGGCCGTGCCGCGCGCGCCTATCGCCGCTGGCAGCGCGGGCCGACGGTCGAGGTTGTCGACGTCGACCCCGTGGACCGCGGATAGATCTGTTGCGCTAGGCCAGTTCCACCACTTCGCCGGAGTCGGTGGATCGGGCGATGGCGTCGATCACGCGGATGGTGATGAGGTTGTTGCGACCGGACAGTTGGGTGTCCACGCCCTCGTTGATCTGGCGGGCAAACATGTCGGAGATCTCTTCCTCCGCCGACATGCCGCCGGGCGGCGGATCGGTTGGGATGGTCTCGACCTCGGTGCCGCGCTTGAGCTGCAGGGAGTTGTTGGAGTGGAGGCCGACGGTGGCCAGGGCGGCCTCCGAGCATTCGACGGTGAACTGGAACTCGGTGTGCCGTGCCTGGGAGGTACCGACGTAGGTGGCGGAGGTTCCATCGTCGAACTCGATGATGGAATGCACGAGGGACGGAGTGGGCCAGGTGCCCCAGGCCGGCTCGACGCTGATGCCGCGGGCGCGAACGGGTGTTCGCGGGATGGCGCTGAGTAGCGAGTCGATCTGGTGAACGCCCTGTTGCCAGAGGTGCATGTGAGGTGAGTCGTGGTAGGGACCCGAGCGCGCCTTGTGGTGAATCATCACCGCGTAGCCGGGCGGGCCGTAAGTCTCCTCGCTGAGGTGGCGGCGAATGGTCGGGTACGTGCGCCGCAGCCGGTCGTTCTGCGTCACTAACAGTTCCAGGCCGGCGGCCTCCGCGGTAGCGACGGCGCGTTCGGCGTCCTCAAGGCTGACGGTAAAGGGCTTCTCGACCATCACGTGCTTTCCGGCGGCCAGGGCTTCGTCGATGAACTGGGCGTGGAGCATGACGGGGGTGACGACGACCACGGCGTCGCAGTCGTGCTTGTCGAGGGCCGCGGTGAGCGAGGTGTGTGCGGTGTCGGACCCGAGGTCGGCCAGGTCGAGGCCCTGGGCCATGAAGTCCTCGTTGACGTCGACCAGGGCTACCGGTTCAAAGTCCTCGGACTGGGTCATGACGCCGAGGTGCGAGCGGGCGCGGTTCCAGGCGCCGACGTGGATGGTGCGGATAGCCATGGGTCTGGTCCCCGACGAGCTAGTGGCGCCATTATCGGCCCGGGACTACGCAGCGACCAATGACCAGCGGGCCGTGCTCGATGTGAACTATTGGACCTTGGGATGCCCGACCGTCGGAGTCAGGTGCGGAGCACAGTGATCTAGCGGACGGGCAGGCAACAGTCGGTCAGGAGCAATTGCGCTCACCCGCCGTTAAGAATCGCAACAACCTCAAACCGAACGCGCAATCGCGCGCTTGGCTCTACGTCGCGCTCAGGGCGTCGGCTTCGACGTCGTGGCGGCGCAATCCTCGAGCTATAGCACCACCGCTCGCCCCGACGCCGCGGACTCGTACGCGGCATGTACCACTCGCAGCACCTTCACGCCGTCCTCGGCCGTGATCGGTGGGTCGATTTCGCCCAGGCACGCCCGCACCGTGCGGTCCACCCACGGGGTGTACCCGCCGCCGCGACCATCATATTCGAAGCGGCGGTCGTTGGACCCCGCCATGGCGGACGAGATTGAGCGCCACTCCAGCGCGTCCGCCTCACCCTCGTGCGCGCGTACCCAGCCCTGCGAGCCGTACACCGTGAACCCGTTGTGCCCCTTCTGGTCCATCAGGTAGCCGCTGAACAGCACGCCCAACGCACCGCCGGCGAACTTGAAGGTGACGATGGCCAGGTCTTCCACGTCAATCGGCGCGCCGCCCGCCACCGCGGTCATGGCCGAGACCTCGGCGATGTCCTCGCCCACCAGGTAGCTCAGCATGTCCAGGCGGTGAATGCCCAGCCAGCTCAGGTGACCGCCGCCGGCCAGCTTCTTCTGGAATGTCCAGTCCGGGTCGCCCAGCCGACGCTGGATTCGTGTCTGGTCGTCCACCTGCACCGCGCGCACGGCATAGAGGTTGCCAATGCCGTCGCCCTCAATAATGCGGCGAGCATCCGCAACGCTGGGGCCGATCCGGTTGGCCAGCGCCAGCATCAGGTACGCGTCGTTCGCGTCGGCCAGGCTCGCCAACTCCTCGAACTGTCCCACATTCACGCAGGCTGGCTTTTCGGCCATCACGTGAACGCCCGCGTCCAGCAACGGCCGGATCACATCCGGGGCGTGCGCCGCGATCATGGTCACGATGGCCATGTCCGGCTTCCCGGCCGCCAGCAGCGATTCCACCGTCGTGTGAGTTCCCCCGGCCTTTGCCCCGACGGTCGCGACTGAGTCGCCAAACGTCGATCCGCCCGGATCCATCAACTCCGCGCGCTCGATCAGGTCGAGGTCGCGAATCGCGTCGCGGTACGGCTGCTGGTGAGCAGCACCTTCCTCGGTAATCAATGCGACCGTGGCCATGTCTAAGTCTCCTGCGCGGCTGGCGACCCGCGCATGGTAGTCGAGCGTGGGCTGGACTATGGGACCAGCCACGTCCGCCGAGGGGAAGGCCTTGCCCCTGAGGCGGCGCCGACGCAAACTCCCGCCGGTCTATGTCGTATAGGGGCTCGGCGCGTAACCCAATTGACCGGGCCCTGGCCGACCGTCCCGTCGTTGCGGCTGTGGAGCAGAACCAGGTTGCCGTCGGGATCGGTTAACCCGGCCGCGAAGCACGCGGCGTGTTCGCCAGGTTCCAGGACGACATCCACACCTCGCATACGAAACTCGGCAACCGTCTGCTCCACATCGTCGACAGCGATGGCTATGGCGCCGCTCGAGCCTTCGCCGCGTTTCAGGCGGCCTGGCATTAGCGAATGACTGTCCTCGCATGCCTACATCGGTCTCTGAGGCTCGGCGTCTACGCGAGCGGGCTTGCACCCCGCACGCGATAGCGCAGAAACACCTCTCCGCCGCGCGAGATGGTGCTCAGCAGCTCCAGTCGCTGCAACTGGTCGCTCGGCAGTGCCGCCGAACCCTCCACCGCCGTTCGCGGCCTCGGCTCCCCGATAATCGACGGCGTTACCGTGATGAAGAACTCATCCACCAGCCCGCCAGTCAGCATGTGATAGTTCAGGATTGCCCCGCCCTCGCACACCAGCCGTCGCACGCCGCGCTCGTCCACCAGGTACCGCATCAGGCCGATCAAGTCGACGCTGTCCGTGCCGACCCGCACGATCTCGGCAACCTCGGCTAGTCCCGCTGTGATTTCGGCGGATTCCGGCACCACCACCAGCGGTGCAATCGGATAGGTCCGGCGCTGAAAGACCCGGTCACTCGGATCGATCGTTCCCGAGTTCGAAACCACAATGAATAGCGGCGGCTCGTGTAGATCCCGTCGTCGCCGCTCGCGCCGCTGTTCGGCGCTCCACATGTAGCGGTCGATCCGCATCCCCAGCGTGTGCGCCCCGTGCAGCACCGCGTCAAACTTCGTCCGAAACCTCCGAAACGTCCGCTGGTCCGCGTCCAGGCTGATCGGCCAGTAGTCGTCCGTCGGCCCTTTGATCGCCCCGTCCACCGTCATCACCATCTGGACTGCGGTATACGGTCGCCACGTGCCGCACGGAAGTTCCAGGTCGTCGTAGACCCCTCCGGCCGCGTCGTGCGTGCTCACCGCGGCCGGCGCCTGATCGCCCGCCTCACACTACTCAGGCGGCAGCTTCACAATATTCAGCCAGAAATCCTGGATCGACGACACCACGCGCATGAACTGCTCCAGGTCCACCGGCTTCGTCACGTAGGCATTGGCGTACAGGTCGTAGGTGCGCAGGATGTCCTGCTCGGCCGCCGAACTGGTCAGCACAACCACTGGAATCCGGTGAAGATCGGGATCCGACTTCAGGTCCTGTAAGACCTCGCGCCCGTCCTTTCTGGGCAGATTCAGGTCCAGCAGGATCAGGTCGGGCCTGGGCCTGTCGGCATAGGCGCCTTGCCGGCGCACGTAGGCGATCGCCTGCTCGCCGTCGTTGACCACGTTCAGCGTATTGCGAATTTTGGCCTCGCGAACCGCCTCCTGCGTCAGGCGCACGTCGCCCGGATTGTCCTCCACCAGCAGGATCTCGATCGGAGCCCCGCTGTCCTGGGCCACCTCGGCCTCCTTTCGCGTAGCGCTATACATACGTCGCTGCCGAACGGCCTGCCGCGCACACCGGTCGAGCCGGCGCGACTCAACGTTCGGCGGTCGCCGCCTCAACGGCCTTTAGGGTAAACCGAAACGTCGTGCCCTGGCCCTTGGCCGACTCCGGCCGGATCGTGCCCCCGTGACGCTCCACGATCTTCCGGCAAACGGACAGCCCAATACCCGTGCCCTCGTACACGTCCCGCGTGTGCAATCGCTGAAACACTTGGAATATCCGGTCGAAGTGCGCCGGATCGATGCCGATTCCGTTGTCCGCAACCGCAAGCTCCCACATCGAACCCGCGCGCTGCGCCGTCACGTCCACCCGCGGCTTACGACTCGTGTTGAACTTGACCGCGTTGCTCACCAGGTTCTGAAACAGTTGCGTCAATTGCATCCGGTCGCCCAGCACCGCCGGCAGTGCTTCGTGCCTGACCTCCGCGCCTGCGTCGTCGATGGCCTGCTCCAGGTTGATCAGCGCGTCCCGCAGCGCCGCTTCGCTCTCGGTTGGCTCCATTTCGCGCCCGCGCGTGCCAACGCGCGAAAGGTCCAGCAGCCCGTTCAACAGGGCCTGCATTCGCCGCGCCCCGTCCACCGCGAACTCGATGAAGTCGTCCGCGTCCGAGTCCAGCCGGCCCCGATAGCGCCGTTCCAGTAACCCCACATAGCTGGCCACCATCCGCAGCGGTTCCTGCAGGTCGTGCGAGGCCACGTAGGCAAACTGCTCCAGTTCGGCGTTCGACCGTGCCAGCTCGGCCTGCGTCGCCAGCAGCGACTCGATCGACTGCGCATTCGCCACCGCGCCCGCGACCTGTGCGGCGATCAGCACCGCCAGTTCCTGATCGCGCGCGTCGTAGGCGTCCAGCGTGCTCGACATGAACCGCATCACCGCAACCACCGTCTGCTCCAGGATTACGGGAACGTCCATCCAGGTCCGCAGGCCGGCCGCGATGCCGTCCTGCAGACGCGGCGACTGGGCCAGGACCACGGCGACATTGCTCTCGTCCACGATCTGCGGCTGCTGGCTCCGCACGACCGTCTCGATCACCTGCCCGTCCAGTGGCCGCCAGGCGTCCAGGGTGGCCAGCGGCACGTCGATCCCGGCGTAGTAGCGAGCCTTGGACTGCCAGGCGTCGCTATCGATAACCACGATCGACAGCCGGTCGGCCGGAATAACCGAAGTCACGGCCTCGGTAAAGCGGTCGTAGACCTCGTCGATATCCTCCGACGACGTCATGATTCGCCCGATCTGAGCCAGCAGCGGCGCAAACTCAACCGAAATCTGCGTCAGGTCAATCTCCGACCCATTGCGTGGCGAACCCGGGTCAGTCACGACGTGTCGCCCCTGCGGGCTCGGTCCTTCGCTCGCACTTCGAATGCCTGTCGTCCCCACCTGCACGGGAGCACCGCCGCAATTGTTACAGTTTGGGCACACTTCGACATTGAACGATCGAGGCCGCAACGCAGCGGCCCTCGCTGGGAGGGAAGCAATGACCGCGCAAACGCTCCGCATTCTGGTCATCGAGGACAACCCCGGCGATGTTCGGTTGCTCGAAGAGATGCTCGTCCCGACCGGCGACGTGCAGTACGAAGTCCAGAGCTTCGCCAGGCTCGACAGCGGACTCGACGCCATCGCCGACTACTCGCCGTCGGTCATCCTGTTGGACCTCGGCCTCGGCGAAACCCAGGGTCTTGAAACCTTCACGGCCGCCCAGGAAGGCGCCGGCGGCGTGCCCATCGTCATCCTGTCGGGACTCGGCGACGAAGCCGTGGCCACCGAGGCCGTCGCCGAGGGCGCCCAGGACTACCTGGTCAAGGGCGAATTCTCGGAAGAACGGCTCCGCCGCACCATCCGCTACGCCATTGAGCGGCAACGCCGCTCCGACACCGCCGAAGAGCGCATCCGCACCCTGGTGGCCGAAGAGCCCGGCTTTTCGGACATCGTCATGAACCAGCCCGATGGCGTCATCGTGGCCGACTCCACCCGCAAAGTGCTCTTTGCCAACCCGGCGGCCGCCGAGCTGTTCACCGTCCCGGTCGACGACCTCGTCGGCAGCGAGCTCGAGTTCAACGTGCGTCCCGGCGCCTCGCAGATGGTGCAGATTCGCGAGGATCCGCGGAACCCCAAGTTCCTGGAAGCCCACAGCGCCCAGGCCGTCTGGTCCGGGAGCGACGTCCACGTCCTCACCTTCCGCGAAGGCGAACACGTCGGCTTCTTCCGCCGCATCCTCCGCAACATCGGGTTCTAAGGCCCGGTCGAGTCGGCGTCGCCTACACCAGTTCGCCATACAGCCGGTCGAGAAACCGGCAAGCTTCGCCGCGCCTGATCGTCGCCTCTGGCTGCTCCGGCGCCGAGACGTCCGGCAACCCTCCCATCGACACCCGCAGCGGCGAGGGGTTGGCCATACACTCGCGCACCATGGCCATGAACGCCGACCAGTTGCACGGCGTCTGATCCTCGAACAGCCTCGCGTCGACCTCCACCGGCCGCCACGGATCAACCGCCCGCCGCGCCAGCCACGCCCATCGCTGAGCCTCGCCCTGGGTCAGCAGTTCGTCCGGCCGAGCGGCGTAATGGGTGAAGAACCCCCGCGCCCCCCAGAACTGCGCCGCCTCCGACAGATCCGGTGCCTGCTGCTCGAATCCCGCGAACCTGGCCGGCGCAATGTCCTCGAAGTAGGTAACCACCTGCCCGCCAGCCAACAGCGCCCGCTGCAATGCCCCGCGCGCCACGTCCCGCACTCGCATGCCGCGCTCCAGCGCCAGCGCCGCCGCCGTCCCCGCCGCCTCCCCCAGCGCCATCCGCACCGGCTCCATGCGAATCGTCCCGTACCCCAGGTGGCTGGCCGACACCGCCACCGGCAGCAGCAGCCCATCAATGCCCTCCGGAACCATCACCCGATACGGAATCTGGTACGGCACGGTCTCCTCGTGCAGCCCGATGAACCCCTCCAGCGCCACCTGCCGCCCATCCAACTCCTCGGAATCTTCAAGCTCCACGTCTTCCCGCTGCCGCGTCGCGTGCGAGTCGATCTGGTACCCGCCCGACGCCACGCTGTCCCAATGAATGGGCGAGCGACCGCCTGAGCTGTCCAGCAGCGCGTCGCCGGCGCTGAACAGGTAGCCGCCCAGGATCCGGCAGCCCTCGCGCACGTACATCTGCCGCGGAAACCCGCCGTTGTCCTGGAACTCGTCCGCCGCCAGCCCCCACTCCCGCGCCGCGTCCCTGAAGTCCGCCGGCAGCTCCTCGTCGTTCTGACAGAACCACACCAGCCCCTCGGTATACGCACGATGCGCCGCCGCGATCTCCAGCCGGCGCTCCGGCCCCGCCTCCGGATAGTCGAAGTTCGCCTCGGCCCAGTCGCTGGACGTGAAGCAATAGTGGTGATTGTTGGCATCCGACTTCCGGTTCGGCATCGGCACGAAGTTCAGCACCGCCGTTCCGCCCCGCGGACCCCAGAACCCCGGCATCCGCCGGCTCCGCACGTCGTCGATCAGCGGCAGAAATGGCGTCCGTTCATAGCCCGCCGGCCGTTCAATGGCACGCCGGTTCTCTGGATCGTCCGTCAGGCACAGCCGGTAGTTATACGCCTGGATCCGCCGGTCCGCCGCTCCCGTGGACCCCGGAAACGTCCTCCGGTCGTGAAAGTCCTGGTACACCACCCCCGCATGCGATTCGCCCAACTCCTCCCGGCCCTCGCGCCCGAGCCGGTACGCCGCCCCCGCCCCCAGCGCCACGTCCCCCTCATAGGTCGCGTCCACGAACACCCGCGCCTCCAGCCGTACCTGCTCGCCCGTCGCCATGCCTTGCAGGTCCACCGCCGCCAGCGTCACCGCCCTCACCCGCCGCTCCGGCGTCTCATCAATTCGGCTGACATCCGCCCCCGGCTCCGTCTCCACCAGCCAGCGCCCACCCTCCGGCATCGACGCTCCGCCCTCCCACGCCAGCCGCCAGCCCCGCCACACCTCTAGCCGCTCCTGTTCCGCAACCAGCGCCTCTAGCAGCCGCTCCGCCACCGAAGGCTCGAACCGGTAGCCCCCATTGCAGTCGCGAACCTGCTCGGAGTCTTCGCCGTATGTCGACACGTAGTGCTCGCGCACCATCCCCACGAACCGCCGGAAAATCCCGCCCACCGACTCGTTCGGCCGGATATCCGTCGCCCCCAGCCCGCTCGTCATCAGCCCGCCCAGGTGCCGCGATGGCTCCACCAGCACCACGTCCAATCCGTCGCGCGCCGCCACGATCGCCGCCGCCACCCCCGCCGGCGTCCCCCCAATCACCGCCACGTCCGTCTGCTTCGTCGCCCTGGGTTCAGCGCCCATCGCCCGCGTCCGTTCGCTGTCGGCCGATCCCCGCGCATCGTTCCACACCGGCCTACGGGTCACAGCAATCGAAGCCCTACCATGGACCCATGGACGGCGGCTTCAACGTCGGCGGCCTCGGCCGCCTGCTCATCATCCTCGGGGGCCTGCTCCTCGCCGCCGGCGTCCTCCTCGTCCTCCTCGGTCAGATCCCCTTCTTCGGTCGTCTCCCCGGCGACATCGCCATCGAACGCGAACGCTTCGCCTTCTTCTTCCCCCTCGCCTCCATGCTCATCCTCAGCCTTATCCTCACCATCCTCATCAACATCATCCTCCGCTTCTTCCGCTAGCCAGAAATGGGATCGAGGCGCGACACTGAAGCCATGCGGCAGATTGGCGTCATCGGGGATCGGTTGATGTACAGGGATCCCCGGGAGGGCTTGGCGTGCGCGGCAAGGTCGTAGCCGCACCCGCCCACCAGAGCAACCTGTTTCCGGCTGTCGCGCGCCCAGAGCCCGAAGCTGGAGAGTGGCAGCCGTACCTTCGAGTCGATGATCTGAACCGTGC
>JAPPKM010000164.1 GCA_028874315.1 Chloroflexota bacterium
AGGTCTCGGCCCATTCCCGGGCCACGGATTCACGGATGTCGCAGCAGGCGACGAGCTGGAGCTTGTCGGACGCCAGTCCCGCGCGACCGTGGCTGTTACTGATCCCGCCGCATCCAACCAGCCCAATGCGAAAGGCCGGGAGATCGCTGGCTGACATTTCTCCATCCCCCTGAGAGATCAGCGCTCCCGACGGGTGCCGCGCAGGGCGCCGACCGGTTCGACGAGCATCATCGCAGAACGCGGCGCGTCGCACGGAACCGTCTCGGTCAACTCGCCGAGGCTCTGTACTCCTGCGCAGTCGGACCTGTCGGATCTTCGCCTCGATGTTTCACGTGAAACATCGGGGCTCGCGAGCCGTGCCGTCGGTGACGATGGGCCAGTAGCGGCCGCCCTGGTGCTTGACTCGACAGTCAAGCCTGCTCGCAGGCTATTCGGACTCTTCGAAGAGGCTGGCCGGGAGTTCGAGGTCCACGAGTCGATCCTCGAGCTGGCTGGTGACGGTGGCCTCGATGGTGTACATGTTCACGACAGTCTGGATCAGCGGCATGACCGGCTCGGCGACGCCCTGCGCCACGTCCGCGAAGTTCTCCATCTGCAGCCGGTACATCTCGGCGCCCGAGACGGGGATTTCCCGCCATTCGCCGCTGCCGTACTGGTGCTCGATCACCGGCTCGGCGTGGGGCCGCCAGGCGCGGCGGATGAGGAGGCGGCCTTCGCGGCCGGCGATGTGCAACTCCTCGCTGATGTGGGCTTGGCGGCTGCCTTCCACGTAGCCGACGCAGCCGCTGTCGTATTCGATCAGGCCGAACTGGCGATTCAGGGTGCCGTAGACCTGGCTGATGCTCCCGACCGACCAAACGCGGGTCGGCCTGGCGGCGACGAGGCTCTTCGCGTCGGAACCGAGCGTTCCATCGGGGTTCGACCCCTTGCCGGTGCCGCGTCCACCCGCCCCCATCGAAGCAAAGTGGTTGACGGCGTTGATGGCGTAGCAGGTGATATCCCAGGGTGAGCCGCCCAGTCGCTCGGGGTCGCGGCGCCAGTTGCGGTTGGGATCGTCGGGGCTCTCCTCTTCGTAATCGAGGGTGCTGAACTTGGAGCTGACCGAGTCGATCTCGCCAATGGTTCCGGCGGCCACCTGGCGCTCCAGTTCGGCTACGAACGGGTGATGGCGGTACATGAAGCCTTCCATCAGGTACGCGCCGGCCGATTCAACCAGTTGCGCCAGCTCCAGCGCTTCCTGTCCGTCGGCGGTCAGCGACTTTTCGCTGAGGATGTTGCGGGCGCCGGCGTTGAGGCAACGCTCGACCTGTTCGCGGTGCTGGTTGGGCCAGGTGGCCAGGACCACACCGTCCAGATCCTGGTCCCGGATCATCTCCTCGTAGTCGGTGTACCAGGCCTCGCAGTCGTAAGTCTCTGCCCACTCGCGGGCCACGGATTCGCGGATGTCGCAGCAGGCGACGAGCTGGAGCTTCTCGGATTCAAGGCCCGCGCGACCGTGGCGGGAACTGATCCCACCGCATCCAACGACGCCAATGCGAAAGGCCGGAAGATCGCTGGCTGACATTTCTCTACCCCCTGCGAGAGATCAGCGCGCCAGGCGGGTGCCGCACGGGCCGCCGACCGGTTCGGACGGCATCATCGCAGACGGAGGAGGGACGCTTGCCGCGAGCGGGTGCTCACGCCGTCCAGTGGTCGAAGGGATTCTTACCGTCGGGCAACGGCAAGCCGACCCGCGCCCCCTGCATGTGCGAGGCGTGGGCCAGCAGGGCCATCTCCAGGTAGAGCTTTGCGTTGGGCAGCTGCACCAGGTCCCACTCGGGCTCCCTGCCCTCCAGCATGTCCATCATCGAGCGGGCCATGCGCTTGTGCGCCCTCAGCCACTTGTGGCGGTCGGGCGGCGGCTCGGCGGGGATGACTTCCCAGCCGTCGTCGATCAACTCCGGGTTGGCGCGGGGGTGCCAGTAGATGTCGGGTCCGCGTCCCATAGGCCCGGGTAGGGAGATTGTGCCCTCGGTACCGTAGATGTCGACGCGGTAGGGATCCGAGGCGCCGTCGCCCTGGTAGGACTCGAAGTCGGCCGCGACGCCGCCCTCGAAGCAGTAGTAGGCCTTGAGACCGTTGCCGGCCACCAGCCCCATGCCTTCCCAGCCAGGCCGGAGGTCGGATTGCTCGCAGGTGCGGCCATCCTGGGTCAGGTGGGCGCTGCACCACAGGGGGACGCCGAAGACCTGCCAGAGGAAGTCGAAGAAGTGGGGGTACAGGTCCAGGAACATCTCGTTCCCGCCCTTCTCGCCGTCCTTGCCGAACACGCGAACCAGGCGGGGTTCGCCAATGCGTCCTGACTTGATGAGGGGAATCGCCACGCGCTGGATCGGCGGATGGCCGCGCCAGGGATGGGCGACCACGCACATGACCGATGACTCGTCGCAGGCGGCCTGCATGGCGTCCACGTCCTCGGGCGCGGTAGCCACGGGCTTTTCCAGGTAGACGTTTGCGCCGGCCCGGGCAGCGTCAATGACCAGGTCGCGGTGATCGCCGACTTCCCGCGAGGCCACCACGGCGATGTCGGGCTTCTCAACGCTCAGCATCTCGCGGTAATCCGCGTAGGCCGTGCGGGCGCCGGTCTTCTCGGCCGCTTCAGCCCGGCCGTCGTCGTCCGGGTCGGCCAGGGCCGCGATATCCGCGCCCTCGACTCCGACGAAGGCCATGTCGAGATAGTGACCGTAGTTGCCTCGCCCCGTATGCCCGATGATCCCGACTTTGAAGCTCATGCCGGTTTGCTCCCGAAGGACCGCTCCGGGCGCTGCGGCCGCTCGACGGCCAGACGCGCTCTCGGCGGAGTCAGCACGCGGAGCCTATCGCAGCGACGGTTCAGGTCCGACTTTCGGCAGCACAGTGGCTCGCCCTTAAACGACCCGTGGGGGGGGGGGGGGGGCGGGGGCGCCGGGGGCGGGGCGGGGCGCCGCCGCCCCGGGGGGGGGGGGGCGGCGGGGCGGGGGGGGGGGGGGGCCCCC
>JAPPKM010000087.1 GCA_028874315.1 Chloroflexota bacterium
GCTGTACAACACCTACTTCCGCCACCAGAGCCTGGAATACCTGCAAGCCGCCGGCACGCACGCTCGGTAGCCGGCGCACTCCGTTCAACGAAGGCCGGGCCCGATAGTCCCGGCGACACTTATGCGGGCCTGAAGCTGAGCCGATGTAATACATGCAGTACGGATATGAACGGAGGTGGCCGTATGGCCAAGCAGATTACCCTTGAGTCGCTGCTCGCGGCGTGTGCGGACGACTCGTTCGACGACGGCATTCGAATCGATACCGAGTTGGAGCCTTTGTCCGGTCCCGGGGGTACGGTGAAACCGGCGGTATATGAGGGCGGAACGTACCAGATGGACCGCCGCTGGGCTTCACCAGCCGACGAAGAGCCCACGCCGGTGATCGTGATCGACAACGTGCCCTCGCAGGCCAACCGGCTCGAAGAGGCGATCCGGCGGCATCGGTCGTCGGTCAAGGTGCCGGAACTGGTGCTCGACCTTGCCGGCGTGGGCAGCCTGCCCGTACACCTGCCCCGGCGGCTGTCGAGCCTGGAGTTCCCGCACCGCAATGCCGATGCCTATCTGCGCGACGCGCGCCTCGGCGACGACGACTTCAGCCGCACCGAACTCGGCCGGGAGATTTTCGGAGCGACCCCGCAGACCTGCGGCCCGCTGATGGCCTGGTTCCCGCAGGCACTCCTGTACGGATTCTGGCAGTCGCACTTGGGCAAGAAGCGCCAGAACACCAAGCACGCGCGCTCCTGGGTGTCGGAGATCGTCGGCTGGAATCCGGCCGCCACCGAAACCAGGGTACTCGGCCTCAAGGGCGATGCGCTCAATCTCAGCACCGACGAGACCGTCACGTCGAACCCTGATGACCGGATGGAGTGGACCATCGGTACCGGCGCGAAGGTGGAGGGAGGCAAGAAGGACAGGCTGTCCGAGATGGGGCATGGTCAGGTGCCATTCATGGGCGACGAGGCAACCGCGGCCGCGGTTTCGTTCGCACGCGTCACCCAGCGGGTCACGCTCTCCTTTGCTCAACTGCGCCGGATCAGCCTTGGCTCGAGCCATTCGGCTGAGGCGGACCCAGCCGCCCGCGCACTGCTCGTGGCGCTGGGCCTGCACGCCCATCAACTCGCGTTCGGACGGGGATTCGCGCTCCGGTCAGGCGCGGAACTGCGCCCCGGAGTCGTCCAGCCAACATGGCTCGGACCCAACGGCGACGAGCCGTGCGCACTCGGAGACGTGGAAGAGTCGCTTGCGCGGCTGCGAAGCGCCGCGATACACGCTTCCTCGGTCGGCGTGCGGATGGACGGTTGGGACAGGGAACCGGTGATGCTCACCCCCAAGGAGAACCTGAGCAAGGCGATCCGGGCAACTTGGCCGGATCTCCACGACTGATGCTCGCCATCACGGTAGAGCTGCTGCAGGGCACGTATCGTGCGGACCCGGATGGCACCGCCAACACCGCCAGCCTGACGCGCGGCGAGTGGCCTCCCGCTCCCTCCCGGTTGCTCGCCGCACTGGTTGCCGCCGACGGCACTCGGGATCGGTGCCGGGTTACCGACGGCTCCGAGCTGGAGTGGTTCGAACGGCTTCCGGCGCCAGACATCCACGCCCACGCCCAACCGTGGCATCAGGTCCTCCAGCCCCGCTATGTGGTCTTTCACAAGGGCAACGCAGAGCAGTCGACCCACCAGGAGTACGTCGGGCGCCGCGGCATGCAGGTGCGCCCGGGCGTGCGCGTGTCGGCCCGTCATCCCTTCGTCACGTACGCATGGGACGCCGAGGTGCCGCAACGAATGGCCGACGCTCTTCGGCGTCGCGCAGCCCGCGTGGGGTATCTCGGCACCGCCGACTCGCCGGTCCGCCTGCGTGTGCGAGCGGCCATGCCCGAGGTCGAGGCGGCAGAGGAAGTGTTCCGCCCTGACACCGGAGGCACCCTGGAGGTCAACGTCCCCGCGGCCGGTGACGTGCACATCCTGGACACCATGTATGACCAATGGGTGGACCATGGCGCGCGCGTGGCGCGCGCCCAGTTTCCGGCACTTCGCCATCAAGTCCGCTACCGGTCACCAGTCACGCCGGCACCGAACGACACCGGTATGGTCGCCGCTTGGCTGCGTCTCGGCGCTCCGCTCTCGGGACGACGAGTCACACCAATCACCACGTTGTTCAAGCAGGCGGTGTTGAGCCGTCATCAGGCCATCCACGGAGAACCGCCGTCAATTCTGCATGGGCACGGGTTCAAGGGCGACGGATACGAACTGGCTCGTTTTCTGGCCTTGCCCGACGTGGGTTTCAGGCGTTCCCGCGGCCGCATCCATGGCTTGGCGCTCTGGCTCCCCCCCGGCTGCGACACCGTGATGCGCCAGCGCATTCGCGACGCAGCCTTTGCGGTACGGCGCCTGACGGGGCGCGGAATCGACGTGGCTGTGGCGCCGCGCGACGACGAGAAGCGGCCGCGCGCCGCGGACCCCAGGCGCTGGACGCGGCCGGCGCGTTGCTGGATCACCGCTTTTCCTGCGCTGCACGAGCGCCGCGGTCGCCTCGACCTGTATGAAGTGTCGCGCTGGTGCAGGCATGCGGGGCTGCCTGAGCCGGTCCGGTTCCGGTCGGCGCGCTCTCCTCTGGCGCCTGGTGCGGTCGACCTCGCTCCGGTCGAAGTGAACCGGCCCGGTCGAACGGGGCTGCCCTACTCGCACATCGCCCTGTGGTTCGCCGAACCGGTGCGCGGACCGGTGGTGATCGGCGCGGGCCGGCAACGCGGCATGGGGCTGTGTGTCCCCGTTGAGGACGGCGATGAACGCGATGGCTGAGCGGCCCGTCCTTCCAGACACGCCACCGTTCCCGCTGTTCTATCGGGCCATCAATGGGCGGGATCCGTTTCCGTGGCAATCGCGGCTCGCCGATCACGTAGCCAACGCCGAGTCGTGGCCGGAGGAGGTCGGCGTCCCGACCGGGCTGGGCAAGACGGCGTGCCTCGACATCGCCGTATGGTGGCTCGCCTCGCAGGCGGACC
>JAPPKM010000068.1 GCA_028874315.1 Chloroflexota bacterium
GTTCGGCTTCATGGCTCCGACTCCGTCGATGCGAGTGGCGGCCATGATGCCAATCTGGCGCTAGGACGTGTCAGCCAGCAAGGCGTCCAAGAGACGCTGCTTGAGGGCGGCAAACTCCGGCGTGCCGCGCACGGCACGCGTGCGGGGCCTGGGCAGGCCGACGGACATATCAAGCTGAATGCTGCCCGGGCGTCGGGTCATCACGTAGACGCGGTCCGAGAGCCAGAGGGCTTCTTCGACGTCGTGGGTGACGAACAGCACGGACGCCTGCAGGCGTTCCCAGATATCGAGCAGCCATTCCTGGAGTGCGGCGCGCGTCAGCGCATCGAGGGCGCCAAACGGCTCATCCAGCAGCAGGATCTCGCGCTCGAGCAGGACAGTGCGCAGTAGAGCCGCGCGTTGCCGCATGCCGCCCGAGAGGGTGTGCGGCAGCGCGTCGGCAAAACCCTCAAGGCCGAACTCCGGGAGCAAAGTACGCGCACGCTCGCGCGCCGCCGCGCGGTCGCCGCCGCCGACTTCAGCGCCCAACGTCGCGTTGTCGAGCAGGGAGCGCCAGGGCAGCAGCAGATCGCGCTGCGGCATAAACGCCACCTGCCCGAGAGTGCCATCCGCCTGCGCCGCGATCTCGATGTCCCCGTCCGTCGGCGTCTCCAGGCCCGCGATTAGTCCCAGCAGCGTGCTCTTGCCGCAGCCGCTGGGACCGACCAGCGAGACGAACTCGCGGCGGCCGACCTCCAGGCTGACGTCCCGCAACGCCTGGACAGGCGGCCCGCCGCTGACCGGGTACGCCTTGGATACGCCGGCCAGCCGCAAGACCGGCGGTCCGGCGGCTGGCATGCGAAGCTAGCTGCTCCGGATGAAGCTGTTGTCCATGGCGTCCTCGGTGTTGATCACTCTGGATTGCAGGCCGCGGTCAACCATCCAGCGCGAGTAGGCATCCCACACTGCTTGCGATTGATCTCCCCAGCGGTCCGCCCCCTCGGCGTAGCGGGCGCTCAACCACGGCTGGCTCAAGCGCACCAGGTCGGCGTTGATGCCCTCGGCGTTCGCGATCAGAATCTCCGCCGCATCCTCGGGGTACTTGATCGCGTACTCGTAGCCACGCTTCAGCGCCCTGGTCCAGCGCTTTACGACATCCGGTCGGTCGGCAATCAACTGCTCGCCGGTGACGTATACCGGTGTGTAGTAGTCGGGCACGCAGTCGAGGTCCACCATTCGGACGAAGTTCAACTCAACGCCTCGCAGCTGTGCCTCAATGCCGGTCCAACCCTCGAAGATCCAGACGAAGTCAACGTCGCCGCGTTCCCAGGCCACGAACGGGTCGGTGAAGCCGATGTCCACGAACTCGATCGCGTTCACGTCGCCGCCGTCACACTCCATCAGCGAGGTCAGCACCTGGCGCTCGACGTCTGAGCCGAAGGCTCCGTACTTCTTCCCCTCAAAGTCCTTGGGCCGGCGAATGCGCCGATCAACCGGCGAGGCGAATCCGGAGCTGTTGTGCTGGATGACCGCCGCGACGGAAACCACCGGCACGTCTTCCACGCGCGCCAGCGTGACGGCCTCCTGGTAGCTGACGCCGAAACTGGCCGCGCCGGAGCCTACGGCGGCCTCGACGCCAGCCGTGCCCGGCTCGACGATCGTGACCTCGAGCTCTTCTTCCGCGAAGTAGCCCTTGGCCTGCGCCACGTAGAGCCCGGTGTGATTCGTGTTGGGCACCCAGTCGAGCATGACGGTCACGCTCGCCGGTCCGGACGATGCTTCGCCGCAGGCGCTGAGCAGCGGAATCGCCGCCGCCGCACCAAGCGCGCCCAGGGCGCGCCGTCGTGTGATTCTCATGTCTGGGCCTCCTCCGTTCGAACGTAAATCCAGGGCGCGACTCGGCGCCCCACGACATCGACAGCTAAAAACATGGCAACACTCAACACCGCAATGACCGCGATGACCGCGAACACGCGCGCGGTCTGGAAGGAACTCGACGCGCGCAGCATGTACAGCCCAAGCCCCTGGCTGGCGCCGACCCACTCGCCGATCACCGCCGCGATCACGCTATAACTCGCCGCGATCTTCATGCCGCTCAGCAGCGATGGAATCGCGGCCGGCAGCTTGACCTTGCTGAATACCTGCCGGCGGCTCCCGCCCATCGAGCGCACCAGTGCCTGCATGTCCGGGTCGGCGTTGCGCAGTCCCCCGGCCAGGCTGACCGCGATGGGAAAGAAGCAGGCGAGGGCGACGATCAGGATCTTGGGCGTGATGCCGAAGCCGAACCAGATGGCCAGCAACGGCGCGAGCGCGAAGATGGGAATCGTCTGCGACGTCACCAACAGCGGCGACAGCGCGCGCCGGGCCAGGCCCGACTGATCGATCAGTGCAGCCACCAGAAACGCCAACAGCAGGGCCGCGCCGTAGCCGATGGCCGCTTCCAGCAGGGTGCGGGCCGTGTGCGGCGCCAACTGCGGGAGCGACTCGACGAACTCAACCACGATCACGGTCGGACTCGGCAGTAGCCATTCGGGAACGGCGGCCAGCCGAGTAACCAACTCCCAGGCACCAACCAGCGTCGCCAGCACGGCTATGGCCGGGGCAATTCGTGC
Organism: Chloroflexota bacterium; assembly: GCA_028874315.1. Lineage (GTDB taxonomy): Bacteria > Chloroflexota > UBA11872 > UBA11872 > UBA11872 > UBA11872. The sequence goes on from JAPPKM010000068.1 coordinate 2,592, forward strand.
GACGCGAGGGATGTTCAATCGGCGGTCTGACTGCGAAAGGGCGCGACGCGCTCGCGCATGGTCTGCAGGCCGGTCGGACGCTCCAGCAGGCGGATGTTGGTCTGGATCGCATCGGGGCCCTTGGCAATGGCCGCGCGGTGCGCATCGATCGCGACCTGCATCAGTTCAGCGGCGTCGTCGCCTTCGATGGTGGTTTCCAGCGACCCGACTTCGTACTCGAAGCCGGCCGCCTGGATGTGCGCGATGGCCGCGTTGATCGGCTCCAGGTCGTCGCAGCCTTCAAGCGACTGCACTTGGATTCCCAGTGTTGCTCGTGGCATCGCCATCCTCCTCAAGAACGACGAAATCCGCGGGTTGTCGTGCAACCTGCGGATATGCCCGAGCCTGTTCCCTAC
>JAPPKM010000013.1 GCA_028874315.1 Chloroflexota bacterium
GATTCCGCATCAGGCAGTAATTCGTAATCGGCCCTATCCCGCCCGGCACCGGCGTTACCGCCCGAGCGCGCGAGGCCACGGCGTCAAAGTCCACGTCGCCCAGCACCGCGCCGTTCCGGTAGGTCGTACCGACATCCACCACCACGGCGCCTGTTCCCACGTGCTCGGCCCCGATCAACCCGGGACTGCCGGTCGCCGCCACCAGGATCTCCGCCTGTGACGTCACTCCGGGCAGATCCACCGTCCGCGAGTGACACACCGTCGTCGTCGCATTCCGCGCCAGCAGCATCGCCCACAGTGGCTTGCCCACGACGTTGCTCCGCCCCACCACCACGACTCTTCGTCCCTCGATGGGCTCCTCGTAGTAGTCCAGCAACTCGATCACCGCCGCCGCCGTCGCCGGCCCAACCGACGTGTGCCCGCCAAACAGCTCGCCAACCGCCGCCGTCGTCAGCCGGTCCACATCCTTAGTTGGATCAATCGCATCCACGATCGCGGCATCGTCCACCTGCCCCGCCAACGGAAACCCCAGCAGGATCCCATGCACGCCGGCATCGGCATTCAGTGCCTGCACGCGGTCCACAACCTCGTCCGTCGACGAATCGCCCGGCACTTCATCCATGACCGCCTGCACACCCACCCGCGTGCACCCGCGCTGAACCGCCCGCGCATATCCCCGCGCCGACGGATCGTCACCAACCAGGATCATGTGCAGCGCCAGCGGCCCGTTGCCTTCCAGCTTTGCGACTCGCTCGCTCACAGCCGCCCGCAGCGCCCGCGCCGGCCCGCGACCCGACCAGACCTCCGCCTTGCTCATGCCGACCCGCTCCCCAGCACGCCATCCACCACGCCGTCAGCCGCATCCCGCGCCGCCAACGCCTTGGCCAGTTCACCCGACAGCTCGTCACATACCGCCGCATCCCCAATAGATCCCAGGTTCGCCTGCACATTCATCTCGCAGATGCGAATCGCCGTCCGCGCCAGCGCCGCCCCGGCCCCCGCGTCGCTGATCACGTTCGGGTTGCCCTTCACCGCCGTTTCCGCCGCCAGTTCAATCACCTCTGCCGCCGCCGCGGCCACCCGCAACGGCACTCGGCTGGCCTGCTCCGACGCGCCCGCAATCGCCGCTTGCCGGCTTGATCGCTCATCGGCCGAACCGCGCGGCAACCCGAAAGCCGCCATCACGTCTCCATAGGCCGCCGCGTCTGCCTCCGCCAGCTCCAACGCCGAACCCCGAATCGCATCACAACGCTCGATCACCCGTTCCATGTCCGCCTGCACCGCCCGGAACCGCCGCCGCCCCGTCGTCAACCGCGCCGTCATCGCCACCAGCGCCGCCCCCATCCCCAGCGCCACCGCCGCCCCCGCGCCACCGCCGGGCGTGGACGCCGACGACCCCAGCGCGTCCAAAAACCCCGCCAACGAGCCGCCCGTGGATTCCGTCACGGTCAGGCGGCGGAAGCTGGCTCGAGGACACCGGGCGCCAGCGAGGGCTCCGGAACCGGCCGCGGCAGCTTCAAACCCGCTGCCTTCACGATCCGCGGCACCGCGCGCTCCCAGTCGATCGCCATGATGTGCACCCCGTGAACCCCTGGAATCTCCCGCACCTGCTCGATGATCTCCAGGCAGATTTTCACGCCCTCCGTCCGCGGCTTCTTCGCCGCCCGCATCCGCTCCACAACCTCGTCGGGAACCTCCATGCCGGCGATCTTGAACTTCATGAACTCCGCCATCCGCGCCGACTTCAGCGGACCCACCCCCGCAAAAATGTGCACCCGCTCGTCCAGCCCCTCGTCCCGTACGTACGACATCCAGTCCGCAAACCGCTCCACGTTGAAGATCATCTGCGTCAGCGCAAACTCCTGCCCCGCCTCCGCCTTCTTGATCATCCGCAGCGGACGCCACCCGTACGGCGGGGCGAACGGATTCGCCGCGCCCCCAATGAAATAGCCAAAGTCACCCTTGATCGGATCGCCCGCCGCCGTCCTGCCCTCGTCCCGCAGCCGCCGCAGCAGGCGCACCAGCTGCACCCCCTGCAGGTCGAACACCGGCTTCGCCATCGGGTGATCGCCCAACACCAGGGAGTCGCCGCTAATTGACATAAAGTTACGCACGCCAAATGCCTGCGCCGCGATCACGTCCGACTGGATCGCCAGCCGGTTCCTATCGCGGCACGACAGCTGCATGATCGGCTCCACCCCGCCCTGCGCGCACAGCAGCGCCGCCCCCCAATTCGCCATCTTCAGCGCCGCGCCCTGGTTATCCGTGCAACTGGCCGCATCCACGAACCCGCGGATGATTCCCACCTTCTTCCGCACGTCCGAAGCATCCGGCGCCCGCGGCGGCCCCAACTCGCACGTCACCGCAAACTCCCCCGCCGCCAGCACCGCCTGCAGGTGGCTATACGGAGGCGACGTGGCAACCGACACGCCGCTGGCAACTTCCGAAGTCATGCGAATACAGGGACCTGCTTGAAGTCTGGGACGCCGCCCATGGTATCGCGAGGGCACCTCACGGAGCCTCTTCTCACTCGTCTGCTAGGACCGCGATCCGCCTGACCCCAATCGCTCGTTCCGATTCGGTGTCGTCGAGCTGCGTCGCCCGTTCAGGTTCGCGCCGCTGCAGCGGCCAGGGCCCGGTCGAAGGTCATGATCTCTCGGACCCCGCGCCGATGGCAGCTGGCCAAATGGCAAAGGTCTCTCGCCTCCAGCGTCGGATGCCGGACATGCAGCTGGCGGGCCAGCAACACATCCGCCTCTTCCAGTGGCCACACCTCAACGTTAGCGCCGGCGACCAACTCCAGCGCCGAGTCCAGGGTGTGCGGCCTGCGCATCCGCAGATATACATGCATCAATTCCTGGACAACCTCCGCTGAAGTGACTAGAGGCCTGCGGTTGCGCCTTGACTCATCGAAGAAACTCTGCGCGTGAGATCGACGCGGGTGTGACCGTCCAATCGCATACATGAAAACGTTGGTAT